>NZ_JBMVFX010000025.1:0-70088 GCF_049538415.1 Cellulosimicrobium sp. AB352 | reverse complement strand
ACGGCGACGTAGTCGCGCTCGGTCTCGCCGACGTAGACCTGGCGCGGGCGGCCGATCTTGGTCTGCGGGTCCTTCATCATCTCGCGCCACTGCGCGATCCAGCCGGGCATGCGGCCCAGCGCGAAGAGCGGCGTGAACATGGCGGGCGAGAAGCCCATGGCCTTGTAGATGAGGCCCGTGTAGAAGTCCACGTTGGGGTAGAGCTTGCGCTCGATGAAGTAGTCGTCGTTGAGCGCGATCTCCTCGAGGCCCATGGCGATGTCGAGGAGCTGGTCCTTCTTGCCGAGGGTGGAGAGCACGGCGTCGGCCGACTTCTTGACGATCGCCGCGCGCGGGTCGTAGTTCTTGTAGACCCGGTGGCCGAAGCCCATGAGGCGGACGCCGTCCTCCTTGTTCTTCACCTTCTTCATGAAGGTGTCGACGTCGTACTCCGCGCCCGCGATCTTGTCGAGCATGGTGAGCACCGACTCGTTCGCGCCGCCGTGCAGCGGGCCCGAGAGCGCGTTGACCCCGGCCGCGACGGACGCGTAGAGGTTCGCGTGCGAGGACCCGACGACGCGGACCGTGGAGGTCGAGCAGTTCTGCTCGTGGTCGGCGTGCAGGATGAGCAGCTTGTCGAGCGCGTCGACCACGACCGGGTCGGCCTCGTACTGCTGGTACGGCGTCGCGAACGTCATGCGCAGGAAGTCGTCGACGTACCCGCGCGAGTAGTCCGGGTAGAGCAGCGGCTCGCCGACGCGGCGGCGGTGCAGGTACGACGTGATGGTGCGCGACTTCGCGAGGAGCAGGACCGTCGCGAGCTCGACCGTCTCGTCGTCGAACGGGTCGAGGGACTCGGGGTAGAACGTGGACAGCGCGTTGATCGCGGACGACAGCACCGCCATGGGGTGCGCGTTGCGCGGGAACGTGCCCATGAACGTGCGGAAGTCCTCGTGCACGAGCGTGTGCCGGTTGACGCGCTCCACGAAGGCGTCGAGCGTCGCGGCGTCGGGAAGCTCGCCGTGGATGAGGAGGTACGCGACCTCGAGGAAGCTCGACCGCTCGGCGAGCTGCTCGATCGGGTAGCCGCGGTACCGGAGGATGCCGGCCTCGCCGTCGATGTACGTGATGCTCGACTCGCACGACGCGGTGTTCATGAAGCCGGGGTCGACGGTCACGAGGCCGGTCGACTTGAGCAAGGAGGACACGACGATGCCGTCGTTGCCCTCGGTCGCCGCGACCACGGGCAGGTCCTGCGCCTGGTCGTCGACGAGGAGGCGGACCTTCGCCTGCTGAGTGGTGGTCATGGTTCCCTTCCTGCTGCTGCTCGCGCCGTTGCCGCGCGGTCGACCGTACCCCGCCCCACCCGCACGTGACCAATCAGGAACCGTCACGAGAACACCACACCCGCTGTGATCCAGGTCACGCCAGCGGGAGGCCTCCGGAGAGTCGAGCCGCGGCCTCGTGGACCCGCTCGTCGGTCGCGGTGAGGGCGACGCGCACGTGCCCCGCGCCCTCCGTCCCGTAGAACGCCCCGGGCCCGACGAGGATGCCCCGGTCCGCGAGGGCGGAGACCGTCAGCCAGCAGTCGCCGGCCGCCTCGTCGGCGGGCCGCGTCCACAGGTAGAGGCCCGCCTCGGAGTGGTCGACCACGAGGCCCGCGCCGGTGAGGGCGTCGACGAGCACCTCGCGGCGGCGTGCGTAGACGTCCCGCTGCGCGGCGACGTGCGCGTCGTCGGACAGGGCCGCGACCATCGCGGCCTGGACCGGCGCGGGGACGATCATGCCGAGGTGCTTGCGCGTCGCGAGCAGGTCCGCGACGAGCGCCGCGTCCCCGGCCACGAACGCCGCGCGGTAGCCCGCCATGCTCGACTGCTTGGAGAGCGAGTAGGTGACGAGCAGGCCGTCGTGCGACCCGCCGCACACCGCCGGGTCGAGCAGGCTCGGGACACCGGTCGTCGTGAAGGGCTCGGTCCACGCGAGCTCCGCGTAGCACTCGTCGCTCGCGACGACCGCACCGATCTCGCGGGCCGCGGCGACGACGCGCGCGAGGTGCGCGGCATCGAGCACCCGGCCCGTCGGGTTGCTCGGCGAGTTGACCCAGACCAGGCGCACGTCGTCGCGCCCGGCCCACGCGTCGACGTCGTCCGTCGCGAGGGGCGTCGCGCCCGCGAGGCGCGCGCCGACGTCGTAGGTGGGGTACGCCGTCCGCGGGTGCACGACGACGTCGCCCGGCCCGAGCCGCAGGAGCGAGGGCAGCAGCCCGACGAGCTCCTTGCTCCCGACGGTGGGGAGCACGGCGTCGGGGTCGAGGCCGGGGACGCCGCGACGGCGGGCGAACCACGCGGAGACCGCCTCGCGCAGTGCGGGCGTCCCGTGCGTCGTCGGGTAGCCGTGCGCGTCGGACGCGGCGGCGAGCGCGTCGCGCACCACGGCGGGGGTCGGGTCCACCGGCGTGCCGATGGAGAGGTCGACCACGCCGCGGGGGTGCGCTCGCGCGCGCTCCGCGTACGGGGTCAGCGTGTCCCAGGGATAGGCGAGACCGGAGAGGTCGGCGAGTCCCACGAGCGCCGGCGCCGAGGGCTCAGGCCTGCGGCGGCAGGGCGGCGATCATCGGGTCGTCCTTCTCGATGAGACCCATCTTCGCGGCACCGCCGGGCGAGCCGAGGTCGTCGAAGAACTCGACGTTGGCGCGGTAGTAGTCGCTCCACTCCGTCGGCACGTCGTCCTCGTAGTAGATCGCCTCGACGGGGCAGACCGGCTCGCACGCGCCGCAGTCGACGCACTCGTCCGGGTGGATGTAGAGCGACCGCTTGCCCTCGTAGATGCAGTCGACAGGACATTCCTCGATGCACGCCTTGTCCTTGACGTCCACGCACGGCTGGGCGATCACGTAAGTCACGACCGAGTACCTTTCTGGGTTCGTCCGGACCCGGCCCGGCGAGGGGCGAGGTCATGACAGGGACATGCACGACTAGTATCGCTCAGGTCGGGCGGTGCCCGACCCTCTCTGACCAGCCCGTGGACGAACGTCACACGACCCGAGGAGCCGCCGCGTGCCCGACTCGCCCTGGACGAGGTGGGCGCCGGGGACGCGGGTCGTCGTCCGCCGCAGGCTCTCGCCCGACGACGCGGCCGTCGCGGGCAAGCCCCTCACCGACGTGATCGGGGTGGTCGTGGAGACCACCGCGACCACGCTCGTGCTGCGCGAGGACGCGGGCGGCAGCGCCCCGCCGCACCGCGGCCACGGCCCGCGCGACGACGCCCCTCCCCTGGTCTCCGTGCCGCTCGACGCGATCGTGGCCGGCAAGCCGGTCCCGCCGCGGCCACCGCGACGGCCCGCGTCGCGCCCGGACTGACGACCGGGCCCGACGGACGACCGGTCGACGGGGCCTCGCGACGGGGCCCGGCGACGACGTGACCCGCCCCGGGCGACGCCGGGACCGCGGTCGCACCTCAGGCGACGACGACCGCCCGGTCCTCGACGTCCACGACGGCGGCGCCGCGGGCCCCCGCGGCGGTGAGCGTCTCGCGCCAGGTGCCCGCGTCGTCGAGGTCGACGCGCACGGGCTCGCCGGTGCCGCCCGTGGCGGCGCGCACCGGGTCGGGCCGGTCGAAGAACTCGCCCACGGGCGCGTTGGTCTCCAGCGCGCGCACGAGCTGCTCGAGGTCGCGCACGACGACGCGCAGCGCGGACGCGACCCACGCGGCGTTGTCCGTGACCATGGCCTCCGTCCGGCGCGGGTCGGTGCGCCCCACGCGCGTCGCGTCGCGGAAGCTGCCCGCGGCGAGACCCAGCGCGACGTCGCGCACGGGCGCGTCGGCGACGACGCCCAGGAGCTCGGTGGCCAGGACGTGCGGGACGTGGCTGACCAGCGCGGTGGACTCGTCGTGGACGTCGTCGGTGAGCACGTGCACCGTGCCGCCGAGCGGACCCGTGACGAGCCGCAGCACGGTCGTGAACGCGTCCGGTCGCGTGGTCGCGTCCACCGTCAGGGCCCAGCGCGCGCCCGCGAGCATCGCGGGGTCCGACGCCTCGAAGCCCGAGTGCTCGGTCCCGGCCATGGGGTGCGCCCCGACGTACCGGGCGTCGAGCCCGGCGGACCGGACGGCGTCGCGCACCGCGCCCTTGACGCTCCCGACGTCCGTCACGACCGTCGCGCCCCGCACGTGCCGGGCGACGTCGGCCGCCACCGCCCGCATGGCGCGCAGCGGCACGGCGAGCACGAGGACGTCCGGCTCGTCGGCGCAGACCTCCGCGACGTCGCCGACCACGCGCAGGCCGGCGGCGCGCGCCGCCGCGCGCGTGGTCGCCGTGGCGTCGTAGCCGGTCACCTCGACGCCGCGGTCGTGCAGGAGCCGGGCGACCGAGCCCCCGACGAGACCGAGGCCGACGACGCCGACCCGGACCGCCGCGCGGGGCGCGCCCGGCTCCGGCGCGGCGCCCGCGGCGGTCACCACAGCAGCCCCGTCGCGAGGCCCGCCGCGCCGGTCGACGCGTCGACGCTCCCGACCGGCACGTGCGCGGCGTCGACGTCGGCCCGCGCCGACTCGTCGAGCTCGCCGCGCGCCGGGACGACCCCGAGCGTCTTGAGCGCGTCCCCGGCCCGGACGAGGTCCTCCAGGACCGCACGCACCGGCGCGTCCCAGGGCGCGCCGTCGACCACGAGGACGAACGCGTAGGTGCCCGCGACGGCCTTGAGCGGTCGGGTGATGAGGCTCGACAGGTTGACGCGCCGTGCGCCGAAGGATTGCGTGATGCGGGCGAGCACCCCGGGGCCCGTGACGACGGGCGTGACCGCGAGCATCGTGCGCCACGTCGTCTCGCCGCTGCTGCGCGCGCGGCCGAGCGCCGCGGCGGCCTCCGCACGCGGTGCCAGCACGAGGAACCGCGTGCGCGCGCCCGCGAAGTCCTCGACCGCGCGCTCGACCGTCTCCAGGCCGTAGAGCTCACCGCAGATCGTCGGGCCGAGGGCGACCTGGTGCGGCCCGGCGTCGCGGCACGCCGCGGCGTTCGACGACGCCGCGACCGGGACGAGGCCCGTCCGGCGCACGAAGCCCTGGCACTGCGCGAGGCCGTGCGGGTGCGCCGTGACCTCGGTGAGGTCGCCGTGGCCCGGGCGCGCGAACGCGTCGAACGAGATGTCGAGCACGACCTCGTCGACCGCGACGACGCTCGCGCTCCCGACGATCGCGTCGAGCGAGGGCACGACGTACCCCTCGACCGTGTTCTCGATCGCGACGACGCCCCGCTCGTGCTCGCCCGCGGCCACGCCCGCGAAGACGTCCGCGACGGTCTCGCGGGCCGCGAGCCCGGCACCCACCGGGCCGTGCTCGGCCGACCACGCGGCCGCCGCCTGGTGGGTGAACGACCCCTCGGGGCCGAGGTACCCGACGCTCACGCGTGGACGGGGTCGGGGGCGGTCGCCCAGCGCGGCTCGAGCGCGTCCGGGCCGGGCACGAACTCCTGCCCGGGCAGGACCGCGAGCACCCGGTGCGCGACGCCCCGCTCCCCGAACCCCGTGACGAGGGCGTCGAGCGTCGTCGCGTCGGGGCACGAGAACGCGCAGAAGAAGATGTGCGGGCCCGCCTGCGAGCGGTGGCTGCGCAGGTGCTGCAGGTCGATCCCGGCCGCGGCGACGAGCGCGAGCGTCTCCTGGAGCGAGCCGCGGTGGTCGTCCCGGGGCCCGAACGCGAGCCACACCTGGGCGACGCCCTCCGCCCGCGGCGCCGCGTCGCGGCTCTCCAGCAGCCCGTACCAGACGGGCGCGCCCTCGCCGAGGAGCTCGCTCCCCGGGAGCTCGGCATAGCCGAGCGCGGCGAGCGGCCCGTGGGCCACCGAGCGCTCCACGACGAGGCTGCCGTCGGCGCCGGCGAGCGCGACCCGCTCCTCCAGCGTGGTGCGGGTCGGGACGAGCGACGGGCTGACGCCCATCGTGCGCAGCACGTGGCGCCGGTCGCGCATGCCCGCCTCGTCGACCACCACGTGCCCCGTCAGGTCGCGGGCCGCCGTCGACCGGCCGACCCAGACCCACTGCGACGGCACCGCCGACGCGCCGGTCAGCACGAGCGACGGCGGCGCCGCGAGCAGCGCGCGCTCGAGCTCGTGCGACGGCTGTGCCGGGTGGCCCAGGTGCACGACGGCGGCCAGCGCGTCGATGCTCGCGACGGTCGACAGCGTCGCCGTCGTCGACCCGAGGTCGAGCAGCGCCTCCGTCGGGTCGCCGTCGACCCATCCCGCCGCCGTGGCCGCGAGCAGCGCCTGCGCTCCCGACTCCCGTTCGCTGCGTCCGAGCATGGGACCTCCGTGGTTCGTGGGTGGACCGGGTCTACTCGCAGACGACCGCGTTGTCCGGCTTGTAGGTCCACCGGTAGGACTCGTCCTTGACGAGCTCGCCCTCGCGGTAGACCTTGCGGTAGTTCGTGATGGAGAAGCCGGGGCTGCCCGCGGGCGTCGGGGCGCAGTCGGCGCCCGAGTGCGTGACGGTCGTCGGCTGGACCACGTTCGACTTGCCGCTCGACGACGTCTCGACGTCGTAGTACTTGGTGCTCCAGACCGCGACGTGCAGCTGTCCGCCGCCGACCCAGGACTGCATGAGGACGCCGTACGGGGTGTCGTTCTTGAACTTCATGTCGATCGAGCCCACGAAGATCGTCGCCTCGCGGCCCGCGGGGTAGCGCTCGAACCAGTAGCTGTGCGGGCGGTGCTCGACGTCCTCGAGCCCTGCGAAGAAGCCCGCGTTGTACGTGGTCGTGGCCATCTGCGACAGGCCGCCGCCGACGCCCTCCGTGTGGCGCCCGCTCTCGACTATGCCGGCCGCGTAGTAGCCGCCCTCGAGCGTGATGGGCGAGAGCGTGTCGACGAGCGAGAAGGTCTCCCCCGGCTTGACGAGCGTCCCGTTCACCTTCTCCGCCCCGCGCTTCAGGTTCGCGGTGCGGATGGGGACGTTGGGGACGGGCGTCGAGAACTCCGACACCTTCTCCTTGATCCCCAGCGCCTCGAGCGCCGCGACCGACTGCTCCGGGTCCGACTCGACGAGCTCGACCGTCGCCGTGCGCTCGTCGCCCGAGGCGGCCGTCGTGACGGCCGTCGCGATGGCCGCCGGGTCGATCGTCGTGCCGGGCTGGCCGCCCTCGATCACCGGCGCGCCGTCCCGGAAGACGAAGTGCGCGTCGTCGGCCGCGGTGAGCAGGTCGTTCGTCCGGTCGACCACGGACTGCACGAGCGCCGGGCCGTCGAAGGTCAGCGTGAGGACGCCGTCCGTCGCCGCGAAGGAGGCGGCAGCGGCGAGCGCCTCGGGGGGCAGCTCCGGCGACTGGCCGCCGACGGAGACGACGACGGGCGCGGACACGACCTTCTCCGCCAGGGCGAGCGCGGCGTCCGTCTCGTCCTGCGTGATCGTGGGCTCGACGGGCTCGGTGGGCAGCTCGACCGGCCCGTCGGTGACGAGCCAGCTCTCCGTGATGGTCGCGGGCACCTCGTCCGTGACGAGCGCCGAGCCGTCCGCGGCCGGCGTGCTCGTGGGCGCGCCGTCGACGAACTGCACGGCCCCGTCCACGGGCTCGATCTCCAGGCTGCCGCGCAGCGCCTCGACCTGGGCGTCGAGGGCCGCGTCGTCGACCGTGACCAGGGGCTCCGCGTCCTTGCCGCCGAACAGGTGCTGCCACAGGCGCGCCGGGTTCATCGAGAACGACGTGAGCTCCTCGGCCGTCCCCGCGGCGTCGAAGGTCAGGCCCGCCGTCGCCGGGTCGAGCGTCGTGCTCGCTTCGCCCGCCGCGAGCGTGATCGGCTCGGCCGCGCGCGGCCCGAGCTCCGACTCGAGCCGGTCCTCGGCCGCCGTCCGGGACAGGCCACCGACGTCGACGCCGGCGACGCTCGTCCCGCTCGGGACCTTGTCGGAGTAGAACCACTGGGCGCCGGTGTACAGGCCGCCCAGGACCAGGACGGCGATCCCCGTCCACAGCAGCCCGCGGGCCCAGCCGCGCCGCGGCCCGTCCTCGTCGAAGCCCTCGAAGGGCGAGGCCTCGCGCGAGTCGTCGGGCGGGACCGGCGTGAACGCGCTGGGTGCGGCGGTCCCCGCGGCAGTCGCCGGGGCCGTCGCACCGGAACTCTCGGCCGGGGCCCCTGCGGTGGCCTCCGTCGGAGCGGTCGCGCCGGCGGCGTCCGGCGCCGGGCTCGCCGGCTCGTCGGGGGACGCGGGCGACAGGATCGACGTGCGCACGACGGGCGCGGGCCGCGACCACGGGTCGACGGGCGGGATCACCTGCGTCGCGTCGGGCGCGGCGTCGCTCCCCTCGCCCGCGGGACGAGCCGGGCCGTCCGCCGGCGTCGGCACCACGGGCACGACGGCGGTCCGCTCGGCCGCGCGCTCGTCGGCCGGGTCTCCCCCGGTCGCGGCGGCCGACCGGTCGGCCGACGTCGCGTCGTCCGATGTCGCGCTGCTCGCGGACGAGGCGTCCGCGGCCGTCGCGACGGAGGCCGTGTCGTCCGAGGCCGTGTCGTCCGAGGGCGTGGTGTCCGGGGCGACCGAGGTGTGGGCGACGGGTGCCGGGGCCTCCTGGTCGGCGGTGCCTGTGGTGGGGGCGGCCGGGGTGTCGTCCTGGGCACCCGGGGCGGGGACGAGCACCGCCGGGACGTCCGGGTCGAACGCGAACACGCGCGGGACGTACGGCTCCTCGTCGGCCTCGTCCGCACCGCTGCCGCCGGGAGTGCCCACCGTCCGCGGGCTGCTCTCGGCCGTGGTGCCGCCGTCCGCGTGGCCGACAGGGGCCGGGCTTGCGGCAGCGCCGGCGACCGGCGCGTCGGGGGTGGTCGACGTCAGCTCGCCGCTCGCCTCGGTCGGGTCGGCCGTCGACCCGCCCAGCGCGGACGCGTCCGCGCCGGGCGACTCCGCGACGGACGCGTCGGGACCGCGCTCGACCGGGGTGCCCTGGGCGTCGGGCTCCACGGCGGCGCTCACCGGAGCGCCGGCGTGCGCGTCCGTGCCGGTCGTCACCTGGGTCTCGGTGGGCGCCTCGTCTGCCGCGGCTGCGGGCGCCGCGTGGGTGGCCGGGCTCGCATCCACAGCGTCTGACGACGCGGCGGGTGCCGGGCTAGCGTCGTCCGGCACCGCGGAGCGCTGCTCCGAGGCGGCGGTGCGCTGCGCGGCCGTCTGCTCGGGGGCCGCGGCCGTCTGCTCGGGGACCGCGACAGGCTCCGAGGGCACGAGCGGCTCCGCAGCGGCGACCGGCTCCGAGGAGGCGACCTCCGGGCGGCGCTCCGCGGCGGGAGAGCCAGCCGCGGACGCGTCGGCGGTGGCTGCGCCGGTGGCCGGCGCGTCGACCGCCGACGGCTCCACGGACGTCGGCGCGTCGTCCGCCGGGGTCGCTCCGGGTGCGGAGCCAGGCTCGGCCGGGCCGGCACCCGCGGGACCGGGGTCCGCAGGCGCGGCGGGGGCGGGACCGTCCGGGGCGGTGTCCGTCGGCGCGCTCGTCGGCTCGTCCGTCGGCGCGCTCGTGGGCTCGTCCGTCGGCGTGGGAGCGCCCGGGGCGACGTCGCCGGTAGCGTCGGTACGCTGCGCGTCGAGGCCGGACGCCGTCTCGGGAGCCGCGGGCTCGACCGTCTCGGCGGGCTCCGGCACGGCGTCCTGAGGGGAGTCGAGATCGGCGTCTCGGTCGGTCGGCTGACCCATCCACTGTCTCCGTGACGAAAGGCGCGCGGCGGTCCGCGCGACGACGAGGGGTGTGCGGGGATCCGCACGGCGAATACTAGCGGGACGCGAGGGGGTTCTCGGGTCCGTCGTGCCTGGTGGGACGCCCGTGCTGGGCCGTGCGGACCGGGCGGTCGCTGAACCACGACCGGGGCAGGAAGGCCGCCGCGGCGACCACGAGCATGCCGCCGTAGATCCAGACGTACCCGACGGGCTCGCTCGGGACGAGCACGTCGCCTCCCGGCCCCTCGAGCGAGAGGAGCTGCACGACGACGACCCACCCGATGCCGAAGCCCAGGAGACCCGCCATCCCGCCCCAGGCGCGGGCCAGGGTGGCCGCCGCGAGGACGGTGAGCAGGGCGAGCACGATGCCGAGCCCGGCCCCGCCCGGGAGGTCGACGCCCAGGAGGTGCGCCCGGTGCGCGACCGTGCCGACGAGCCCGACGAGCGCGCCCACGAGCGCGCACGCCACCCCGCGGCCCACGAGCCGCCCCGTACCGGTCTCCACGGGCCCCAGGCTAACGCGTGGGTCCGGGCGGGACCTGGTCGCCCGGGAGAGCAGGGCCGGAGGGAGCGTAGAACTCGTGTGAAGGGACGGGCGCCAGCACGTCGTTGCTCAGGGCGTACCACCCGAGCAGCACCGGCTCGCCCCCCGCGGCGGCCGTCACGTGCTGGACCTGTGTCGCGTGCGCGCGCATCGCGCCGAGCACGTCGTCGAGCACGGGCCCCACCGGCACGCTCACGAGCGCGGGCAGCGACGCGTCGGGACGCGCGAGCGGGGGCAGCGCCTCGTCCGGGTCCGGGAGCGTGAGCCGCGCGTCGGCCGCGAGCAGCTCGAGCGCGCCGGGGTGCTCGGCGAGCGCGCGGCGTGCCGCGCGCACCGTGGTCTCGGGGGCGACGACCTGCCACAGCGCGGGCAGCGGCTCGCCGTCCGCGGCGAGGAGCTCGAGCGCGCGGACCGTGACGTCGTGGGCCCGGACGTGGTCGGGGTGGCCGTAGCCGCCGCCCGCCTCGTACGTCGCCACGACGGCGGGACGCCGGTCCCGGACCACCGCCGCCAGGCGGGCGGCGGCCTCGTCGAGCGGGACGCCGACGAACGCGCGCGGCGGGAGCTGCTCGGTCGCGACCCCGCCGGCCACGCCCGGCGCGACCCAGGCCATGCCCGAGTCCTCGAACCGCGCGGGCGCGCCGCCGTCGGACGGCTCGACCGGGCTCGTGACGGTGTCGAGGAAGACGTGGTCCCGCACACCCAGCGCGGCGAGCGCGCGGGCGAGCTCGGTCTCGCGGAACGCCGCGAGCGCGGGCCCGTCGCCCTCGAGGTGCCCGACGCCCGTCGGGTGCGCAGGGGTGTCGATCACCTCGCCCCGCTCGCCCCGCGTGCACGTCACGACGGTGACCGGCTCGCCCGCGCGGGCCCAGGTCGCGAGCAGCGCGCCCGTCGCCAGGGTCTCGTCGTCGGGATGGGCATGGACGGCCAGCAGGCCGCCGTCGGGCACGACGGCGGCCTGCGGGCTCTGCGGGACGGTCACCCCGGGGGTGGCGTCAGGCGCGCTTCGCGCGCGAGACCGCGCGGGCGCGCTCGGTCTGGTCGAGGACGACCTTGCGGATGCGGACGACCTCGGGCGTGACCTCGACGCACTCGTCCTCGCGCGCGAACTCCAGCGACTCCTCGAGCGTGAGGTGGCGCGGCGGGACGAGGTTCTCGAAGTTGTCGGCCGTCGAGGACCGCATGTTCGTGAGCTTCTTCTCCTTGGTGATGTTCACGTCCATGTCCTCGTTGCGCGAGTTCTCGCCGACGATCATGCCCTCGTACACCTCCTGCGTGGGATCGACGAAGAACGAGCCGCGCTCCTGGAGGTTGATCATCGCGAACGGCGTCACCTTGCCCGCGCGGTCGGCGACGAGCGAGCCCGTGGTGCGGGTCTCGATCGCGCCGGCCCACGGCTCGTAGCCCTCGGAGATCGACGACGCGATGCCGGTGCCGCGCGTCTCGGTGAGGAACCGCGTGCGGAACCCGATGAGGCCACGCGCCGGGACCATGAACTCCATGCGGATCCAGCCCGTGCCGTGGTTCGACATGGTCTCCATGCGGCCCTTGCGCTGGGCGAGGAGCTGGGTGACCGCGCCGAGGTACTCCTCGGGGACGTCGATGGTCATGCGCTCCATCGGCTCGTGCGTCTTGCCGTCGATCGTGCGCGTGACGACCTGCGGCTTGCCGACCGTGAGCTCGAAGCCCTCGCGGCGCATCTGCTCGACGAGGATCGCCAGCGCGAGCTCGCCGCGGCCCTGGACCTCCCACGCGTCGGGGCGGTCGGTCGGGAGCACGCGCAGCGACACGTTGCCCACGAGCTCGGCGTCGAGGCGGTCCTTGACCTGGCGGGCCGTGACCTTGTGGCCCTTGCCGCCCTTGCCCGCGAGCGGCGAGGTGTTGATGCCGATGGTCATCGAGATGGCCGGGTCGTCGACGGTGATGAGCGGCAGCGGGCGCGGTTCGTCGGGGTCGGTGAGCGTCTCGCCGATCGTGATGTCGGCGATGCCCGCGACCGCGACGATGTCGCCGGGCCGGGCCTTGTCCGTGGGGACGCGGTCGAGCGCCTTCGTCTCCAGCAGCTCGGTGATCTTCACGCTCTGGAGCGTGCCGTCGTGGCGCGCCCACGCGACGACCTGGCCCTTGCGCAGCTCGCCGTTGAAGATGCGCAGGAGCGCGAGGCGACCGAGGAACGGCGACGCGTCGAGGTTGGTCACGTGCGCCTGGAGCGGCGCGCCCTCGTCGTACGTCGGGGCGGGGATCTTCTCGAGGATCGTCGTGAAGAGCGGCTCGAGGTCCTCGTTCGAGGGGAGCTGACCGTCCAGCGGCTGGTCGAGCGAGGCGCGGCCGGCCTTCGCAGACGCGTAGACGACCGGGACGTCGAGGATCGCGTCGAGGTCGAGGTCGGGCACCTCGTCCGCGAGGTCGGACGCGAGGCCCAGCAGCAGGTCGGTCGCCTCGGCGACGACCTCGGTGATGCGCGAGTCGGGTCGGTCGACCTTGTTGACGACGATGATCACCGGGAGCTTCGCGGCGAGCGCCTTGCGGAGCACGAACCGGGTCTGCGGGAGCGGGCCCTCGCTCGCGTCCACGAGCAGCACGACGCCGTCGACCATGGACAGGCCGCGCTCGACCTCGCCACCGAAGTCGGCGTGGCCCGGGGTGTCGATGACGTTGATCGTGATGCCGTCGGGCTCGCCCACCGCGGCGGCCGCCGGGCCGGCGTACCGCACCGCGGTGTTCTTCGCGAGGATGGTGATGCCCTTCTCGCGCTCGAGGTCACCGGAGTCCATGACGCGCTCGTCCACGTGCTGGTGCGCGGAGAAGGCGCCGGACTGGCGCAGCATCGCGTCGACGAGCGTGGTCTTGCCGTGGTCGACGTGGGCGACGATCGCCACGTTGCGCAGGTCGGAGCGCACAGACATCTACGGTTCTCATTTCGTGGGGTACGAGGGGCGACGACGGCCGGCCACCTCAGCGCGCACGACGGCGGGCTCGGCCCGCCGCAGCATCACGGAGCACGGGCCGTCACCCGGGCCCGGCTATCCTACCGGGTCCGCGCTCGGGACACCATGCCCGCCGTCGTGCACCGTTCGGAGGTGCCTCCTCAGGAGGTGCCTCCTCCGGAGGGCGTCTTGCGCCGCGGCCGACGCACGAGCGCGCGCCACCGGTCCGGGCGGTCGGGGTAGAGCTCCTCCCACTGCTCGGAGATCGACTCCGAGACGCGCGTCGTCACGTGCTCGGTGAGGGCGGCGCGCGCCGCGCGCCGCTCGGCGCGAAGGATCGCGGCGTGCTCGACCCGGAGCGCACGCACCGTGGACACCGCCATCCCGATCATCACCACGGAGAACGGCAGCGCGATGAGGATCGCCGCCGTCTGCAGCGCCTGGAGACCGCCCGCGAGCAGGAGCGCGATGGCCAGCAGGCCGGAAGTACCCGCCCAGAAGATGCGGCTCCAGGTGGGCGGGTTCGGGTTACCCCCGCTCGCGAGCATGTCGACGACGAGCGAGCCGGAGTCCGACGACGTCACGAAGAAGACGACGATGAGCACGATCCCCACCACGGCGAGGACGTTCCCGAGAGGCAGGCCGTCGAACAGCTGGAAGAGCGCGGTGTCCGTGTCGACCTCGCCGTCGACGAGCATGCTGCCGGGCTCCATGAGCTCGCGGTACAGCGCCGACCCGCCGAACACGGAGAACCAGAGCGTCGTGACGATCGTCGGGACGAGGAGGGTGCCGAGGACGAACTCGCGGACCGTGCGACCGCGCGAGATCCGGGCGATGAACACCCCGACGAAGGGGGCCCAGGAGATCCACCAGCCCCAGTAGAAGATCGTCCACTGCGACTGCCACTCGAGGCCGGCCTGGCCCTGGAAGGCGGTGGTGTCGAACGTGAGGCGCACGACGTTCTGCAGGTAGTAGCCGAGCGACTGGACCCACTCGCGCAGGAGGAACAGCGTCGGGCCGAGAACCAGCACGAGCGCCAGCACGACGCCGGCGAGGACCATGTTGCCGTTCGACAGCCACTTGATGCCCTTGCCCAGGCCCGAGACGACGGAGAGCGTGGCGAGGGCCGTGATCGCGGCGATGAGCCCGATCTCGAGCGCGGTGCTCGGTTCGACGACGTCGAGGTACCCGAGTCCGGCCGCGATCTGGAGGACCCCGAAACCGAGCGACGTCGCGACGCCGAAGACGGTCCCGATGATCGCGACGACGTCGATGACGTCGCCGAGGCGCCCCTTCACGCGGTCGCCGAACAACGGCTCGAGGGCCCAGCGGATCGAGACGGGGCGGCCCTTGCGGTGGATCGCGTACGCGAGCGCGAGGCCCGCGACGACGTAGATCGCCCACGCGTGGATGCCCCAGTGCAGGTAGCTCTGCCCCATCGCGGCCTGCGCGAGCGACGCGTCGCTCCCCTCGACGCCGGGCTTCGGGTTCACGTAGTGCGAGAGCGGCTCGGCGACGCCCCAGTAGACGAGGCCGATACCCATCCCGGTGGCGAACAGCATCGCGAACCACACGGGCAGGCGGAAGAGCGGGGTCTCCTCGTCCTTGCCGAGCACGATGTCGCCGAACCGGCTCAGACCCATCCACAGCGAGAAGACCACGAAGCCGGCGACGACGATGACGTAGTACCACCCGAAGGCGCCGATCACGTCCGACTGCAGGGTCTCCATGACGGACGTGACGGTGTCCGTGAACAGCACCGTGAGCAGGACGAAGACCAGGATGATGCCCGCCGCCGGGTAGAAGACGCGCGGGTCCGGCCGACCCGTCCGCGGGGCGTCGGGATCGTGCGAGGACACGACCGGCGCGGAGCCGGTGCCCGGCCCGACGGCGTCCGTCGCCACGGCGTCGGCCGTCGCGGCGTCGGTCGTCGCGGCGCCGGTCGTCGCGGCGCCGGTCGTCGCGGCGCCCTCGTCGCGGGGCGCGTCGGCCCCTCCCCCTTCGGGCGCTGGCGCGGCCTCCTCGTCACGTGCTGGCTCGCGGGGCGTCTCGTGGTGCGGGGCGTTCATGGTCTCAAGGCTTGTCGGACGCGCGGGCCCCGGCAACCGGAACGCCCGCCCCGGCAGCAGCAGCGCCGGTCCTGGCAGCGGGAACGCCCCGGGGGCGGCCGCGTGCGCGGCCGCCCCCGGGGCGTCGTGAGGGCTCAGCGAGCCGTGGAGCGTGCGGTCAGAAGCCGGCGCCCGCGGTGGGCGGGGCGCTGCGCTCGTGGTCCACGTCCTCGCGCGCCGCTGCGAGCGCGCGCTCCTCGTCCGCCAGCGAGGACACCTCGTCGTTCGCGATGTCGCGGGCGGCGGCCTCGAGGAGGGCGTCGCGCGCGGCGCGGCGCTCGCGCTGCGCGGCCGGGTCCGGGACGGGGACGGCGGCGAGCAGGCGCTGCGTGTACGCGTGCTTCGGCTCGTGCACGATCTGCGACGTGTCGCCCACCTCGACGAGCTTGCCCTTGTGCATCACGGCGATGCGGTCGGACAGCAGCTCCACGACCGCGAGGTCGTGCGAGATGAACAGGCACGCGAACCCGTGCTCGCGCTGCAGGTCGGTGAACAGGTCGAGGACCCTCGCCTGGACCGACACGTCGAGGGCCGACGTCGGCTCGTCCGCGACGAGCAGCTTCGGCTCGAGCGAGAGCGCCCGCGCGATGCCGACGCGCTGGCGCTGACCGCCGGAGAGCTCGTGCGGGTAGCGGTTGCGCATCGCCCGGGGAAGCTCGACCTGGTCGAGCAGGCGCTCGACCTCACGGCTGAGCTCCTTGCCCTTGACGCCCTTGTGCAGCATGAGCGGCTCGCCGATCGACTCGCCGATGGGCAGGCGCGGGTTGAGCGACGACCCCGGGTCCTGGAAGACGATGCCGACCTCGGTGCGCAGCGGCTTGAGGTCCTTGGGCCGGGCGCCCACCATGTCCGTCCCGACGATCTTCAGCGAGCCGCCCGTGACGGGCAGCAGACCCACGGCCGCGCGGCCGATCGTCGTCTTGCCGGAGCCGGACTCGCCGACCAGGCCGACGACCTCGCCCTGGTGGATCTGGAGCGAGACCTCGTCGACCGCCCGGAACGCCGCCTGCCGGCCGCGGCCCGGGTACTCGATGACCATGTCCTGCGCGTCGAGCACGAGCGGCCGCTCCGGGACCGGGGCGCCCGCCGGCACGCGGTCCGTGGCGGTCGTCGTGCCGCGCTTGGAGCCGAGGTGCGGCACGGCCTCGAGAAGGCGCACCGTGTACGGGTGCTGCGGGTTGCCGAAGATCTCGGCCGACGTGCCGCGCTCGACGACCTGGCCGTCCTTCATGACCATGATCGAGTCCGCCATGTCGGCGACCACGCCCATGTCGTGCGTGATGAGGATGATCGCCGCGTCGACGCGGTAGCGCAGGTCGCGCAGGAGCTTGAGGATCTCCGCCTGGACCGTGACGTCGAGCGCCGTGGTGGGCTCGTCGGCAACGAGGAGCTTCGGGTCGCACGCGAGGGCCTGCGCGATCATCGCGCGCTGGCGCTGACCGCCGGAGAGCTGGTGCGGGTACGCGTCGAACCGGCGCTCGGGCTCGGGGATCTCGACGAGCCGCAGGAGCTCGATCGCACGCTTCTTCGCGTCGGCGGGACCGACGTTGAAGTGCGTCCGGATGGTCTCCACGATCTGGAAGCCCACCGTGTAGACGGGGTTCAGCGCCGTCATCGGCTCCTGGAAGATCATGGAGATCTCCTTGCCGCGGACATGCCGCAGCGAGCCGTGCGACATGCCGATGAGCTCGCGGTCGCCGAGCTTGGCCGAGCCGCTGGCGCGGCCGTTCGGCGGGAGCAGGCCCAGCAGCGCGAGCGACGACTGGGACTTGCCCGAGCCGGACTCGCCGACGATCGCGAGGACCTCACCGGAGTGGAGGTCGTAGCTCACGTCCGCGGCCGCGGGGTACCAGGCCTTGTCGACGTAGAAGTCCACGCCGAGGTTGCGCACGGTCAGCACGGGGCTGCCCTGGCGCGCGGCCGGGGCCGCGGGAGACGTCTCGATGGCCACGCTGATCAGTGTCCTTCCTGCCGGAGCCGGCGCTCGTGGCGCCGCGACTCTGCGAGCATGGGCGCATGGGTCCCACGCTGGTCTTCCGTTCGACGTACGGCCGAGTTCTCACGGTGGCGACGGGCGTCGTCGCCGTCGCCCTGGGCGTGAGCACGGCCCTGACGGGGGACGTCGGCGCGGTCGTCGGCGCACTGGTGCCCGCCGCGCTCGTGACGTACCTCGTCTGGATGCTGTTCTGGCGTCCCGCCGTCGAGGTGTCCGACGGCGGGGTCGAGGTCCGCAACGTCACGCGCACCGTGCACGTGCCGTGGACGGCGTACGAGGGCGTCGACACCCGCTACTCGCTCGAGGTGCGCTACGCCGGCGGACGCGTGACCGCGTGGTCCGCGCCCCGCTCGAGCGGCACGGCCCGCTGGCTGCGCAGCTCGCGACGGCGCGCCGTCGGCCAGGAGCAGGTGGTCACCGGCGCGAGCGCCGAGGCCGTGGCCGACGCCGTGACACAGCGCCACGCGATGCTCACGGCGGCCGGCCACCTCGACCGGGCGGTCCAGGGCGCCCCCGGCGCCCGCACGACGTGGCACGTCGTGCAGCTCGCCGTGCTGGGCGCGCTCGCGGTGGGGACGGTCGTGGCGCTCACCGCCTGACCGCGGCGCGCCGCGCCGCCCGAGAGGTCCACGACCTCCCGGGCGGGCGGCGACGACGGCGGTCATCAGCTGGCCCCGGCCTCGCCGGTCGCGCTCGGCGCCGTGGCGGCCGTCGGGCGGGCGACGCGCTTCGCGCGGGCCATCTTGCGCTCGGAGGGGATGCGCTTCTGACGGGGGTCGAACGCGTCGCGCAGGCCGTCACCGATGAAGTTGACGCACAGCGCGATGGCGACGATGAACAGACCCGGCCACCAGAACAGCCACGGACGCGTCGCGAACGCCTCCTGGTAGTCGCTGATGAGCTTGCCGAGCGAGGTCGCCGGCGCCTGGATACCGACGCCGAGGTAGCTCAGCGCGGTCTCCAGCAGGATCGCCGAGCTCATGAGCAGCGTGACGTTGACGATGATCACGCCGACCGCGTTCGGCAGCATGTGCTTGAAGATGATCCGCGTGTCGCTCGCGCCCGCGACCCGGGCGGCGTCGACGAACTCGCGCTCGCGCAGCGAGAGGAACTCGCCGCGCACGAGGCGCGCGAGCGGCGGCCACAGCACGAGCCCGAGGAACGCCCCGAGGATGAGCGCGTTGCTGCCGCCCGAGAGCAGGGCCAGCACCGCACCGATGACGATGACCGGCATCGTGATGATGAGGTCCGTGAACCGCATCAGCCACGAGTCGGTACGACCGCGGTAGTACCCGGAGAGCGCCCCGACGAGGACGCCCGCGATCGTCGCGATGACGCCGACGGAGAGCACGACGAGCAACGAGGTCTGGGTGCCCTGCATGACGCGGGCGAACACGTCACGACCTGCCTCGTCCTGGCCGAAGATGTGCGCCTCGGACGGTGCACCGCCGTTGACCAGGGGGTACGTGGACCCCTGCCCGGACGGCTTGTAGGCGTACCAGCCCTGCCAGCCGCCGATGCCGATCGAGGTGATCGCGAGCGCGACGATGCCGATCAGCACGACGAGCGCGACCACGGCGCCCTTGTGGTGGAAGAAGCGACGGCGGACGATCTGGCCCTGGGACAGGCCCTCGACCTCGCGCAGCTCGATCTGGTTCTCGACCGCGCCGCTCTGCGACGCGTCGTTCGGTGTGTTGGTCATGCGTTCACCCGGATCCGCGGGTCGAGGGCTGCGTAGATGAGGTCAGCCACGATGTTGGCGATGATGGCGAGGGCCGCGACGATGACGAGGTACGCCATGACGGGGTCGATCTCGCCGCGTTGCAGCGCGTTGAGGAAGAGCAGGCCCATGCCGGGCCGGGCGAACACCTTCTCGGTGATGATCGCGCCGCCCAGGAGCGTGATGACGTCGATCGGGACGATCGTCGCGAGCGGGATCAGCGTGTTGCGGAACCCGTGGCGCATGACGACGGTCCGCTCCGGCAGACCCTTCGCCCGCGCCGTGCGGATGTAGTCCTGGCTCATCACCTCGAGCATGCTCGCGCGCGAGTAGCGGGTGTACCCGGCGAACTGGATGAGCACGAGCGCGATCGTCGGGAGCAGCAGGTGGGTGTACTGGTCGAGGACCTGCACCCAGAAGTTGCCGCCGAGGTTCGGCGTGCTGTTGCCGATCGTCGGGATGGGCCGGCCGTTGATCGCCGGTGCGCCGAAGTACGCGGGCCAGACCGACATCACCTTGTCGACGAAGACCATGGACCCGACGAGGAACGCGGTGATGGCCGCAGCACGCGCGGACACGCCCTTGTCGGGACCGCCCCACGCGTACCCGACCCCGATGCCGACGCCGACGGTGACCACGGCGAGCACCAGCACGATCCACCAGTTGTCGACCTGCTTGAGGACCGACTGGATCGGGAAGTAGACGACGACCCCGATCAGGACCGTGGTGAGCGACGCGTACAGGGCGCGGCGGTTCTTCAGGCCCGAGACGAGCGCGGTGATGGCGAAGGCCAGCGCGGCGCCCGTGACGACGATGATGACCGGCCCGAGGTTCGGCTTCTCCCACCAGCCGGAGAGCTGCAGGTAGAGCAGCGCGAGCGCGCTCGCCGCGAAGCCCAGGCCGAAGACCGTGAGCCGCCGCCGCGCGGTCCCGCCGAAGGCGAGGGACCACAGCAGGCCGGAGATCGCGCCGATGCCCACGATCACGAGGATCGAGAGGTTCGGGTCGCGGAGGAAGTCGTTGAAGCCGATCGCGCCCCACTGCTTGAGCAGGACGGCGACCCAGAAGGCCGGGAGCGAGTAGAGCACGAACGAGACGAAGATCGTCAGGTAGTCGAAGGTGCTGTACTGCCGCAGCGCGCTGACGATGCCGACCATGACGCCGAAGACCACGGCAAGGACGGTCGCGGCGGCGACGAGCTGGATCGTCGAGATGACCGCGCCCTGGAGCAGGGTCGAGACGGACTGGCCACTCTGCCAGGCCGTGCCGAGGTCACCGGTCACGAAGTCGCCGAGCCACTTGAAGTAGCGGATCACCGACGGGGTGTCGAGATCGAGGTCGGCGGTGCGCTGGGCGATCAGCTGGGCCTTGTTGGGCTTCGTGCTCGACTCGAGATCCGCGAAGATGTACGGCCGGATCGCGGCGTCGACGAGCAGGTACATCGCGAACGTGGACACGAGGAGGGTCGCCAACCCTGCCAGCACACGCCGCGAGATGAAGGAGAACATCGGAGGTCTTACCTCGCTGGTCGGTAGGGACCCCGGGTCAGGGGCCGGTCGATTCTACGCGCGGGTCTCGCGTGGTCGTGAACCGAGGGCCCGGGACGCCGCGGGTCTGGGCGTCGGGGCGGGTGCACGCGAGGACCGGGGGCCCCGGGCGGAAAGCCGCCGGGACCCCCGGTCTCACACCTGGACGACCCTGCCGCCGCACGGGGCGGCGGCAGGGCGCGTCACGGACTCAGGGCACTCAGCCCTCGAACGTCCAGTTCCAGAACCCGTGGAAGATCGTCGGGCTGATCGTGATCGACTCGACGCCCTTCAGGTTCTCGTCCCAGCCCTGGATGGCGGGGAACTGGAAGATCGTCACGCCGAAGCCGTCGGCCCAGAGGTTCTTCTCGACCTCGAGCTGGAGCTGGAACTGCTCCTCCGGGTCGGTCGAGACCTGGAGCTTGTCGAGCGCGGCGTCCACGGCGGGGTTGTTGTACTTGCCGTAGTTGTTGACGCCCGGGTTCGGGGCCCAGCGGAAGTTCGCGTCCGACTCGGTGACCGCGGTCGAGGTCGACTGCCAGCCGAAGAGCGACGCGTCGTACTGGTCCTGGCCGGTGGCGAGGAGCGTGCCCCACTCGGCGGCCGGGCGGCCCGTGTCGACGATCTCGAAGCCGGCCTGGGCCGCGGTGTCGGTGATGAGCGCGAGCTCGTTCACGCGACGCGTGTTCTCGTTGTTGTACGCGAAGCGCACCTTGACCGGGGTGGCGACGCCGGCGTCGGCGAGCAGCTGCTTCGCCTTCTCGATGTCACCCGCCGGCGGGTAGAAGTCGGAGCCGTTCTCGGCGACCATCTGGTCGTAGTTCGGCGACCCCGGGAGCAGGATGTTCGAGTTGCGCACCTCGGCGTCCGGGTTCAGCGGCTTGATGAGGTTGTCGACGATCGTCTGGCGCGGGATCGTCAGCAGGAACGCCTGGCGCACGGCCTTGGCCTTCTCGGCGTCGCCACCGTAGGTGTTGGCGTCGAACGGACCACCGTTCTGGAAGACCAGGTCGACGTGCTCGTACGTGCCCTCGATGCCCGAGTGGGTCTCGACGCCGTCGAGGCCCTCGAGCGCCGTGCGGACGTCCGCGGAGGCCTGCGGGCCGATCAGGTCGACCTCACCGTTCTCGAGCGCCTGGACCTGGGCCATCGGGTCGTCGATGTACCGGACCGTGATCGTCTCGACCGAGCCCTTGTTCTTGCCCTTGAAGTCCGGGTTCGCCTTGAGCGTGAGGTACTGGTTCTCCTTGTACTCCTCCAGCGTGTAGGCGCCGTTGGAGACGTAGAGCGACGGGTCGTCCGGCAGCGAGGTGAACTCGAAGCCCTCGTTCCAGAACTTCGAGATCTTCGCCAGCGCCGCGGTGTCGTTGTTGAGGATCGCGTCGCGGACGGCGGCCTTGGCCTCCTCCGGGTCCTCGATCTCGAGCGCCTTCTGGCCCACGACGTGCGCCGGGACGAACTCGTTCGTCCAGCTGAGCTCCCAGTCACCGAACGGCTTGTCGTACACGACGGTGATCGACTTGTTGTCGTCCGAGATCTCGGGGTTCTGCGAGATGAGCGCGACGCCCGGGTCCGAGCCGTCGAAGTAGACACCGGCGTCCACCTCGGCCTGGTTCGTGACGTTGCCCTCTTCGTCCGTCTGGGCCTCGACCGTGTTGAACTTGCCGGACTGACCGGCCCAGTCCAGCAGAATCTCCGTCGCGTCGACCGGCGTGCCGTCCGACCACTTGGTGTCGTCGCCGAACGTGTACTTCACCGTCAGCGGGTCGTCCGAGAGCTTCTCGTACGTGCCGAACGACTCGTCCTTGACGATGTTCAGGTCGGCGTCGTAGTAGCTGAAGCCCGAGTTGAGCATGTAGTTGATGACGGCGTTCTGCGTCGCGTTGCCGTTCTGGGAGCTCAGGTTGAGCTCGTTGAGCGGAGCCTCCCACGCGACGGTGACGGCGGTCGCGGTGTTGATGCCCGCGTCGTCGCCGCCGTCGGTCTCGCCCTCACCCGACGTGCCGCTGCACGCCGAGAACAGCAGCGCCCCCGTGACCGTCACGGCCAGGGCGGCACTCGTGCGCCTGATCTTCAATGTTCCTCCTCCAAGGGATGGTGGGCGCGGACGAGCGGGCGTCGATCGCCCCTCGGCCGCCCCGTCGCTCGCGCGCTCGCCCGGGGGTCGGCGCGCGTGGACGGGCATGCCCACCACGGTTTGAGGCCACGCTACCCAGCAAGTTGCGAAGGATCTCCCCCTTGCCCGGTTGCGGCAGGTGATCGTTACCGAGTTGATACTGGCCGGTACGGGCGCGTTTCCGGGCCGCGACGGCCGGGAAACACGCGCGAAACCTCCGGCCCCGGACGCGTGGACGCCCGCCGCGTCTCACGATGCGGCGGGCGTCCAGGGCTGTGACCTGCGTCTCAGACGTTGAAGCGGAACTCCACCACGTCGCCGTCGGCCATGACGTAGTCCTTGCCCTCGACGCGCGCCTTGCCCGCGGCACGCGCCGCAGCGACGGAGCCGGTCTCGACGAGGTCCTCGAACGAGACGACCTCCGCCTTGATGAAGCCGCGCTCGAAGTCGGTGTGGATGACCCCGGCCGCCTGGGGCGCCGTCCACCCCTTGCGGATGGTCCACGCGCGGGCCTCCTTGGGCCCGGCGGTGAGGTACGTCTGCAGGCCGAGCGTGTCGAAGCCGACGCGCGCGAGCTGGTCGAGGCCGGCCTCCGCCTGCCCCGACTCCGCGAGCATCTCCTTCGCCTCGTCGGGCTCGAGCTCGACGAGCTCGGACTCGAACTTGGCGTCGAGGAAGATCGCCTGGGCGGGCGCGACGAGCGCGCGCAGGCGCGCCTGGAGGTCCTCGTCGGCGAGGCCCGCGTCGTCGGTGTTGAAGACGTAGATGAACGGCTTCGCCGTGAGGAGCTGCAGGCTCGCGACGTCCGCGAGGTCGAGACCCGCGGCGGCCGCACCCTGGAAGAGGGTCGTGCCGGCCTCGAGGACCGCCTGGGCCTTCTGGGCCGCGTCGAGGAGGGCGGCGTCGCCCTTCTTGATCCGGACCTCCTTCTCGAGGCGCGGGACCGTCTTCTCGAGCGTCTGGAGGTCGGCGAGGATCAGCTCGGTGCTGATGGTCTCGATGTCGCCCTCGGCGTCCGTCGAGCCCTCAACGCGGACGACGTCCGGGTCGGAGAACGCGCGCGTCACCTGGCAGATGGCGTCGGCCTCGCGGATGTTCGCGAGGAACTTGTTGCCGAGCCCCTCCCCCTCGCTCGCGCCCTTGACGATGCCCGCGATGTCGACGAACGACACCGTGGCGGGCAGGACGCGCTGGCTGCCGAAGATCTCGGCGAGCTTGTCGAGGCGCGGGTCCGGGAGGGACACGACGCCGACGTTCGGGTCGATCGTCGCGAACGGGTAGTTCGCGGCGAGGACCTGGTTGCGCGTCAGGGCGTTGAAGAGGGTGGACTTGCCGACGTTGGGCAGGCCGACGATGCCGATAGTGAGTGCCACGTCGGCCGAGTCTACGGGCCGGGACCGCGGCGCGCGGTCCCGGCCCGCGCGTCAGGCGTACGACAGCACGCGCTGGAGCAGCTCGGGCGCCCGGCGGTCGTAGGTGCGGGCACCCCACCGCACGCCGAGCACGAGCACCACGGCACCCACGACCACGCCGACCGCGAGGGTGACCCACCCGAGGACGGGCAGGTCGGCGACGATCGCGATGACGCCCGGGACGAGGAACGGGAGGGACAGCGCCAGGACGAGGAGCATCGCGACCGTCTGGGCGACGAGGGTCGCCATCGCGGCGCCCTGCGGCTGCTTGAACGGGCTGTCGCCCGGCTTGGGCACCGGGTAGAGCAGGCGCGCCGACGTCGCGCTGGAGATGCCGGTCGAGGTGAGCAGCACGCCCGCGGTGAGGCCGAGCAGCGCGGGCAGCGCGTCCCAGCGCCCGGCCACCGCGACGGAGACCACCGCGAACAGCAAGGACACGGCGCCGCCGGCGACGAGCACGGGGAGCGCCCGGCCCCAGCGGTCCGCCCGTCCCGGGACGCCCGACGACACGTGGAGCGCGAACGCGGTGTGGTCGTAGGCGATGTCCGCCGAGATGGAGAACCCGAGGATCCACGCCGTGAAGGGCGCGAGCGCGAGGAAGATCTCCGAGCCGGTGCCGCCGCCGACGACGAGCAGCACGACGGGGATGAGCGGCACGACCGCGATCGACCCGGAGTAGCGCGGGTCGCGCAGCCAGTAGGTGGCCGTGCGTGCGGCGACGGCGCCCGTGGGCGTCGCCGGGAAGCGCGAGAAGAAGCCGAGACCCTTCGCGCGGCCGCCCCCGCCGGAGGTGGGCGGCGTGACGAGGGCGCGCGCGAGCGCCTTGTCCCACACGACCCACGCGACCGCGAGGGTCGCCAGCGCGACGACGAGCCGCGCGAGCGCGAGGCCCCACGCGCCGTCGTGCACCGCGGCGCCGAGGCCCCACGGCGCGCCGAACGGCGTCCAGGCCGCGACGTCGGCGAGGCGCGTCACCATGCCGCGCACCGCGTCGCCGTCGACGGGGCCCCCGCCCAGCTGGGACCCCAGCCACGCGAACGCGGGCCCGATGAGGACGAGCGGCACGAACGCGGCGATCGTCACGACCTCGCGGTAGCGCCGCGACTCGAGCAGGGGCGCGAGCGCCGTCGTCGTCGCGCGCGAGCCGACGACGCACAGCGCGACCGCGACGACGGCGCCCACGAGCGCGGCGAGGACCGCGAGGGGCGTGCGCCACCACGCGAACGACGCGCCGAGCGCCGCGAGGGCCGTGACGATGCCCGGGATCGAGACGACGCCCGCCACGGCGAGGCCGGCGAGCAGCCGGCGCTGCGGGATGCCGAACAGCACGAAGCGCTGCGGGTCGAGGGTCGCGTCCACGCCGAACGCGAAGAGCGGGATCACCCACCACCCGAGGACGGCGAGCGCCCCGGCGAGGATCGTGATCGAGCCCGCGAGCGCGGCGTCCTCGGTGCCGAGGACGACCATCCCGACGACGAGCATCCCGACGACGAACAGCCCGTAGAGGACCCCGACGACGAAGCCGATGGTCTGCCACACGCTCCGGCGGAACGCGTTCCCCATGAGCGTGAGCTTGAGCCTTACGAACTGCGCAACCACGCGAGGCCCTCCGTGCTCTGCCGACCGCCCACGAGCTCGACGAACCGGTCTTCCAGGCTCTGGTCGCCGCGCACCGCGTCCACGGTGCCGGCCGCGAGGACGTGCCCGCCCGCGACGACCGCCACGTGGTCGCACATGCGCTGGACGAGGTCCATGACGTGCGACGACACCACGACCGTCCCGCCGCTGGCGACGTAGCCGGCGAGGATGTCGCGGATGTTGGCCGCGGAGACCGGGTCGACGGCCTCGAACGGCTCGTCGAGCACGAGCGTGCGCGGCGCGTGGATGAGCGCGGTCGCGAGCGCGATCTTCTTCGTCATGCCCGCGGAGTAGTCGACGACGAACGTGTTGGCGTCCTTCGCGAGGTCGAGGGCCGCGAGCAGCTCCGTGGTGCGCTCCGCCACCGTGTCGCGGTCCATGCCGCGCAGCAGGCCCGCGTAGGTCACGAGCTGGGCGCCGGTGAGGCGGTCGAAGAGCCGGACGCCGTCGGGCAGGACGCCGAGCTGGCGCTTGCCCGCGACCGGGTCGGCCCACAGGTCCGTCCCGTGGACGTGCGCGGAGCCGGCGTCGGGCCGCAGGAGGCCCGTCGCCATGGAGAGCGTCGTCGTCTTGCCGGCGCCGTTGGGGCCCACGAGCCCGTAGAACGAGCCCGCCGGCACGTCCAGGTCGATGCCGGCGACCGCGATCTTCTCCCCGAAGCGCTTCCACAGGGCGCGCAGGGACAGCGCGGCGGTGGGGTCCGGGGGCGCGGGCTGTCCCGGCGGAGCCGTGGGTCGGGGGTCGGGCGCGGCGCCCGGCACGCTGCCGGGGGCGGGCGCGCCGGCGGGCGCGACAGGTGGGGCGGGGTGGGGATCGACCATGGCGCCAAGGTAGCCGAGCCCTCGGCCGCGGGGCGGTGCCTTTTGTCACGACCTGCGCGACGGCGCCCGCCCGCGCGCCGACCGGCCGTGCTGTCGGTGCCCCGTGGGAGGGTGCGGCCATGGACTCCTCGGGATGGTTGCTCTTCGCCGTCGGACTCGTGCTGGGGCTGGTGGTCGGCGCCGCGCTCGTGCTCGCGGTGCGGCGCGCCTCGCCCGACGCCGCGGGCGCGGAGGTCCGCCGTCTCACCCAGCTCCTGGGCCAGGCGCAGCAGGACGCCGCGCGCGGCGCGGGCCTCGCCGAACGGCTCGAGGCGGAGCGCGAGGGCTTCGCGCGCCAGCTCGGCGCGGCCCAGCGCAGCGCGGACGAGCGGCTCGACCTCGCCCGGGCCACCCACGAGCAGCAGCTCGCGGAGCTGCGGGCCGCGGCCGAGCGCCGCGTCGCGGAGATCCAGGGCGACCACCGGCGGCTCGAGGCCCAGTTCGAGGCGCTCTCGCGCAAGGTGCTCGCCGCGGGCACGGAGCAGTTCCTCGTGCAGGCGGAGGAGCGCATGCGGCGCAGCCAGGAGCAGGGGGCGGCCGAGCTCGCGCGCCGCGAGGAGGCCGTGCGCCACCTGGTCGAGCCGCTCGCCGGGGCGCTGGAGAAGGTGCGCGCGGAGGTCGCCGAGGCCGAGCGGGCCCGCCTCGCCGCGCACGGGAGCCTCGCGGAGCAGGTGCGCGGGGTGCGCGACGCGTCCGAGCTGCTGCGCGCCGAGACGTCGCAGCTCGTGACGGCCCTGCGCTCGTCGCAGGTGCGGGGCGCGTGGGGCGAGCTCCAGCTCCGCCGCGTCGTCGAGGCGGCGGGCATGCTCCCCCACGTCGACTTCGTCGAGCAGGACCAGGTCGCGACCGACGACGGCGCGCTGCGCCCGGACATGGTCGTGCGGCTCGCGGGCGGCAAGCAGGTCGTGGTCGACGCGAAGGTCGCGTTCCTCGGCTACCTCGACGCGCAGGGCGCCACCGATCCGGCCGTGCGCGCGGACCGCCTGGCCGCCCACGCCCGCCACATGCGCAAGCACGTCGACGACCTCGGCGCCAAGCGCTACTGGGACCAGTTCGGCCCGGCACCGGAGTTCGTCGTCATGTTCGTCCCGGCGGAGTCGTTCCTCTCGGCCGCGGTCGAGCAGGACCCGTCGCTCCTCGAGCACGCGGTGTCCAAGAACGTCGTCATCGCGACGCCCATGACGATGGTCGCGATGCTGCGGACGATCGCCTACGCGTGGCGGCAGGACGCCCTGGCCACGAACGCGCAGCAGGTCCTCACGCTCGGCAAGGAGCTCCACGGGCGGCTCGCGGTCATGGGGTCGCACCTGGCGAAGCTCGGGCGCCAGCTCCAGAGCGCCGCGGACTCCTACAACCGGACGGTCGGCTCGCTCGAGACGCGCGTGCTCGTCAGCGCGCGCCGGTTCGCGGACCTGCACGTGGTCGACGACGAGCTGACGACGCCCCCGACGGTGAACCCGCAGCTCAGCGCGGTGAGTGCGCCCGAGCTGCTCGCGTCCGTCAACGAGTCCGTGGTCGCGATCGACGAGCGCCCCGACGACCGCGACGAGCCTCGGCGGGAGCCGTCGGCCGGCGGGGCGAGCGCCTGACCGCTCCCCCGGGGCCGACGGCCGCGGAAGGCTCCGGCGCGGGCGTCAGACGGGCTGGACGGAGAGCGAGGTGCGGCCGCCGCGGGTGGGGCGCCCGCCGTCGGCCGTCGAGCCCTTGAGGTCGGCGCGCAGCTCGCGCGGCAGCGAGAACATGAGGTCCTCCGTCGCCGTGCGGACCTCCTCGACCGCGCCGAACCCGCGCTCCGCGAGGTAGGCGAGCACGTCGTCCACGAGGATCTCCGGCACGGACGCGCCCGAGGTCACGCCCACGGTCGTCGCGCCGTCGAGCCAGGCCGGGTCGATCTCCTTCGCGTGGTCGACGCGGTACGACGCCCCGGCCCCCGCCTGGAGCGCGACCTCGACGAGGCGCACGGAGTTGGACGAGTTCGCCGAGCCGACCACGATGACCACGTCCGCGTCGGGAGCAAGCTTCTTGACCGCGACCTGGCGGTTCTGCGTCGCGTAGCAGATGTCGTCGCTCGGCGGGTCCTGGAGGGTCGGGAACTTCTCCCGCAGCCTGCGGACCGTCTCCATCGTCTCGTCGACGGAGAGCGTCGTCTGGGAGATCCACACGACCTTGTCCGGGTCGCGGACCACGACGTCGTCCACGTGGTCGGGCGAGTCGACGACCTGCACGTGGTCGGGGGCCTCCCCCGCGGTGCCCTCGACCTCCTCGTGGCCCGTGTGGCCGATGAGCAGGATGTCGTAGTCGTCCTTCGCGAAGCGCACGGCCTCCTTGTGCACCTTCGTCACGAGCGGGCACGTGGCGTCGATCGTGTCGAGGTTGCGCGCGGCCGCGGCCGCCTTCACGGCGGGTGACACGCCGTGGGCGGAGAACACGACGCGCGCGCCCTCGGGCACCTCGTCGGTCTCGTCGACGAAGATCGCGCCGCGCTCGCTGAGCGTCTCGACGACGAACTTGTTGTGCACGATCTCCTTGCGCACGTAGACCGGCGCGCCGTAGTGCTCGAGCGCCTTCTCGACCGCGACGACGGCGCGGTCGACGCCCGCGCAGTAGCCGCGCGGCGCCGCCAGCAGGACGCGCTTGCGGGTCCCGTCGACGGCAGGGGTCGCGACGGGGCGGTCGGTCGGGGACGCGGACGAGCCGGCGGGGAGGACGCTCACGCTCCCGAGTCTAGGCGAGCGGCGGTCGCCCGACCCCGGTGAGCCCGCTCACCCACGGCCCGGCCCCGACGTCGTCACGTCCCGCGCGCGAGGCGCACACAGACCCTCCGCAGGCGCGGCGTGCGGCACGCGTGTCGCACCCGCCCGCCGGGCGCGCCGGGTCGACGTCCGTCCCGCCGCCCCCCAAGATCGAGGGCATGAGCGACGACCCGGGCGGCACGACGTCACCCGTGCCCGACGCGCACCGACGACGCCGCCGCGTGTGGTGGTGGCTCGTCCCGCTGCTGCTCGTCGTCGTCGCGGCGGCGGTCGTGGTCGTCGGGACGCTGGAGCACCGCGCGTGGGTCGCCGCCGTCGAGCGCTACGACGCCGAGGTCGCGCGCGTGACGCAGGACGCGACGGACGGGCGCGCGCGGGCCGAGGCGGCGTACCTCACGCGGCTCGTCCCGACGACCGCGGCGGAGGTCGCGAGCGCGGCGCTGCTCGCCGCGAGCGAGGGCCAGGTGGACGACCCGGCGGTCCGCGAGCCCCTGGCCGCCGCGCTCCAGGAGGCCACCACGCTCCGCACGACCCCGGTGACCTACCCGGAGGAGGACCGCACCGTGGACGCCCTGTCCCGCCCGAACCCGCTGCACCCGGGCTCGCGCCCCGCCGTCCACGTCGAGGTCGTGACCGGCTCCGAGCCCGCGGCGGACGCCCTGGACGAGGCCGCCACCGCCGTCGTCGAGGCGGCGGAGCCCGTCGCGACCGCGCAGCGGCAGTGGGCGTACGACGGTCTCGAGGCGGCGGCGACCGAGGGCCGGCCCGTCCTCACGGAGTCGGCCGGCCTCGTCACGGACGAGGGCACGCGCACGACGCTCGACGGGCTGCTGACGCAGGCGACGACGACGCTGGACGCCGGCCCGGGCGGCGCCCCGGTCGCCGAGACCGTGGCGCTGCGCGACGCGGTGCTCGCGGCGACGGAGGCCGTCTGGTCGGACCGGCTGGCGCTCCAGCTCGCCCAGCGGCGCGACCAGGCGCGGGCGACGGGCGTGGACTGCGCGGTCGAGCGGTGCGTGGCGCTCACGTTCGACGACGGGCCCGGGCCCGACACCGAGCGGCTCCTGCAGGTGCTCGCGGAGAAGCACGTCTCGGCCACGTTCTTCCTCGTCGGGAGCAACGTGGAGAAGCGGCCCGACGTCGTGCGCGACACGGCGGCCGCCGGCCACCTGCTCGCGAACCACACCTGGGACCACCCGCAGCTCACGACGCTCGACGACGACGCCGTCCGCGACGAGCTCGCGCGCACCCAGGCGGCGATCGAGAGCGCCGCGGGGGTCACCCCGACGCTCCTGCGGCCCCCGTACGGGGACGTCGACGACCGCGTGCGGTCGGTCGCGCTCCGCTCCGGGCTCCAGGTGGTGCTGTGGAACCTCGACACGCTCGACTGGAAGACGCGCGACGCCGCGGAGACGCGACGCCGCGCGGTGGAGGGCGCGCAACCGGGCAGCGTGGTGCTCATGCACGACATCCACGCCTCGACCGTCGACGCCGTGCCCGGGATCGTCGACGACCTGCGCGCGCAGGGCTACCGCCTCGTCACCGTCGACCTGCTCGCGCCCTGAGCGCTCGACCGGCGCGCCGGCCGGCGCGCTCGGTACCGCGGTGCGTTGGGTGGGCGTGGGTGGGGTGCGGCAGGCTGGTCCCGTGACCGCCTCCCTCCCGCTGCCCGACGACGCCCCGCGTCCGGGTGCCGCGCCCGCCGGTCCGGCGGCCCGCGGCCCCCTGCCGGCGCGCGCGCTCGAGACGAGCGCGGAGCACCCGTGGCCGGTCCGGCTCCTGTCGCGCAAGATCGAGCAGTACGTCGAGCGGATGGCGCCGGTCTGGGTCGAGGGCCAGGTCGTCCAGCTCAACCGGCGCCCGGGCACGTCGACGGCGTTCCTCACGCTGCGCGACACGGACCTCGACATGTCGCTCCCGGTGTCGGCCGCGTCCCGCGTGCTCCAGGGCACGCCGGTGGAGGAGGGCGCGCACGTCGTCGTGCACGCGAAGCCGGTGTTCTGGACGCGGCGCGGCACGCTCCAGCTCCAGGCGCGCGAGATCCGTCCCGTCGGCGTGGGCGAGCTGCTCGCGCGGATCGAGCACCTCAAGCGCGTGCTCGCGGCGGAGGGCCTGTTCGACGCCGACCGCAAGCGGCCGCTGCCGTTCCTCCCGGCCGTCGTCGGGCTGGTGTGCGGGCGCGAGTCCAAGGCGGAGCACGACGTCGTGGTCAACGCGCGCGCCCGCTGGCCCCAGGTCCGGTTCGAGATCCGCGAGGTGGCCGTCCAGGGCGCCCACGCGGTGCAGCAGGTGGGTGACGCGATCCGCGCGCTCGACGCCGACCCGGAGGTGGAGGTCATCGTCGTCGCGCGCGGCGGGGGCGCCGTCGAGGACCTCCTGCCCTTCTCGAACGAGGCGCTCGTGCGCGTCGCGGCGGCGTGCCGCACGCCGCTCGTGAGCGCGATCGGCCACGAGACCGACTGCCCGCTGCTCGACCTGGTCGCGGACTACCGCGCCTCGACCCCGACGGCGGCGGCCAAGCGGGTGGTGCCCGACGTGACGGAGGAGCGCGCCCGCGTCGCGCAGGGCCGTCAGCGCCTGCGCAGCGCGATCGCGGGGCGCGTGTCCCGCGAGCAGGCAGGGCTCGACGCGCTGCGGTCCCGGCCCGTGCTCGCCGACCCCGGGCGGATGCTCACCGACCGGCAGGAGCGGGTCGGGGCGCTGCGGGACCGGGCACGCCGGGCGCTCGACGCGCGGCTCGTGCGCGCGGCGGGCGAGGTCGGCCGGCTCGAGGCCCAGGTGCGGGCCCTGTCCCCGGCCTCGACGCTCGAGCGGGGGTACGCCGTCGTGCAGCGGGCCGACGGGCACGTGGTCCGCTCCCCCGCCGACGTCGCGACGGGCGACGCGGTGCGCGTGCGACTCGCGCGCGGCGCGCTGGACGCGGCGGTCACCGCCACGCACGACGACGGACCCGCTCCCGGCCGGGAGGCGTCGTGACGCGCGCGCGCCGGCCCTGGACCGCCCGCCGGACGACCGGTCGGGCCACGACGCACAGATGGGGTTGAATACTGCCGTGACTTCCTTTGACAACGCTGTCACGTCCGACGTGTCGACGCTCTCCTACGAGCAGGCGCGCGACGAGCTCGTGCAGGTCGTCGCCCGGCTGGAGGCCGGGGGCGAGCCGCTCGAGGACTCGCTCGCGCTCTGGGAGCGCGGCGAGGCGCTCGCCGCGCGCTGCCAGGAGTGGCTCGACGGCGCGCGCGCCCGCCTCGACGCCGCGCGCTCGCAGGACGACGCGACGGCACGCGGCACGACCGACCCCGACGACCCGACCGGAGACGACGCATGAGCACGAGCACGGACCCCGCCCAGCCCGCCGCCGCGGCGCCCACCGAGCACGTCCTCGTCGTCGGCGAGGCGCTCGTCGACGTCGTGCACCGCGCGGACGGCAGCGTCGCGGAGCACCCCGGTGGCAGCCTCGCGAACGTCGCGCTCACGCTCGGGCGGCTCGGGCGGGACGCCCGGCTCGCCACGTGGCTCGGGCAGGACGCGCACGGCGAGGCGGTGCGGGCATGGCTCGACGACTCCGCCGTGACCCTCACGCCCGGCAGCACCGACGCCCCCACGACGAGCGTCGCCACCGCGCACCTCGACGCGCACGGGGCGGCCACGTACGAGTTCGACCTGGAGTGGCGCGTCCCCGCGGGCACGGCTCCCGACGCCGGCACGCTCGCCGTGCACACGGGCTCCATCGCCGCGGTGCTGGAGCCCGGCGCGTCCGACGTCCGCGCGCTCGTCGCCGCGGCGCGCGACACCGCGGCGATCACGTACGACCCCAACGCCCGGCCCGCCCTCATGGGCGACCCCGCCGACGCGCGCACCCGCATCGAGGCGCTCGTCGCGCTCGCCGACGTGGTCAAGGTGAGCGACGAGGACGTGGCGTGGCTCGTGCCGGGCGCGAACCCGGTCGCCGTCGCGCGCAAGTGGCTCGCGCTCGGCCCGGCGCTCGTCGTCGTGACGTTCGGCGGCGAGGGCGCGGTCGCCGTCACCGCGGCGGGCGAGCAGCGCGTCACGGCCCCACGCGTCGAGGTCGTCGACACCGTCGGCGCGGGCGACTCGTTCATGGGCGCGCTCCTCGACGGGCTGTGGGAGGCCGGCCTGCTCGGCGCGGACCGGCGCGAGGCGCTGCGTGCGATCGACGCCACCGTGCTCGGCGACGTGCTGCGCCGCTGCGTCGCGGTCGCCGCCGTCACCGTCTCGCGCGCCGGGGCCAACCCGCCGCGACGCGCGGAGCTCGCCCTCGGCTGAGCCCGACCACGGCTCCGAGGCCGCGCCCACGAGCCCGGGCACGAGCCCGCCCAGAGCCCGGCCACGGGCCTGAGCACAAGTCGGCCGCCCGGGCACGAGCCCGGGCGGCCGAGACCTGCGTCAGACCTGCGCGTCCTGCTTCTGCGCCCGCTCCAGGGAGCGCTTGCGGTCCTCGACGTTCTCCTGCTCGATGCGCTCGGCCTCCGCGGTGTCGCGCGTGAGGTTCTCGCTCGTCTCCGGGTCGAAGATCATCATCTTCGTCGGGTCGAACCACAGGTCGGTCACGTCGCCGTCGCGCGCACGCGACGCCGAGTCGAGCGCCACGACGAACTGCGTGCGCACGCCCTCGCCGTCGAGCTCGCGGTCCAGCTCGTCGAGCTGCCCCTTCACGGACTCGTGCATCTCGAACGGGACGTAGGCGTAGAGCTCCGCGCCGAGCCACTCGGTGACGTCGATCTGCGCCTCGAACGTGTGGCCCCGGTCCTTCTTCGCCGGGTCGACGAGCCGCGCGTCCTCGAAGTGCTCGGGCCGCAGGCCGACGATCACCAGGCCCCGGTCGCCGACGGCCGTCGCGATGCTCTCCGGCATGTCGAACTCGCCGAACGGCAGCGTGATCTTCCCGCCCGAGACCTCGCCGGGCAGGAAGTTCATGGGCGGCGTGCCGATGAAGCCCGCGACGAACAGGTTGACCGGCTGCTCGTAGAGGCCGCGCGGGCTCGCGACCTGCTGGAGCACGCCGCGGCGCAGGACGGCGACGCGGTCACCGAGCGTCATGGCCTCGGTCTGGTCGTGGGTGACGTAGACGGTCGTCGTGCCGAGCCGGCGCTGCAGGCGCGCGATCTCGGTGCGGGTCTGCCCGCGCAGCTTGGCGTCGAGGTTCGACAGCGGCTCGTCGAACAGGAACGCCTTCGCGTCGCGCACGATCGCCCGGCCCATCGCGACGCGCTGCCGCTGACCGCCCGAGAGGTTCGCGGGCTTGCGGTCGAGGTGCTCGCGCAGGTCGAGCATGTCGGCCGCGCGCTCGACCTTCTCCCGGATCTCCTCCTCGCTGTGCTTGCCCTTCGCGAGGCGCAGCGGGAACGCGATGTTCTCCGCGACCGTGAGGTGCGGGTAGAGCGCGTAGTTCTGGAACACCATCGCGAGGTCGCGCTCGCGCGGCGCCTTCTCGTTGACGCGCACGCCGTCGATCTCGAGCTCGCCCGCCGTGATGTCCTCGAGCCCCACGATCATGCGCAGGACCGTCGACTTCCCCGAGCCGGACGGCCCGACGAGGATGACGAACTCGCCGTCCGCGATGTCGAGGTTGACGTTGTCCACGGCGAGGAAGCCGTCGCCGTAGCGCTTGACGATGTCCTTGAGGGTGATCGACGCCATCAGCTCTCTCCTCGGGTTCGGCGTGCGGCACGGTGCCCGGCGGACCGGGAGGGCGTGCGGTGGTGGACGGGGCGGGCCGGGGACGCGGTGCTCATCCCTTCACCGCCCCCTGGGTCAGGCCCGAGACGATCTGGCGCTGGAACAGCACGACGAGGATGACCACGGGGATGGTCACGACGACCGCGGCCGCGGAGATCGCGCCTGTCGGCTCCTCGAAGTACGACGCCCCGGTGAAGAACGCGAGCGCCGCCGGGACCGGTCGGGCCGCGCTCGTCGACGTGAGCGAGATGCCGTAGACGAAGTCGTTCCACGCGATGAAGAACGCGATGAGCGCGGTGGTGAACACGCCCGGCGCGGCGAGCGGGACGATCGCCTTGCGGAACGCCTGCCACGGCGTCGCGCCGTCGACCTGCGCGGCCTGCTCGAGCTCCCACGGGATCTGGCGGAAGAACGCCGCGAGCGTCCAGATGGAGATCGGGAGGGTGAGCGACAGGTACGGGATGATCAGGCCGAGCCAGGTGTCGTAGAGGCCGATGTTGCGCCAGAGGTTGAACAGCGGCGTGACGATCGACACGACGGGGAAGATCGACACGCCGAGCGCCGTGGTGAGGATGAGGCGCTTGCCCGGGAAGTCGAGGCGCGCGATCGCGTAGGCGCAGAGCGTGGCGAGCACGACGGCGATGACCGTCGCGATGAGCGAGATGCCGATCGAGTTGCGCAGCGCGGACAGGAACAGCTCCTGCGCGGACCCGCCGGACGCGAGGATCTGCTCGTAGTTGGCGGTGCTCCACTGCGGCGGCAGGAACGTCCCGGAGTTGATGTCGCTAGGCCCCTTGAAGCTCGTCATGAAGATCGACAGCACGGGGAACAGCGCCCCGACGAGCACGACGACCGTGATGACGGCCCACCAGATCTTGGCCTTGGTGCTGAGGACGCTGCCCATCACTTCTCCCCCCTCGCGCCGGCGAGATCCACCTTGAAGAGCTTGATCGCGATGAAGCAGATGAGCACGACGCACAGGAAGAGCAGCACCGAGATCGCCGAGCCCATGCCGATCTGGAGCTGGCCGATCGACGTGCGGTAGGCCAGCAGCGACAGCACCTCGGTGCCGTTCGCGCCGTTCGTCATGATGAAGACGTTGTCGAAGATGCGGAACGCGTCGAGCGCGCGGAACAGGACGGCCACCATGATCGCGGCCTTCATGTTCGGCACGATGACGCGGGTGAACCGCTGCCACGCGGTCGCGCCGTCGACCTTCGCGGCCTCCTCCAGGTCGCCCGGCACCTGCGCGAGGCCGGCGAGGAGCAGGAGCGAGATGAACGGGGTCGTCTTCCAGACCTCGGACGCGATGATGACGAACAGGCTCGTGCCCTGCTGCGCGAACCAGTTGAGGTCGGGCCCGACGCCCGGCACCCAGTCGAACCAGTGGTTGACGTACCCGGACGTGATGTCGAACGCGTAGAACCACGCGAACGCCGAGACGACCGTGATGATGCCGTAGGGCACGAGGATCGCGGTGCGCAGGAGCCCGCGCAGGCGCTTGATCGCGCGGTGCATGACGAGCGCGAGGGCGAAGCCCAGGATCAGCTCGATCACGACCGTGACGACCGTGATGAAGAGCGTGACCCCGAGGTCCCGCCACCACACGGAGTCCGTGAGGATCACGACGTAGTTGTTGAGCCCGACGAACGACCGGTCGTCCGGCGCGGTGAGCTTGTAGTTGAAGAGCGAGTCGTAGACGGCCTGGAGGATCGGGTACAGCGTCACGGCGAGCATGACGACGAACGCCGGCCCGGCGAGGTACCAGCCGAGGCGGGCCTCGGCCCGCGAGCGGTCGCTGCGTGCGGCCTTGGCGGCGGCGTCCGGCGCGCCGCGCGACCCCGACCGGGGAGCGGCCGCGCCGCGCGGCGGGGCGTCGTCGGTCGCCGTCGACGGCGTGGTGGCGTGCCGGCCGCGGGGTGCGGGCTCGGTCGGGGGTCCGGCGTTCACAGGAGTCGCTCCCCTCGCAGGACGGCGCTGATGAACTCGGTGGACTCCTGCGGCGTCGTGTCGGGGTCGACCGACGCGGGCGGGTACCACGTCTGCTGGAGGCCCGTGGAGACCTCGTTGTAGAACGGCGTCTGGGGCCGCGGCGCCGCCTGGTCGAGCGAGTCGCGGATGACGTCGTACATCGGGAACGCCTTCTGGACGTCCGGGTCGTCGTAGGCCTTGATGCTCGCGGCCGGGTTGCCGTTGGTGACGAAGTACTCGGCCTGGTTCTCGGGGCTCACGATGCACTGGGCCGCCTCGTAGGCGAGGTCGGTGTGCTTGCCGAACGCGCCGATGCCGAGCGAGATGCCGCCGTAGGGCGGACGGGCGTCCTCGCCCTCCGTCGTGCGCGGGTACAGCGCCCAGCCGATGTCGTCGAGGAGCGCCTGGTCGAGCGACCCGGCCTCGACGGCGCTCTGGGTGGACGACCAGACGAACGGCCAGTTCACCATGAACGACCCGCGGTCCCCCTGGAACTTGGTGAGCGACGCCGGCTCGTCCTCGCTCGGCAGGCCCGGCCCACCGACGCCCGAGGTGCCGATGCCCCCGATGATCTCTGCGGCGGCCTTGCCCGCGTCCGTGTCCAGACCGAGCTTCACCTCGTCGGCCGGGGCCTCGGGGTTGTCGATGATGTGGCCGCCCGCGCCCTCGACGAGCGCGTTGATCCACACCGTGAGCGACTCGGCCTTGGCGCCCTGGACGGCCAGGAGCTTGTCCTGGTCCTGGGCCGCCTGCATGATCTGCTCCCACGTGACGGGCTGCGACATGTCGAGCCCGGCGGCCTCGGCCACGGACTTGCGGTACCAGAGGAGCTGCGTGTTCGCCCAGAACGGGATGGCGACCAGCTCGTCCTTCCACGTCGAGGCGTCGATCGCGCCCTGCACCACGTCCTGCGTCGTCGCCTGCGCGACGTCGTCGGGCACGGGCGCCAGGAAGTCCGCCTCGGCGAACTCGGCGATGAACACCGGGTCGAGGCTCATGATGTCGATCGACGAGTCCTTCGCCGCGAGGCGGCGGGCGAGCTGCTCGCGCTGCGACGCGGCGTCGCGCGGCAGCAGCTCGGTCGTGATGCGGTACGCGCCCCCGGCGGCCTCGGTGCAGGCCGCCGCGATGTCGGCCTGGCCCCCGTTGTCCGGGTTGATGTACCACGTGAGCTCCGGCGTCCCGTCGTCGCCCGGGCCGCACGCGGCGAGCGGCGCCACGAGCCCCGCGGCGACCAGGACGGCGAGCGCTCGGGTGCGTCGGCGCACGTCAGCTCCCCTCGGTCGCGCTTCCCCGAGTACCGGGGGTGTCACCCTCCATGGATACCGCCCCCGGGCGCGGCCCGCCATGCGAACGGGCACGCGGAGCACGCCCCGACCTGCGCGATGATGGGAGCCATGACCTCTCCCGCCCCCGCACAGCCGGTCCGTTCGCTCACCCCCGCCGAGGCGTGGGCGACGCTGCGGACCGGGAACGACCGCTTCGTCGCCGACGCCCCGCTGCACCCGTCGCAGGGCGCGGACCGACGACGCGAGACGTCGGCCGCGCAGCACCCGCACACGGTCCTGTTCGGCTGCTCCGACTCCCGCGTCGCGGCGGAGATCATCTTCGACCAGGGCCTGGGCGACATGTTCGTCGTCCGCACGGCGGGGCACGTGGTGGACACCACGGTGCTCGGCTCGATCGAGTACGGCGTCGAGGTGCTGTCCGCGCCGCTCGTCGTGGTGCTCGGGCACGACTCGTGCGGTGCCGTGGGCGCGGCGGTCGAGACCCTGCGGACGGGCGCGCAGGCGAACGGGTTCGTCCGGGCCGTCGTCGACCGCGTCATCCCCTCCGTGGCGAAGATCACGGGCGCCGGGAACGGCACGCTGGAGAACCTCGACCCCGCCGTGCTCCGCCGCGAGCACGTGCGCAACACGGTCGACATGCTGCACTCCTACTCGGCCGGCCTCGCCGCGGCCGTCGCCGAGGGCCGCTGCGCGATCGTCGGCGTCGAGTACGACTTCGCCGAGGGCCGCGCGCACCTGGTCGACGTCGTGGGCGACGTCGGCGAGCAGCCCCGCGCCGACGCCTGACCCCACGGCCGGGGCTGGCCCGGCGGTCCCGGCGCGGTCGTCCCCGGGCGGCGCCCGCCGACCCGCGCACGACCCTCCCCGCGGCCCGCGTGACCTCGCTCACGCGGGTTGCGGGCGCCGGCGCGCGGTGCGGCAGGATGGCCCCATGACTGCATCTCCCGAGGCTCCCGGCGCCGCCGCCGGCGCGGCCGCACCGACGACCGAGTACCGCATCGAGCACGACACCATGGGCGAGGTGCGCGTGCCCGCGCAGGCCCTCTACCGCGCGCAGACGCAGCGCGCGGTGGAGAACTTCCCCATCTCGGGCACCCCGCTCGAGCGCGGCCACATCGAGGCGCTCGCCCGCGTGAAGAAGGCCGCGGCCCGCGCGAACGCGGAGCTCGGCGTGCTCGACGAAGACGTCGCCGCCGCCATCGTCGCCGCGGCCGACGAGGTCGCGTCGGGCGCGCACGACGCGCACTTCCCGGTGGACGTCTACCAGACGGGGTCCGGGACGTCGTCGAACATGAACACGAACGAGGTCCTCGCGACGCTCGCGACGCGCTCGCTCGGGCGCGACGTGCACCCGAACGACCACGTCAACGCGTCGCAGTCGTCGAACGACGTGTTCCCCACGTCGGTGCACGTCGCCGCGACGGCCGGGGTCGTGCGCGACCTGGTGCCCGCGCTGGGCCACCTCGCCGAGGCGCTCGAGGCGAAGTCCGCCGAGTTCGCGACGGTCGTGAAGTCGGGCCGCACGCACCTCATGGACGCCACGCCCGTGACGCTCGGCCAGGAGTTCGGCGGGTACGCCGCCGCGATCCGCTACGGCGTCGAGCGCCTGGAGTCGGCGCTCCCCCGCGCCGCGGAGGTCCCGCTCGGCGGCACCGCCGTCGGCACCGGCATCAACACGCCCGCCGGGTTCCCCCAGCGCGTCATCGCGCTGCTGGTCGAGGACACGGGTCTGCCCCTCACGGAGGCGCGCGACCACTTCGAGGCGCAGTCCTCGCGCGACGGCCTCGTCGAGCTCTCGGGCGCGCTGCGCACGATCGCCGTCTCGCTCACCAAGATCTGCAACGACCTGCGCTGGATGGGCTCGGGCCCGAACACGGGCCTCGGCGAGATCTTCATCCCGGACCTGCAGCCGGGCAGCTCGATCATGCCCGGCAAGGTCAACCCCGTCGTGCCCGAGGCCGTGCTCATGGTCGCCGCGCGCGTGATCGGCAACGACGCGACCGTCGCGTGGGCCGGCGCGTCGGGCTCGTTCGAGCTCAACGTGCAGATCCCCGTCATCGCGCAGGGCGTCCTCGAGTCGATCCGCCTCCTCGCGAACGCGTCGCGCGTCCTCGCGGACAAGACCGTCGCGGGCATCACGGCGAACGTCGAGCGCGCCCTCGCGCTGGCCGAGTCGTCGCCGTCGATCGTCACGCCGCTCAACCGCGTCATCGGCTACGAGGCGGCGGCGAAGGTCGCGAAGCACTCCGTCAAGGAGGGCCTCACCGTCCGCCAGGCCGTGATCGACCTGGGCTTCGTCGAGCGCGGCGAGGTCACCGAGGCGCAGCTCGACGAGGCGCTCGACGTCCTGTCGATGACGCGCCCGCCGCAGGCCTGAGCGTCCGCGACCCGGGTCCACGGAGGCCGGGCGGAGCGGGTCGTCCCGCTCCGCCCGGCCTCCGTCGTCCCCGGGTCGTGCGGGAGGACGTCAGTAGTCGACGGGGTCGAGGCGGCGCAGCACGACGGCGAGCAGGCGCGCGAGCTCGGCGCGCTCGGCCTCGTCGAGATCGACGAGCGCCGCGCGCTCCCGGTCGAGCTGCTGCGGGAAGACCTCGTCGACGAGCGTCGTACCGGCGTCGGTGAGCGCGACGAGGACGCCGCGCCGGTCGCGCTCGGCGACGGTGCGCTCGACGAGACCGGCGCGCTCGAGCCGGTCGAGGCGCTTGGTGATCGACGCGCCGGGGGCGCCGGTCATCGTCGTGACCTCGCCCGCGCGCAGCGGTCGCCCGGCGCGGCGCAGCGCCGCGAGCACGTCGAACTCCGCGCGCGAGACGTCGTGCCGTGCCGCGGAGCGCTCCAGCGCCGCCTCGAGCAGCGCCGCGACGCGACGCAGCCGCGCCCCGACCGCCGACGTCGCGGTGTCGAGGTCCGGCCGCTGCTCAGCCCACTCCGCGCGCACGCGGTCGACGTAGTCCACGGACCCAGGATAGGGCGCGTCTCACACTCTTTCACTGGTGAAACATATCGGAATCACCGCTAGGCTGATCCGTCGATGCCCCTCTCCTCCCCCGCCCGCCCGGCGCTCGCGCCCGTGCGCGCCGCCGCCCAGGACGTCCTCGACCCCGCCCACCTCCGCGCCGCCCTGCGCGTGAGCCCCGCCGACGCGACGGTCGCCGCCGCGCTGCGCTGCGGCGCCGCGGTCGCGCTCGCGATCGCCGTCCCGGGCCTGCTCGGGCGCCCCGGCCTCGCGGCGTTCGCGTCGCTCGGCGCGCTCACGTCGCTCTACGGCCGGTACGACCCGTACCGGCGTCGGGCCACGCTCCTCTCGACCGTCGGCACGCTCATGACCGGCACGATCGCGGCCTTCACGCTCCTCGCCGCGGCGGGCACGCCCGCGCTCGTCACGACCGCCGCCGTCGCGCTCCTCGCCGCCGGGGCCACGGCCTTCTGCCTCCTCGTCCGCACGGGCCCGCCCGGCGCGACGATCGTCGTCTTCGCCGCGGGCGCGGGCCTCGCGGGCGCGCCGACGCTCGCCGACGTCGCCCCGCGCGCGCTCGCGGCCGCGTTCGGCGCGCTCCTCGCGGGGCTCGTGTGCACGGCCGGCGTGCTCGTCCGCCCGACGGCGCCCGCGCGCCTCGCCGTCCGCCGCGCCGCCGACGCCGTGCGCGCCGCCGAACGACCCGGGGCCGCGCGGCACGCCGCGCACGCTGCCCGGGGTGCCGTCGCCCGGGCGCGCGACGTCCTCGCGGACGACGCCTCCTGGTGGCGGACGCGGCCCGCCGTCCCCGCGCTCGCCGCAGAGCTCGACGCCGTCGAGGAGGCGCTCGACGCGAGCGGCGTGCCGCGCGGGGACACCGGCCCGGCGGTCCGCACGACACTGCGCGCCCAGGCGCGGTCCCGGGTCGCAGGACCCTGGCGGCTCCCGACCGTGCGCGTCGGCGTCGCCGGGCTCGTCGCCGGTGCGGTCGCCGCCGTCGCCGGCCTCGGGCACGCGGCGTGGGCGACCATGGGCTCGACCGCGGTGCTCCAGGGCGAGTCGGCGCGCCACGCCGTCGTACGGGCGCTGCAGCGCGGGGCCGGCACGGTCGCGGGCGCGCTCCTCGCCTGGCCGCTGCTCGCCGCGCCGCTCGGGTTCTGGGGGACGGCCGCCGTCGTCGTCGTGCTCCAGACCGCCACCGAGACGATCGTGGGGCGCCACTACGGGCTCGCGATGCTCACCATCACGCCCATGGCGCTGCTCATGACCTCGCTCGCGCACCCCGCCGTCCCGTCGGCGCTCGCGCTCGACCGCGCGCTCGACACGGTCCTGGGCGCCGTCGTCGGCGTCCTCGCGGTGGTCCTCGTCCACCCGCGGACCCGCCGCCGCGCGAGCGAGACCCCCGGTCCGCCGAGGTAGAGGCCTGGCACCGCGAGGTAGAGGCCTGGTCATGACCAGGCCTCTACCTCGGCGGCAGGTCAGACCTCTATCGACTCCAGCATCTCCGTGACGAGCGCCGCCACGGGCGACCGCTCGGAGCGCGTGAGCGTGACGTGCGCGAACAGCGGGTGGCCCTTGAGCGCCTCGATGACCGCGGCGACGCCGTCGTGCCGGCCCACGCGCAGGTTGTCGCGCTGCGCGACGTCGTGCGTGAGGACGACGCGCGACGACTGCCCGATGCGGGACAGCACCGTGAGCAGGACGTTGCGCTCGAGCGACTGCGCCTCGTCGACGATGACGAACGCGTCGTGCAGCGAGCGCCCGCGGATGTGCGTGAGCGGGAGCACCTCGAGCATCTCGCGGTCGATGACCTCGTCGAGCACCTGCGGCGAGACGAGCGCCCCGAGGGTGTCGTAGACGGCCTGCGCCCACGGGTTCATCTTCTCGGCCTCGGAGCCGGGCAGGTAGCCGAGCTCCTGGCCCCCGACGGCGTAGAGCGGCCGGAACACCATGACCTTGCGGTGCTGCCGGCGCTCCATGACGGCCTCCAGCCCGGCGCACAGCGCGAGGGCCGACTTGCCGGTCCCGGCCCGCCCGCCGAGCGAGACGATCCCCACGCTCTCGTCGAGCAGCAGGTCGATCGCGACGCGCTGCTCCGCGGAGCGCCCGTGCAGCCCGAACACCTCGCGGTCGCCGCGCACGAGCTGCACGTGCTTGTCCGCGGTGACGCGCCCGAGGGCGGACCCGCGCGGCGAGTGCACGACGAGACCCGTGTGGCAGTGCAGCGGGCCGGCCGCCTCGACGACCGCCGGGTCCAGACTGGTGAGCTCGACCGACTCGTGCTCCCAGAGCGCCGCCGCCTCCGCGTCGGTGAACGAGATCTCGCCCATGCCGGTCCAGCCCGAGTTGACGGCGAGCTCGTGCCGGTACTCCTCGGCCCGCAGGCCCACGGCCGACGCCTTGACCCGCATCGGCAGGTCCTTCGACACGACCGTGACGTCGTGGCCCTCGGCCGCGAGGTTCGCCGCGACGGAGAGGATCCGGGTGTCGTTGTCCCCCAGCCGGAACCCGGCCGGCAGCACGCCCGGGTCGGTGTGGTTGAGCTCCACGCGCAGCGTCCCGCCGACGTCGCCGACGGGGATCGGGGCGTCGAGCCGGCCGTGCTTGACCCGCAGGTCGTCGAGCATGCGCAGCGCGCTGCGCGCGAAGTACCCGAGCTCGGCGTGGTGGCGCTTGGCCTCCAGCTCGGTGATGACGACGACCGGGAGGACCACGTCGTGCTCGGCGAACCGCCCGATGGCGCGCGGGTCGCTCAGCAGGACCGACGTGTCGACGACGAACGTGCGGCGCGCGCCGTCCGGTGCGTCGTCCTGCGGTGTGGGTGAGGTACCGGGGGTGGGTGAGGAATGGACCACGAGGGCTCCCCTCCGGCGCACGCGCGCCGTTCTCTCTCTGGGCGAGGCGGGCGACCGGCCGTCGGGCCGTGGGTGCCACGGCTCAGCAGCGCCGGTGCCGGCCCTCCTGAGCGGAGCGTGAACCCCATCGGCTGGCCTCCCGGAGGACGGCGAAGGTGCCGCCCGTCTCCTCGAAACTACGCCCGTGTGATTCGGGTCACCACCCCCGACACGCCTCCGCGCGAGGTTTAACCCCCCGTTCACGCGGAGGCCGCACCCGCGGGCCGCGCGAGATCGACCCGAGCGTCCGAGACCGGCCCTCCGGGGGCCGGCGTCGTGACGGTCGGGTCGATCCCGGACAGGTCAGTGCTCGACGTGCTTCGGCGCCATCGCGATCGCGGCGACGAACCCGAGCACGAGCACCACGGCCGTGACCGCGAGCGTCTGCCCGACGGCGGTCGCGAAGCCCTGGTGGAACGCGGTGGTCGCGGCGTCCGTGACCTGGCGCGCGACGTCGTCGGGCACCCCCGGCGGGAGGTCGAACGACCCGCCCTGGCCCCCCTGGAGCGAACCCGCGTTCGCGAACCCGTCGACGAACTGCTGGCGGAACTGCTCGGGCAGGGACGCGGCCGCGTCCCGCGCGGCCGCGGGGAGGGTCACCGCGAGGCGCGCGGTGAGCGTCGCGACGATCGCCGCCGACCCGATCACGCCGCCCACCTGGCGCGTCGTGTTGAAGGCGCCCGCGCCCGCCCCGGCGGTGCGGTGGTCGAGGCCCGACGTCGCGAGGTTCGCGAGCGGCGAGAAGACGCACCCGGTGCCGATGCCGAACAGCGTCATGGGGAGCACGATCGTCACCACCGACACGCCCGGCCCGACGACCGCCGCGAGCCAGCCGATCGCGACCGCGAGGACGCCGAACCCCGTCGCGACGACCCACTTCGCGGGCACGCGATCGGACAGGCGGCCGGCGAGCGGCGCGACGATCCCCGACACGAGCGAGCCCGGCAGGTTGACCAGCGCGGCGTGCAGCGGCGACAGGCCGAGGGTCGACTGGAGGAAGATCGTCAGCGGGAAGAAGATGCCGATCATCGCGAACGACACGGACATGCCTGCGACGTTCGCGAGCGAGAAGTTGCGCGAGCGGAAGAGCCGCAGCGGCAGCAGCGCGTCGTCGCCGAGCCGGCGCTGCCACAGCACGAACGCGGCCAGCACGAGCAGGCCGACGCCGATCACGCCCCACACCGTGACCGGCCCGGTGATCGTGCCCCAGTCGTACGTCTGGCCCTCCTGGAGCCCGAAGACGACCGCGAAGAGCCCGACGACGGACAGCACGACGCCGACCACGTCGAACGAGCGCTTGTTCGTCGCGAGCCGCGGGAGCCGCACCAGGGCGAGCCAGAGCGCGACGACCCCGACCGGGACGTTGACGAAGAAGATCCACTCCCAGCCCCACGACTCGACGAACAGCCCGCCGAGCAGCGGGCCGGCGATCGTCGCGACGCCCGCCGTCGCGCCCCACAGCCCCATGGCCGCGCCGCGCTGCCGCGGCGGGAACACGCGCGTGATCATGGCCATCGTCTGCGGCGTCATGAGCGCCGCGCCGACGCCCTGGACCACGCGGGCGGCGATGAGCATCCCGATCGAGCCCGACAGCCCGCACCACGCGGACGCGAGCGTGAACACCGCCAGGCCGACGACGAACACCGGCTTGGGCCCGTACCGGTCGCCCAGGCGACCCGCGAGCAGAAGCAGCACCGCGTACGAGAGCAGGTAGGCGCTGTTCACCCAGCCGACCGCGACCAGCGACGCGTCGAGCTCGCGCTGGAGCGTGGGGACCGCGATGTTCACGATCGTGGTGTCGACCATGATCATGAAGAAGCCGAGGATGAGCGGCGGCAGGATGCTCCAGGCGCTGCGGCCGTGGAGGTCGACGAGGGGCACGACGCGCGAGCCGGCCTCGGCGGGTGCCGGGGCCGGGCCGGTGCCCGGGGCGGGAGTGGTCACGAGGACTCCTGAGGTGAGGTCGTGCGGGAGAGGCGGAACGCGGGCCCGGGCTCCTCGGTCCAGCTCAGCGCGCCGGACGTGACGTCCGCGACGGTCGCGTCGAGCCAGGCGATCTCGGCCTGGGTCTGGTGGAGCTCGAAGTGGGCGTCGAGCAGGTAGCGGCGGGGCAGGCCGCGCGCGACCACGTCGTCGAGGCGCTCGCGCACCCCGTCGATCGCGGCCGCGAGCGCCGCGCGACGCTCGCGGAGCAGCGCGAGGGCGTCCTCGCGCGGGAGGTCGTGCACGAGCGCGAGCCCGACCGGGAAGGCGGGGTACTCGCGCGGCGTCTCGCGGACGAGGTCGCGCGTGCGGGCGTCGTGCGCGGCGACGCCGGCCGGGGTGATGGCGTAGAGCGTCCGCTCGGGCCGGTTGCCGTCCCGGTCGACGCCCGCGCGCTCGACGAGGCCGTCCCGCTCGAGGCGGTCCACCGCGTGGTAGACGGCGCCGGGGTTGAGCCGCACGAGGCGGTCGTCGCGCCGCTTGCGCAGGCGCACGAGCATCTCGTACGGGTGCATGGGCTGCTCGAGCAGCACGGCGAGCACGAGGGTCGCCGTGGGGCTGAGGCGCGGGGAGGTCACGGCAATCTCCGGGACGGGGTGGAGGGGTGGCCGGCCGGCGGGTGGGGAGCTCGGGCCCGGCTGGAATATTCCGGTTGGAATATACGCCCGTGCCCCGGCCGGTGTCGACCGCCGAGGCCGCGGTGCGCGCGGCGTCGTCGAGGTCACGCCCGCGGGGGACGCGCGGGCGGGTCGCGTGGCGGGATCGCGCGGCGGGGTCGCGCGGGCGCGACGGCGCGCGTAGGTTCGCGAGCCATGAGCGCCCCCGAGCTCCTCGACCTCGACGCGACCGCGCTCGCCGGCGCCCTGCGCGCCGGCGACGTCTCCCCCGTCGAGGTCCTCGACGCGACGCTCGACGCCGCCGCCGGGGTCGGTGCCGCCGTCGGCGCCTTCACCGTGCTCACCCCGGACCTCGCGCGCACGCAGGCCCTCGCCGCGCAGGACGCGCTCGTGGCGGCGCGGCGCGACGGCCGGGCCGGTCCCCACGACGCCCTCCCGCCGTTCCTCGGCGTCCCCTGCCCCGTCAAGGACCTCACGATGGTCGAGGGCGTGCCGATGCGCGCGGGCTCGGCCGCGATCGACCCGTTCCCCGCCCCGTACGACGACGGCGTCGTGACGCTCCTGCGGCGCGCCGGCACGGTGATGGTCGGCAAGACCTCGACCCCGGAGCTCGGCCTCCCCTGCTACACGGAGCCCGACGTCGGCCCGACCGCCCGCACCCCGTGGGACCTCGCGCGGTCCGCGGGCGGGTCGAGCGGGGGCGCGGCCGCCGCGGTCGCGGCGCGCGTCGTCCCCGTCGCGCACGGGAGCGACGGCGGCGGCTCGCTGCGCATCCCCGCGAGCGCGTGCGGGCTCGTCGGCCTCAAGCCGTCGCGCGGGCTCGTGAGCCCGGGCCCGTACGGGGTCGACGGCGCGGGGCTCGCGACGCACGGCGTCCTCACCCGGTCGGTCCGCGACACCGCCGCGTTCCTCGACGTGCTCGCGCGCCCCTGGCCCGGCGACACCTTCACCGCGCGGCTCGGCGCCGCGGCGGACGGGCGACGGCTCCGCGTCGGGCTGCTGCTGGAGCCCGTGATCGCCGCCGACGCCCCCGTGCACCCGGCGTGCGCCGACGCGGCCCGCGCGGCGGCGGAGCTCCTCGTCCGGCTCGGGCACGACGTCGTCGAGATCCCGCCCCCGTTCGGGGCCGAGCGCTGGGACGCGTTCGCGGCGCTGTGGTCCGTCGGGGCGCTCCAGGCGCCCGTCCCGCCGGAGCGCGAGCACCTGCTCGTGCCGCTCACGCGGTGGCTGCGCGAGCGCGGGCGCGCGGTGAGCGGGCTCGCGTACGCGACGGCGCTCGCGGGCGTGCAGCAGCTCACCCGCGAGGTCGCCGCCGCGCGGTCGGGCGTCGACGTCGTGCTCTCCCCCACGCTCGCGCAGCCGCCCGCGCTCGTCGGCAGCCAGCGCGCCGACGACGACCCGGCCGCCGACTTCGCCGCGCAGACGGCGTTCACGCCCTGGACGAGCGTCTGGAACCTCACGGGGCGGCCCGCGGTCTCCCTCCCGCTCGGCGAGGCGCGCGTCGCCGACCCCGACGGGTCGTCCGCGACCGTCCCCGTCGGGGTCATGCTCGGTGCGGACCACGGCGACGACGCCCTGCTGCTGACCCTCGCGGCGCGCCTCGAGGAGGCCGCGCCGTGGTCCCACCGTCGCCCGGGGACGTCGTCGTGACGGTGTACGCCTGCCTGCTGTTCGCCGTGAACGTGGGCGGGCGGAAGGTCCCGTCGACCGCGCTGCGGGACCTCGCGGGCGAGCTGGGGCTCGCGCACGCCCGCACGGTCGTGAACAGCGGGAACCTCGTCGTCGGGCCGGGGTCGTCCGGCGCGTCGTCGCCCGCGGACGTCGCGGGCCTCCTGCACGACGGCGTCGCCGAGCGGTTCGGCGTCGACGCCGCCGTGGCCGTGCTCACGACCGAGCGCCTCCGGAAGATCGTGCGCGGGAACCCGCTGCCCGACGACGCCGCCGACCGCCCGGCCGGGCTGCTGGTCCACGTGGGCGAGGAGCCCGTCGACCCGGACGCCGCCGCCGCGCTCGGGCCGCGCCTGACGACCGAGCGCGCCGTCGTCGCGAACGGCGTCCTCTACGTCGCCTACCCCGACGGCGTCGGTCGGTCGAGGCTGACGGCGGCCGTCCTCGCGAAGGCGGCCGGGACCCCGCTGACGGGCCGGAACTGGAGAACGACGACGCGCCTCCTCGCGCTCGCCGAGGACACCCCGCCCTGACGCGCGCGGCGGGACGAGCGCCAGGAGACTGGACCGCGAGCCGGACACGTCGACCGCGAGGGGTGCGCAGCCCCGTAGGATCGTGGGCGGTGTGCCGGGAAGTCTGGTCGGCCACGGTCCGCGACGCGGCCGTGCGACACGACAGCGACCCCGGGAGCACGATGACCCACGCCGCCCTGCCCTCCGGCCCCTCGGCCACCCCGCCGACCGACCGCCCCTCCCCCGGTGCACGCCTGCGCCGCTGGGTCGGGCGCGAGACGACGGGCGGCGCCCTGCTCATCGGCGCGGCGCTGCTCGCGCTGGTCTGGGCCAACTCGCCCTGGCGCGAGTCCTACCTGACGCTGTCGAGCACCGTCGTCGGCCCGTCCTCCCCGCTGCACCTCGACCTGACGCTGTCGACGTGGGCGGCCGACGGCCTGCTCGCGATCTTCTTCTTCGTCGTCGGCGTCGAGCTCAAGCAGGAGTTCGTCGCGGGCAGCCTGCGCAACCCGAGGCAGGCGGGCGTCCCGGTGCTCGCGGCGATGGGCGGCATGACGGTGCCGGCCCTGATCTTCGTCGCCGTCCTGCTGACCACGGGCGACCCGGGCGCGCTGCACGGGTGGGCGATCCCCACGGCGACGGACATCGCGTTCGCGCTCGGCGTGCTCGCCGTCTTCGGCCGTGGGCTCCCCGTCGCGATCCGTACGTTCCTGCTCACGCTCGCGGTCGTCGACGACCTGCTCGCGATCGTCGTCATCGCGATCTTCTACACGGCGGAGCTGCGGTGGGGCTACCTCGGGCTCGCGCTGCTCGCCGTCGCGCTCTACGCCGTCCTCGTGCGCGCTCGCCGCACCCGCTGGTGGCTCCTGCTGCCCGTCGCGGTGGTCGCCTGGGCGTTCATGCACGAGTCGGGCGTCCACGCCACGATCGCCGGCGTCCTGCTCGGCTTCACCGTCCCGGCGCTCGCGGTGCACGGGGAGCGCGAGTCGCGCACGCAGCGCTTCGAGCACACGGTGCGCCCGCTCTCGCAGGGCGTCGCGCTGCCGGTCTTCGCGTTCTTCGCGGCCGGCGTCTCGATCGTGGGCGGCGAGACGCCCGTCGGGGAGGTGCTGACGCAGCCCGTCGTGCTCGCCATCGTCCTCGGCCTCGTCGTCGGCAAGCTCGTGGGCGTGCTCGGGGTCACGGCGCTCGTCACGCGCTTCACGCCGCTGCGGCTCGCGGCCGGCATCGGGGTGCGCGACCTCCTGCCCGTCGGGTTCCTCGCGGGCATCGGCTTCACCGTCTCGCTCCTCATCGCGGAGCTGTCGTTCCCCGACGCCGAGCACACCGACGGCGCGAAGATCGCGATCCTCGCGGCGTCCACGATCGCCGCGGTGCTGGCCGCGCTCGCGCTGCGCTGGGACGCCCGCCGGGCCCGCTCGAACGACATGAACCGCGACGACCTCCCGGACGACGTCACCGACTTCATCGGTGACCCGAAGGACCGCCTGGAGCACTAGCCCGAGCGGGCCCGCCCTGCTCAGCAGGCGGCGGCGACCTCGAACCGGCCGGGCGCGGCCTCGCGCAGCGTCGTGACCGTCGCGTCTCCCTGCCCGAGGTACGCGAGCGAGCCGACCGCGTAGTACGGGTTGTAGGGGTTCACGCCGTAGGAGATCGCGCGCCCCGCGGCCCGGTGCTGCGCGTTCGTCGCGGTGCCGCACCACGGCCCGGTCGGCGCCTGCACCGTCACCGTGACCTGCGCGGTCGACGCGTTCCCCGCCGTGTCGACCGCGCGGGCCGTGAGCACGTGGGAGCCGGCCGCGAGCGCCGTCGTGTCCCAGTCGAACCCGTACGGGGCGGTGCGCAGCGTCGCGAGCGCCGCGCCGTCGACGCTCAGCTCGACGCGGTCGACCGCGCGGTCGTCGGACGCCGCGACCCCCACGCGGACCGTCCCCGAGACGGCGGCGCCCGCGGAGGGCGCGGTGATCGCGACCGTCGGCGCCGTGACGTCCGGGTCGGGGCCCGGGCCCGGGTCGCGGTCGACGCGCCGGTTGCTCGCGAACAGGAAGTCGGTGAGGTAGGCCGGGTAGTCGATGCTGTTCGTCGACACGTAGGACCCTCCGGGGCCGCCGCCCGCGGGCCACGCGTGCGCGAGCCCGGTGTTCTGGACCAGCGAGACGCGTGGGCCGGCGGCGTCGGACCAGAGCGTCCCGGTGCCCGCGCGGTTCGTGCCCGCGAGCCCGGCGAGCGAGAACGACGACGTGGTCCCGGCCCCGTAGAGGTCGGCCATGACCTGGGCGTTGAGCGTCCCGTACCCGGTCGCGACCGTCGTGTCGGCGCTGCCGAAGACGACGGACGTCACCTGCGAGCCGAAGTCCGCCGCGTGCGTCCCCGCGAAGGTCCGGCACGTCGAGCGCGCCTGCGCGAGCGTCGTCGCGACGCTCCCGATCTGGCCCGACGTCGTCCCGACCGTCGGCCCTGCCGCGATCCCCACGCCCGCGAACACGTCGGGCGCGAGGCAGCCCATGACCATCGCCTGGCCGCCGCCGGACGACAGGCCGCTCACGTAGACCTGGTCCGGGTCGATGCCGAGCGAGGCGTCCGCGAGCAGGGTCGAGACGAGGTCGAGCAGGTTGTCGTCGTGCCGCGCGGGGTTCGTGCGGCTGTGGTTGGTGTCGTAGTAGTCCCAGCAGCCGAGCAGGACGCCGCCGTTCGGCGCGGCGGGGACCGCGACGACCATGCCGTGCTCGTCGGCGGTCGCGGTCCAGTTGCCGCCGTTCTTGAGCACCTGCGACGTCTGGACGCACCCGTGCAGGGAGACCATGAGCGCCCGACCGCCGGGGAGCGCGGGCGCCGTCGACGGCCGGTAGAGCTCGACCGTCATCCCGCCGGCGGTGCGCTGGGACCACGACCCGGCGGCCGTGGCCGGTGCGGTGACGAGCGGGGCGAGCACGACCGCGAGCGCCGCGCCGAGGGCGAGCGCGACGGCGCTCCGGCGGGCGCGGACGCGCTGTCTGAGGGAGTGCCTGACCATCTGAACCTCCACGTCGAGGTCGGGTCGCCGTCGGCGCTTCGCGCACCGTGGCGCGCACCGTCGCGCGCCGGACCCGGGCGAGCCGGACGTTACGTGTGACCTGAATCACCTGTCAATATCAGAGCACCCCCCCGACGGGCTCGCAGCACCGCGCGCGACTGTCCCGCCCGACGCGGGTTGACACCGCGCCGCCCGGGGATCCATGATTCCCGCAACCTGAATCGCCTCTCATGTTCGAGCGGCGCTCCCCCTCAGGACCACCCAACGAAGGGCGAAGTCATGCGGACGAAGAAGTCCCAGCGGTCGGCGCTCGCCGTCGCCGCGCTCGCGGCCGCGAGCCTCGCGCTCGCCGCCTGCGCGCCGACCGACGCGAGCGGCGGCGGCAGCACCGGAGGCGAGAGCAGCACGAGCGCCGACCCGGTCGACGTCGGCATCATCTACTCCAAGACCGGGCCGCTCGCGGCCTACGGCGAGGCCTACTACGAGGGCTTCCAGGCCGGTCTCGACTACGCGACCGACGGCACGGGCGAGGTTGACGGCCGCCCGGTGAACGTGACGTTCCACGACGACGGCGGCGACCCCGACAAGGCGGTCGGGCAGGCCAAGGACCTCATCGGCAAGGGCTACCAGATCCTCGGCGGCACGGTCGTGTCCGGCGTGGCGCTCAAGCTCGCCGAGCAGGCCGAGCAGAACAAGGTGCTCTACATCTCCGGGCCCGCCGCGGTCGACGCGCTCACGGGCATCAACGACTACACGTTCCGCTCGGGGCGCCAGTCGCTCCAGGACGTGGCGACCGCCGGCACGTTCGTGGACCCGGACGGTGCGAAGGTCGTCGTGTTCGCCCAGGACAACGCGTTCGGCCAGGGCAACCTCGCCGCGGTCGAGGCCGTCCTCGGCGCGCAGGGCGCCGAGGTGACGAGCGTGCTCGTGCCGGAGGACGCGACGGAATTCACGCCGTTCGCGCACCAGATCGTCGACGCCGCGCCCGACCTCGTGTTCGTCGCGTGGGCCGGGGCGACGTCGGGCGCGATGTGGCAGGGCCTCGACCAGCAGGGCGTCCTCGACGCGACCACGGTCGTCACCGGGCTCGGCGACGTCGCGACCTACGGCGCGTACGGCGCCGCGGCGAGCAAGGTCGACTTCCTCAACCACTACTTCCCCGGCGCCGCGGGCACCGAGGTCGAGGCCGCGATGCTCGCGTCCGTCGAGGAGGCCGGGAAGCAGGCCGACCTCTTCACGCCCGACGGCTTCGTCGCCGCGCAGATGATCGTCCACGCGATCGCCGAGGGCGGCGACGACGTCGACGCCATGGTCGACGCGCTCGAGGGCTGGAGCTTCGACGGCCCCAAGGGCACGACGACGGTCCGCGCGTCGGACCACGCGCTCGTCCAGCCGATGTACCAGGTGAAGCTCGTGGCCGAGGGCGACGGCTGGGTCCCCGAGCTCGTCGCCGAGGTGCCGGGCGACGACGTCGCGCCGGCCGAGGCGGGCTGACGTGGGCGAGCCGCACACCCTCCCCGCGCTCGAGGTCCGCGACCTCGGGCTCCAGATCGGCGGCGCGCGGATCCTGCGGGGCGTGAGCCTCGCCGTCGGGCAGGGCGAGATGCTCGGCGTGATCGGGCCGAACGGCGCGGGCAAGACGACGCTCTTCAACCTGGTCTCGGGGATCCACCGCCCGACGAGCGGGGCGGTGCTCCTCGAGGGCGCGGACGTGACGACCACTTCGGTGGCGGCGCGCGCCCGCGCGGGCCTGGGCCGCACGTTCCAGACGTCGAGCCTGTTCCCGCGCCTGAGCGTCCGGGAGAACGTGCGGCTCGCCGCGCAGGGACGCCTCGGCGGCGCCCTGTCGGTGCTGCGCTTCCCGCGTCGCGGCGACGCCGCGACGCGGGAGGCGGACCGGCACCTGGAGACCGTCGGGCTCGTGCGCCGCGCCGAGGTCGCCGCGGGCGACCTGTCGCACGGCGACAAGCGCAAGCTCGAGATCGCGGTGCTCCTCGCGACCGAGCCGCGCGTCGTGCTGCTCGACGAGCCCATGGCGGGCGTGTCGTCGGCCGACGTGCCCGGCCTCGTCGAGGTCATCCGCGACCTGCACGGGACCGGTTGCACGGTGCTCATGGTCGAGCACCACATGGACGTCGTGCTGGGGCTCGTGGACCGCGTCGCCGTCATGCACCACGGCGAGCTGCTCGCGTGCGACACCCCCGACGCCGTCATGGCGGACCCGACGGTGCAGAGCGCCTACCTCGGCGTCACGGCAGGAGAGGCAGCATGAGCGGCAGCAGCAGGAGCACCGCCCAGCCCGCGGTCGGGAGCGACGTGCCCGTCCTCGAGGTGCGCGGGCTGTCCGCGCGCATCGCGGGCCAGCAGGTCGTCGAGGACGTGACCTTCTCCGTCCCGGCCACGGGCGTCACCGCGGTGCTGGGCCGCAACGGCGTCGGCAAGACGTCGACCCTCAAGGCCGTGCTCGGTCTGATCGAGCGCCGGGGCGAGGTGCTGCTCGCGGGCGAGCGCGTCGACGGCGAGCGCACGGACCGGATCGTGCGGCGCGGCGTCGGGTACGTGCCCGAGGACCGGGAGGTGTTCGCCGGGCTCACGGTCGCGGAGAACCTGCGGCTCGCCGAGCGCGACGCCCACCCGCGGCGCGAGCTCGTCGCGGAGCTCTTCCCGGACCTCGTGCAGCGCGCCGCCCAGCGCGCGGGCACCCTCTCGGGCGGTCAGCAGCAGATGGTGTCGCTCGCGCGCGCCCTGCTCAACGCCAACCGCCTGCTCCTCGTCGACGAGCCCACCAAGGGCCTCGCGCCCCGGATCGTCGGCGAGGTGTCGGACGCGCTCGCGGAGGCGGCCCGCACGGTCCCGATCCTGCTCGTCGAGCAGAACCTCGAGGTCATCGAGCGGCTCGCCGAGCGCGTCGTCGTGATCGACGCGGGTCGCGTCGTGCACACCGGCCCCGCGCGCGAGCTCCTCGACGACCCCGACCGCGTCCAGCAGCTCCTCGGCGTGCACGCCGAGGTCGACCACCACGGAACCGAAGGGGCGGTGGCCCGGTGAGCACGATCGTCCTCCTCCTCGTCACGGGGCTCGGCCTCGGGGCGCTGTACTTCCTCGTCGCGTCGGGCCTGTCGCTCATCTACGGGCTCATGGGCGTCCTCAACTTCGCGCACGGGTCGTTCCTCACGCTCGGCGCGTTCGGCGGCTGGTTCGTCGCGCGCTCCCTCGGCGCGGACTCGTGGGGCGTCTTCGCGCTCTCGCTGCTCGCCGGGGCCGTCGTCGGGGCGGGGGCCGCGGCGCTCACCGAGCTCCTGCTCATCCGCCCGCTCTACGAGCGGCACATCGAGCAGGTGCTCGTCACCGTCGGGCTCTCGCTCGCGTCCGTCGCGCTGTTCGAGGGCATGTGGGGATCGGACCCCGAGTTCATCTCCGGCCCGGCGTGGCTCAAGGGCACGACCGACCTGGCCGGCGCGCCGGTGCCCAACGACCGGTTCGTCGCGATCGGCGCCGCGGCGCTCGTGCTCGGCGCGATCGTGCTGTTCCTCCAGCGCACCCGCTACGGGCTCATCATCCGCGCGGGCGTCGAGAACCGGTCCATGGTCACCGCGCTCGGCATCGACGTGCGCAAGGCGTTCACGCTCGTCTTCGCGGTCGGCGGCGCCGCCGCGGGGCTCGGCGGGGTCCTCGCCTCGCAGTACTTCGGGTACGTCTCCCCGCACCTCGGCGGGTCGCTGCTCATCTTCGCGTTCATCGTCACCGTCATCGGGGGGCTCGGCTCCCTGACCGGCGCGGCAGTCGCGTCCGTGCTCGTCGCGGTCCTGCAGCAGTTCGCGAACTACTACCTCGGCTACGGCGACCTGCTCGTCGTGCTCCTGCTCGCGCTCGTGCTCCTCGTCCGTCCCACCGGCCTCCTCGGGAGGGCAGCCGCATGACCACCCAGACCGCTCCCCCGGCCCCGGCCACCCCCGCCGACGACGCACCGCGCGCCGACCGACCCGCCCGCCGGGCGCCGTCGGGCACGCTGGTCCGCACGCTCGCGGGCGTCGCGCTCGTCGCGGTGCTCGCGTGCCTCCCGCTGCTCGCGCTCCACGTGCCGGGCGTCCTGCCCGGCCCGACGTACACGCCCGGCGCGCTCCAGATGATGGCGATGTGCTGGCTCATCGGCGCCCTCGCGCTGAGCTACCACCTGCTGTTCGGGGTCGCGGGGCTGCTGAGCTTCGGCCACGCGCTGTACTTCGCGGCGGGGCTGTACGGGCTCGCGATCGTGCTCGACACGACCGAGATCCCGCTCCTGCCCGCCGCGGCGCTCGTGCTCGTCGGCGGGATCGTGCTCGCGCACGTCGTCGGGGCCGTCTCGCTGCGGGTCACGGGCATCTCGTTCGCCATGGTCACCCTCGCGTTCGCCCAGGCGGGCAACGTGCTCGTGCGCCGCAACCCCGGCGGCACGACCGGCGGCGAGGAGGGCCTCGCGCTCGCGACCCGGAACGTCCCCGACGCGTTCGTGGGCGTGCTCAACACGCGCAACCTCTACTGGCTCGCCCTCGCCGTGCTCGTCGTCGTCTACCTCGTGGTGCTGTGGGTCGAGCGGTCGCGCGCGGGGCACGTCGCGGCGGCGACGCGCGAGAACGAGATGCGCGTGCGCGTCATCGGCGGGCGCCCCTACCTCGTCAAGCTCCTCGTGTTCGTCCTCGCGGCGACGCTCGCGACCGTCGTCGGCATGGCCTACCTGCTGCTCCAGTCCGGCGCCGTGCCGCGCGCGACGTCCGCCGACTTCACGCTCACGCTGCTGGTCATGGTCGTGCTCGGGGGCGTCGGCTCCCGGTGGGGCGCGATCGTCGGCGGCGTGCTCTACACGATCCTCGACCAGCGGCTCGGCACGCTCGCGAGCTCCGCGGCCGTCGCGGACCTCCCGGCCGTGCTGCGCGTGCCGCTCAGCGAGCCGCTGTTCCTGCTCGGGACCCTCTTCATCCTCGTCGTGATGTTCCTGCCCGGCGGCATCGCGGGCGCCGCGTCGCGCCTCGCCGCGCGCCGCCGCCCGCGGGAGGATCGGGAGGAGGCCCGCGAGCGCCTGGAGGAGGTGGCATGACGACGCAGCACCGGGACGTCCAGGACGGCCTGCACACCCTCGGGCGCTGGACGCGCGACCGCGCGCTCGCGACGCCCGACCGCGTCGCCGTCGACGACCGCGGCGTGACCCTGCGCTACCGCGACCTGCACGAGCGCGCGAGCGCCCTGGCGGCGGCGTTCCGGGAGGCGGGCTACGGCGTCGGGGACCGCGTCGCGACCGTCACGGGCAACAGCGCCGACCAGGTCGTGCTGTTCTTCGCGTGCGCGCAGGCCGGGCTCGTCCTCGCGCCGCTGTCGTGGCGGCTGTCGCCCGGCGAGCTCGCCGCCCAGGTCGAGCAGGCCGACCCCGCGCTCGTGCTCGTGGAGCAGGAGTTCTCCGGCCTCGCGGACTCGGCGTTCGACCGGCTCGACCCGCTGCGCCGGCTCGACGGGGAGCGGCCCGGCCGCCCGCCCCGGCGGGCGGAGCTCGGGCGCAGCGGCGTCGAGGCGCACGTCCCGCCGCCGTCACGGCGGGGGCCCGCGCCGGAGCGCCGGCCCGTGCGCGACGACGACCCGCTCCTCCTCGTGTTCACGTCCGGCACGCAGGGCACGCCCAAGGGCGCGCTGCTCACGCACGCGAACTGCTTCTGGACGAACCTCTCGCTCTCGCGCACGGTCGAGCTGACGAGCCACGACGTCGTGCTGAGCGTGCTGCCGCAGTTCCACGCGGGCGGGTGGAACATCCAGCCGCTGCTCGCATGGTGGACCGGCGCGACCGTCGTCCTGGAGCGCACGTTCGAGCCAGAGCGCGTGCTCCAGCTCGTCGCCGAGCGCCGCGTCACGACGATGATGGGCGTCCCGACGAACTACCTGCTCCTCGCGGAGCACCCCGGCTTCGCGGACGCCGACCTGTCGTCGCTGCGGCACGCCGTCGTGGGCGGCGCGCCCATGCCGGAGCCGCTGCTGCGCACGTGGCACCGCCGCGGCGTCGCGCTCTCGCAGGGCTACGGGCTCACGGAGGCGGGCCCCAACGTGCTGTGCCTGCCCGACGACCAGGCCCGCGAGCGCAGCGGCTCGGCCGGCACGCCGTACCCGCACGTCGAGGTCGCCGTCGCCGACCCGGTGACGGGCCGCCACCTCGACGGGCCCGCGGCGGGCGAGCTGCTGGTCCGCGGGCCGGGGGTGTTCGCGGGCTACTTCCGCGACGAGGCCGCCACGGCCGCGGTCCTGCGCGACGGCTGGCTGCGCACCGGCGACCTCGTCGAGCGCGACGTCGACGGGTGCTACCGCGTGGTCGACCGCCTGAAGGACGTCTTCATCGTCGGCGGCGAGAACGTCACGCCGTCCGAGGTGGAGGCCGTGCTCCGCCGCCACCCCGCGGTGGCGGACGTGGCGGTGGTGGGCGTCCCCGACGACCGGTGGGGCGAGGTCGGGGCCGCGTTCGTCGTGCCGCGCGCCGGCCACCCCACCGACGCCGAGGAGCTGGAGGCGTTCTGCCGCCGCGAGCTCGCGCACTTCAAGGTCCCGCGCCGCTTCGACCTCGTCCCGTCCCTGCCCCGCACGTCGTTGCACAAGGTGTCGCGCCGCTCGCTCGCCGAGCGCGTGACCGTCCCGGAGGACTCATGAGCACCCAGCCCCGCACCGCCCGCGGCAACCGCACCCGGGCGAAGATCCTCGCCGCGGCCGAGCAGGTGTTCGCCGAGGTCGGGTACCACGACGCGTCGATCGTGAAGATCACCGAGTCCGCGGGCGTCGGGCAGGGCACGTTCTACCTGTACTTCGAGTCGAAGATCGACGTGTTCGACGAGCTCGTCGACGACCTCAACCGCCGCGTGCGGCACGCGATGATCGAGGCGAGCTCGCAGGCGACGACGCGCCTGGCCGCCGAGCGCGCGGGCTTCGAGGCGTTCTTCCGCTTCACCGCCGAGCACCCGGCGCTCTACCGCATCGTGCGGCAGGCCGAGTTCGTCTCCCCCGGGGCGCTGCGCCGCCACTACGCGCGCATCGTCGAGGGCTACATGACCGGGCTGGACAAGGCGCGCGCGAACGGCGAGGTCGGCCACGACGTCGACCCGGAGGTCGCCGCGTGGGCGCTCATGGGCATCGGCGAGATCGTCGGGATGCGCTGGGTCCTGTGGGGCGGGCGCTGGGACGAGGGCGCAGAGCCGCCGTCGTACGACACCGCGGCCGCCGAGGTCCCTCCGCACGTGTTCGAGCAGACCATGCAGTTCATCGAGCGCGCGCTCGCCGCGCCGCGGACCGCCCCGCCGACCGGGACCGGGCCCGCCACCTCGACCGAGACCGAAGGAGACGCGCGATGACCGTCCCCGCCACCGTCCCCGGCACCGCCCCGACCCTCGCCGGACGGCGCGCGCTCGTCACGGGCGGCGCGAGCGGCATCGGCGCGGCGTGCGCGCGCGAGCTCGCCGCGCGCGGCGCGCACGTGACCGTCGCCGACGTCGACCCCGACGGCGCGCAGCGCCTCGCGGACGAGCTCGGCGGCGAGGCGTGGGTCGTCGACCTCGCCGACACGCGCGCGCTCGACGACCTCACGCTCGACGTCGACGTCCTCGTCAACAACGCGGGCGTCCAGCGCGTGAGCCCCATCGAGGACTTCCGCCCCGACGACTTCCGCCTGCTGCACGCGATCATGCTCGAGGCGCCGTTCCTGCTGGTCCGGGCCGCGCTCCCCGGGATGTACGCGCGTGGGTTCGGGCGCGTCGTCAACGTGTCGTCCGTGCACGGCCTCGTGGCGTCGCCGTTCAAGTCGGCGTACGTGTCCGCGAAGCACGGTCTGGAGGGCCTGTCCAAGGTGACCGCGCTCGAGGGCGGTCCGCACGGCGTGACGAGCGTGTGCGTCAACCCCGGGTACGTCCGCACGCCGCTCGTCGAGAAGCAGATCGCGGACCAGGCGCGCGTGCACGGTGTCCCCGAGTCCGAGGTGCTCGCGACCGTGCTCCTCGCGGAGTCCGCGGTGAAGCGGCTCGTGGAGCCGGAGGAGGTCGCGTCGCTCGTCGGCTGGCTGACCGGCCCGGACGCGTCGATGGTCTCGGGCGCGTCGTGGACGATCGACGGCGGCTGGAGCGCCCGGTGACCGCGGCGACGACCGCGCCGGACGACGTCACCGCCGCGACCCACACCTACGCGACGCTCGACGTCCCCGTCGCGGGCGGGCGCCTGCGCGTCGGCGTGTGGGACCCGGTCGGCCCGCCCGCACCCGAGCCGGGCGCCCGGCCCGACGGCGGCGCGCCCCCCGCGCACGACGCCGTCCCGACCGTCCTCGCCGTGCACGGCATCACGGCGTCGCACCGCGCGTGGCCGGCCGTCGTCGCGGCGCTGCCGGGCGTGCGCGTCGTCGCGCCCGACCTGCGGGGGCGCGGACGCAGCAACGGCCTGCCGGGCCCGTACGGCATGGGGGCGCACGCGGACGACCTTGCGACGGTCCTCGACGCGCTGGGGATCGACCGCGTCGTCGCGCTCGGGCACTCCATGGGCGCGTTCGTGTCCGTCGTGCTCGCGCACCGCCACCCCGGCCGCGTCTCCCGGCTCGTGCTCGTCGACGGCGGCATCCCGCTCCCGCCGCCGACCGGGCTCGCGCCCGACGCGACGCACGACGAGGTCCTGCGCGCCCTGCTCGGCCCGGCCGTCGAGCGCCTCGAGCGCACGTTCGCCGACCACGAGGAGTACCGCGGCTTCTGGCGCGCGCACCCCGCCTTCGCGAGCGCGTGGGACGAGCCGTGGGCCGACGTCGTCGCGGGGTACGTCGACTACGACCTCGTCGGCGAGGCGCCCGCGCTGCGTCCGGCGTCGTCGGGCGCGGCGGTCTCCGCCGACTCGCTCGAGCTCTACGAGGGCGGGCCGCTCGCGGACGCGCTCGCGGGCGACCACCCGCTCGACGTGCCCCTCGTGCTGCTGCGCGCGCCCCGCGGCCTGCTCGACGAGCCCGAGGCCCTCTACCCCCCCGAGCACCTCGCCGCGTGGCGCGCGCGGCTGCCGGGGCTGCGCACCCGCGACGTAGCGGGTATCAATCACTACACGATCATCATGAGCCCGCCCGGCGTCGAGGCCGTCGCGGGCGAGACCCTGCGGGCCCTGGCCGCCGTCACGAGCGACGGACCCGGACCGGCGAGTGACGAGGAGGTCACGGCATGAGCCCCACGATCGCGTCCCCACGAGGGACCGGGCTGGACAAGGTGGTCGCGTCCGCGGCCGAGGCCGTCGCGGACGTGCCCGACGGCGCGTCGCTCGCCGTCGGCGGGTTCGGCCTGTGCGGCAACCCCATCGCGCTCATCGAGGCGCTGCTCGCCCAGGGCACGCGCGACCTGTGGGTCGTGAGCAACAACTGCGGCGTCGACGACTGGGGCCTCGGGGTCCTGCTCGGCGCCGGCCGCATCCGGAAGATGACGAGCTCGTACGTCGGGGAGAACAAGGAGTTCGAGCGCCAGTTCCTCTCGGGCGAGCTCGAGCTCGAGCTCACCCCGCAGGGCACGCTCGCCGAGAAGCTGCGCGCCGGCGGCGCGGGCATCGCCGGGTTCTGGACGCGCACGGGCGTCGGCACGCAGGTCGCCGAGGGCGGCCTCCCCCAGCGGTACGACGGCGCGGGCGGCGTCGCGCAGGCCAGCGCGCCCAAGGAGGTGCGCACGTTCGGCGTCGGGCCGCGCGGTCGCGACGGTGCGTTCGCCGACGAGGCAGAGTTCGTGCTCGAGGACGCGATCACCACGGACTTCGCGCTCGTGCACGCGCTGCGCGGCGACCGGCACGGCAACCTCGTGTTCCACCGGTCGGCCCGCAACTTCTCCCCGCTGGCCGCGATGGCGGGCCGCGTGTGCGTCGCGCAGGTCGAGGAGCTCGTCGAGCCCGGCGAGATCGACCCCGACGCCGTGCACCTGCCCGGCGTGTTCGTGCACCGCGTCGTCGAGGTGGGCCCGGACGTGCCCAAGCGCATCGAGCGCCGCACCGTGCGCTCGGCCGCCCCGACCGACCAGCCCGCGCCCGCGCCGTCGGGCACCGCGACCACCGTGAAGGAGGGCTGAGCCGTGCCGCTCACCCGCGACGAGATGGCCGCGCGCGCCGCGCGCGAGCTCCAGGACGGCTGGTACGTCAACCTCGGCATCGGCCTGCCGACGCTCGTGCCCAACTACGTGCCCGCGGACAAGCACCTCGTGCTCCAGTCGGAGAACGGGATCCTCGGCGTCGGGCCGTACCCGACCGAGGACGCCGTCGACCCCGACCTCATCAACGCCGGCAAGGAGACCGTCACCGTCCTGCCGGGCGCCGCGTTCTTCGACTCCGCGCTGAGCTTCGGCATGATCCGCGGCGGCAAGATCGACGCCGCGATCCTCGGCGGCATGCAGGTCTCCGAGACGGGCGACCTCGCCAACTGGATGATCCCCGGCAAGATGGTCAAGGGCCCCGGCGGCGCGATGGACCTCGTGCACGGGGCGGGCCGCGTGATCGTGCTCATGGAGCACGTGGCGCGCGACGGGTCGCCCAAGATCCTGCGCTCGTGCTCGCTGCCCCTCACGGGACGCGGGGTCGTGCACCGGGTCATCACCGACCTCGCGGTGATCGACGTGACGCCCGACGGGCTCGTGCTGCGCGAGACCGCGCCCGGCGTGAGCGTCGACGACGTGCGGGCCGCGACCGAGCCCGACCTCGCCGTCGCGCTCGACGACGCCCCGCTCGACGTCGCCGACGCCGGCCCGGGACCGTCCACGCAGGCCGCGGGGACGCCGTCGTGACGCGCGACGTGCTGCGTCGCGACGTCCCGACCCCGCGCGGGCGCGAGCACGTGCGCGAGGTCGTGGCCGACGGCGACGCGCGGGCCACGGTCCTGCTCGTGCACGGCAACTGCTCGTCGTCGGCGTTCTTCGACCCGCTGCTGCGCGCGCTCCCCGCCGACGTGCGCGGCGTCGCCGTCGACCTGCGGGGGTACGGCGACGCCGAGCCCCGGCCCGTCGACGCGACCCGGGGCGTGCGGGACTTCGCCGACGACGTCGCGGGCGTCCTCGACGCGCTCGACCTCACGCGCCCGCTCGTCGCCGTCGCGCACTCCGCGGGGGCGGGCGTCGTGCTGCAGCTCGCAACCGACCGGCCCGACCTGTTCGACGGCATCCTGCTCGAGGCGCCCATGTCGCCGTACGGGTTCGGCGGCACGCGCGACGTCGACGGGACGCCGCTCTCCCCCGACTTCGCGGGATCGGGCGGCGGGACGGCGAACCCCGCGTTCGTCGCGGCGCTCGCCGCCGGCGACCGCAGCGAGGACGCCGGGTCGCCCCGCGACGTGCTGCGCCGGTTCTACGTCGCCGACCCGGCGGCGCTCGGCGAGCCGCTCGGCGCGCTCGAGGAGCTCCTGCTCGACTCCGTGCTCTCCACGCGCACGGGCGACGACAGCTACCCGGGCGACCGGACGGCGTCGCGCACGTGGCCCGGCGTGGCGCCCGGGACGCGCGGCATGAACAACGCGATCAGCGCGAAGTACTGCGACCTGTCCGGCTTCGCGACGTCCGGCGCCACCGCGCCCGTCCTGTGGGTGCGCGGCGACGCCGACGCGATCGTCTCGGACACGTCGCTGTTCGACCTCGCGCAGCTCGGCGCGCTCGGCGCCGTCCCCGGCTGGCCCGGGGCCGAGACGCACCCGCCGCAGCCGATGGTCGCCCAGACCCGGGCCGTCCTCGACGCCTACGCGGCCGCGGGCGGGCGGTACCGTGAGGAGGTGCGGCCCGGCGTCGGGCACAGCCCCCACCTCGAGGAGCCGGACGTGTTCCTCGGGCTCCTGCTCGGGCTGGTCGACACTGCCGTTGCCGACGTCGACGCCGCCGCCGCACGAGCGGACGCCACACCCCCGGCGCCCGCGCAGACACCGCCGTCCGCACCCCTGGAGGTCCAGCCGTGAGCACCACCACCCCGCACTCCCCCGACGACGTCGTGGTCGTCGCCGCCGCCCGCACGCCCCAGGGCCGTCTCAAGGGCTCGCTCGCCGCGCTGACGGCGGTCGAGCTCGGCGCCGTCGCCGCGCGCGCCGCCATCGAGCGCTCGGGCCTCGGCGCGGACGCCGTCGACGCCGTCGTGCTCGGCCAGGTGCTCCAGGCCGGGGCGGGCCAGAACCCCGCGCGCCAGACGGCCGCCGCCGCGGGCGTGGGCTGGGACGTGCCCGCCGTGACGGTGAACAAGGTGTGCCTCTCGGGGCTCACCGCCGTCATCGACGGCACGCGGATGATCCGCTCCGGCGAGGCGGAGGTCGTGCTCGTCGGCGGCCAGGAGTCCATGACCAACGCGCCGCACCTGCTCCCCGGGTCGCGCGCCGGGTTCGCGTTCGGGGACGCGACGCTCGTCGACGCCGTCGCGCGCGACGGGCTCACCGACGCGTTCGACCACGCCTCCATGGGCGTCTCGACCGAGCGCACCAACGTGGGCGACGTGTTCGTCTCCCGCGAGGAGCAGGACGCCGTCGCGGCGGCCTCGCACCAGCGCGCCGCGGCCGCGGCGAAGGACGGCCTGTTCGACGCCGAGCTCGCCCCCGTGAGCGTCCCGCAGCGCCGGGGCGAGCCGGTCGAGGTGCGCGACGACGAGGGCGTGCGCCCCGACACGACCGTCGAGGGCCTCGCGCGCCTGCGGCCCGCGTTCGACCCCGAGGGCACCATCACCGCGGGCAACGCGTCGCAGATCTCCGACGGCGCTGCCGCGCTCGTGCTCACGACCCGCGCCCGGGCCGAGTCCGCGGGCACGCCGGTGCTCGCGACCGTGCGGACGTGGGGCCAGGTCGCCGGTCCCGACACGTCGCTGCACTCCCAGCCCGCCCGCGCGATCCGGCAGGCCCTCGACCGGGCCGGGTGGACGGTCGACGACCTCGACCTCGTCGAGATCAACGAGGCCTTCGCGACCGTCGTCGCGGTCTCCACGCGCGTGCTCGGCGTCTCGCCCGACGTCGTCAACGTGCACGGCGGCGGCATCTCGCTCGGGCACCCGATCGGCGCGTCCGGCGCCCGCCTCGCCGTGCACGCGGCGCACGAGCTCGCGCGCCGCGGGGGCGGGCGCGTCGCCGTCGGGCTGTGCGGCGGCGGAGGCCAGGGCGAGGCGCTGCTGCTCGAGGCGTAGGGCTCGCCCGGGTCCGGTGGACCGACGGCGCCCCGGCCGTTCGAGGGGACGGCTCGGGGCGCCGCGCCTACGATCGCGGGGTGCAGCCCACCGCGACGGAGACCCGCGCCCCCGAGCCCGTCGACGAGGAGCGCCCCCGGCACGGCGCGTGGGGGCGGTGGCTCCGGCGGTTCTCCGCGACCGGGCTCGTGGTCGCGCTCGCCTGGTTCTGCCTGTCGTTCACGCCGTCGCTCATCCCGCGCGCCTGGTACTACCAGGCCGTGATCTCGGGCGTGAGCGCCGTCGGCGGGTACGCCGTCGGCGCGCTCGTCGAGTGGTTCGCTGTGAAGGTCGGGCTGCGGATCCGGTGGACCGCGCGCGCGAGCCGGATCGCGTGGTGGGTGCTCGCCGGGGCGACCGTCGTGCTCGTGCCGCTGGCGCTGATCCTCGGGGCGCGGCGCCAGATCGAGCTGCGGCACCTGTTCGGCATGTCGGAGGATGTCCCCGGACGCGAGGTCGTCACGCTGCTCGCGGCGCTCGCCGTCGCGCTGCTCGTGCTCCAGGCGGGCCGCGGCCTGCGCCGCGTCGCCCGATGGCTGAGCGTCCTCGTCGGCAAGGTCGTGCCTGCCCCCGTGGCGCGGTTCGTCAGCGGCGTCGCGGTCGCCGTCGTCGTGGTCCTGCTGTTCAACGGCGTCATCTGGTCAGGCACGCTCAGCGCGCTGAACTCGGTCTACGCGGCGGCGAACGCCGAGATCAGCCCTCGGCTCACGCCCCCGACGCTCCCCGAACGGTCCGGCTCCCCCGACTCCCTCGAGCCCTGGGACTCGCTCGGCGCGGAGGGGCGCAAGTTCGTCGTCTCCGGCCCGACCCTCGACGAGCTGCGCGCGTTCGCCGCGGCGGGCGACGTCGTCGACCCCGCGGACGTGCGCGAGCCGATCCACGCGTACGCGGGCCTCGACCCCGAGGGCGACCTCGACGCCACGGCGGCCCGCGTCGTCGACGAGCTCGACCGGACGGACGCGTGGGACCGGTCCGTCCTCGTCGTCGCGACCACGACCGGGACCGGCTGGGTGGACCCCGCCATGGTCGAGGCGCTCGAGCTCATGCACGGCGGCGACACCGCGATCGCCAGCATGCAGTACTCCTACCTGCCGAGCTGGATCAGCTTCGTCGGCGACCGCTCGACCCCGCCCGCCGCGGGCAAGGCGCTGTTCGAGGCGGTGTACGCGCGGTGGTCGGACCTGCCCGAGGACGACCGCCCGCGCCTGCTCGCGTTCGGCATCTCGCTCGGGTCGTTCGGGATGCAGGGCGCGTTCAGCGGCGTGCAGGACGTCGAGGCGCGCTCCGACGGCGCGATGTTCACCGGGACGCCCGGGTTCACGCCGATGTGGCGCGAGCTCACCGACGCGCGCGACCCCGGGTCGCTCGAGTACGCCCCCGTGGTGGACGACGGCCGCCAGGTCCGCTGGGGCGACCCGGTCGCGACCGGCGTCGCGGACCTCTGGGGCCCCGGCCCGCGCTGGGACGAGCCGCGCGTCGTGTACCTCCAGCACGCGTCCGACGGCGTCACCTGGTGGGGCCCCGAGACGCTGTGGTCCGAGCCCGACTGGCTCCGCGAGCCGCGCGGGCCCGACGTGCTCGGCGACGTGCGCTGGTACCCGTTCGTCACGTTCTGGCAGCTCACGGGCGACCTCTTCGTCGCGGCCGCGTCCGACATCCCGCCCGGCCACGGGCACGTCTACCAGCTCGAGTACGCCGACGGCTTCGCCGCGCTGCACGCACCCGACGGCTGGACCGACGCCGACACCGCGCGCCTCAAGGACGCGATGGTCGCTCCCGTCGAGGGCGGCTCGATCGGCTGACGGCCGACCGGCGTCCGCCGACCCGGCTCGCACGGACGGCGCGCACCGGGCGGAGCGCGCGCAGGCACGGGCCGGCTAACCCGGCGCGTGGGCCTCGAGGAACGAGAAGACCTCGGTCTGGTCGACGCCCGGGAACGCGCCGGTCGGCATCGCCGCGAGCATGGACGCGTGCGGACGGGCGCTCGGCCAGGCGTGGCCCGCCCAGCGGTCGGCGAGGTCGTCGGGCGGGCGGCGGCAGCACGCGCCGTCGGGGCAGCGGGACACGAGCCGCTCGGTCGTGTCGCGCCCGAGGAACCACTTGACGTGCGCGAACGGGACGCCGACGCTCACGGAGAACTCGCCGTCGGCCGACGCCTGCACGCGCGACGTGCACCAGTAGGTGCCGCTCGGGGTGTCCGTGTACTGGCTGAACGGGCTGAGCCGGTCCTCGACCGCGAAGACGGTGCGCGCGGTCCAGCTCCGGCACACGTACTGCCCCTCGACCGCGCCGAGCGGGTCGGCGGGGAAGCGCACGCCATCGTTCTCGTACGCCTTGTGGATCACCCCGGACTCGTGGACCTTCATGAAGTGCACCGGGATGCCGAGGTGCTTCGTCGCGAGGTTGGTGAACCGGTGCGCGGCGGTCTCGTACGACACCGCGAACGCGTCCCGGAGGTCCTCGATGGAGATCTCGCGCGCGTCCTTCGCGGCGCGCAGGGCCTTGACCGCGTGCCGCTCCGGGAGCAGGAGCGCCGCGGCGAGGTAGTTGGCCTCGACGCGCTGGCGGAGGAACTCGCGGTAGTCGCGCGGCTCCGCGTGCCCGAGCACGTGCGGCGCGAGCGCCTGGAGCAGCGCCGACGTCGCGTTGGACCTCCCGCGCATCCCGTTGCTCGGCAGGTACACGCGGCGGTGGCGCAGGTCGAGCACGGACCGAGTGGAGTGCGGCAGGTCGCCGACGTAGTGCAGCGTGAAGCCGAGGTGGGCGGCGAGGTCGGCCGCGACGCGCTGAGGCATCGGCCCGCCCGCGTGCCCGACGCCGTCGAGCAGCCCGGCCGCCGCGTCCTCGAGCTCGGGGAAGTAGTTGTCCTGCGCGCGCATGGTCGCGCGGAGCTCCGCGTTCGCGCGGCGCGCCTCCTCGGGCGTCGCGGCGCGCTCGGTGTGCAGGCGCTGGAGCTCGCGCTCGAGCGCGACGATGGTCTCGAGCGCGTCGGTGGGCAGCGACTTGCCCACCCGCACGGGCCGCAGCCCGAGCGCGTCGAAGAGCGGGCCGCGCTGGGCGCGCTCCAGCTCGATCTCGAGCGCGTCCCGGCGCGACGGCGCCTCCGGCGAGAGCAGGTCGTCGAGGCTCGCGCCGAGGGCTCGCGCCACCGCCTGGAGCTGGCCGAACTTCGGCTCGCGCTTGCCGTTCTCGAGGAGCGACACCTGCGACGGCGCGCGGCCGATCGCGGCGCCGAGCTCGTCGAGCGTCATGCCGCGCGCGGTGCGCAGGTGCCGGATCCTGCGGCCGATCGTCAGGGCGTCGGGCTCGCTCTCGAGCGGGATTTCCGCATGTTCCGCGATTCCGGCCGGTCGCGTCATCGGGATAGCCATGACTGAGAGTGACACGCGCCACTCCTTGCGCACAAGAGAAGAACCGCGTTTCTTTCGTCCGATCTGGCTTGAGAAGGACTTGCACGCGGGAGGAAGGTCGAAGCACGGACCTCGCCGAGGTCCACCGACCGGCCCGGCCGGCCCGCACCACGTGGGCCGGCGCACCACCAGGAGGCACCCGTGAACAGGCCCACCATCGTCAGCCGCCGCTCCCCGTCCGAGTACGCGGGCGGCGCCCGCCCGCTCGGCGCCGTCGCGACGACGGCGACGGTCACCGGCCCCGGCACCGCCCCGACCCCGGGCGACGCCTCGCGCCCGTCCGCCCGTCCGGGCGACCAGACGCAGAGCGCCGCCGAGCTCGCCGAGCAGTGGGCGACCGACCCGCGCTGGGCCGGCCTGCAGCGCGACTACACCGCCGAGGACGTGGTCGCGCTGCGCGGCTCCGTGCGCGAGGAGCACACGCTCGCCCGCCGCGGTGCCGAGACGCTGTGGGACCTCATCCACACCGAGGAGTGGGTCGCCGCGCTCGGCGCGTTCACCGGCAACCAGGCCGTGCAGCAGGTGCGGGCGGGCCTCAAGGCGATCTACCTGTCCGGGTGGCAGGTCGCGGCCGACGCCAACCTGTCCGGCCAGACGTACCCCGACCAGTCGCTCTACCCCGCCAACTCCGTGCCCGCCGTCGTGCGCCGCATCAACAACGCGCTCCTGCGCGCCGACCAGATCGAGACGGCCGAGCGCGCGGCGTCGGACGGGCAGGCGCCCGACCGCGACTGGCTCGCCCCGATCGTCGCCGACGCCGAGGCCGGGTTCGGCGGCCCGCTCAACGCCTACGAGCTCATGCACTCGATGATCGCCGCGGGCGCGGCGGGCGTGCACTGGGAGGACCAGCTCGCGTCCGAGAAGAAGTGCGGGCACCTCGGCGGCAAGGTGCTCGTGCCCACGAGCCAGCACATCCGCACGCTCAACGCCGCGCGTCTCGCGGCCGACGTCGCGGGCGTGCCGTCGATCGTCATCGCCCGCACGGACGCGCTCGCCGCGGACCTCCTCACGTCCGACGTCGACGAGCGCGACCAGCCGTTCCTCACCGGCGAGCGCACGTCCGAGGGCTTCTACCGGGTGCGCCCCGGCTTCGACGCGGTCGTCGCGCGCGGCCTCGCGTACGCGCCGTACTCCGACCTCATCTGGGTCGAGACGGGCGAGCCCGACCTCGAGCTCGCGCGGACGTTCGCCGAGGCGATCCACGCGCAGCACCCGGGCAAGAAGCTCGCCTACAACTGCTCGCCGTCGTTCAACTGGAAGAAGCACCTCGACGACGCCCAGATCGCGAGCTTCCAGAAGGAGCTCGCCGCGATGGGCTACGCGTTCCAGTTCATCACGCTGGCCGGCTTCCACGCCGTCTCGCACTCCATGTTCGAGCTCGCGCGCGGGTACAACGAGCGCGCGATGTCCGCCTACGTCGAGCTGCAGGAGGCCGAGTTCGTCTCCGAGGCCGACGGCTACACCGCCACCCGCCACCAGCGGGAGGTCGGCACCGGCTACTTCGACCGGGTCGCCACGGCTCTCAACCCCGACGCCGCCACCCTCGCGCTCGCCGGGTCCACCGAGACCGCCCAGTTCCACTAAGCCCTCCTCGCGAGGTAGAGGAGCGGTCCCGCGAGGTAGAGGCCTGGTCA
>NZ_JBMVFX010000024.1:0-71697 GCF_049538415.1 Cellulosimicrobium sp. AB352 | reverse complement strand
CGAGCGCATGACCCACCGCCGCACCTCTCCCGCCCCCGCGTCCCGCGCCCTGCGCGCGCTCGCCGGGCCCCTGCTCGCGCTCGCGCTCCTCGGCGCGCCCGCCGCCGCCGCGCTCCCCGGGGACGCCGCGGCCCCCGGCCACGTCGCGCCCGCCGCGCGGACCGCCGTCGTGACTGACGACGCCCCCGCGCCCGACCCGGAGCAGACCGTGCAGTGGGGCGTGCGCCCGGGAGACACCGCCCAGGGCGTCGACCGGCCCAACTTCGCGTACTCGCTCGCGCCCGGCGGCTCGCTGCGCGACAGCCTCGTCGTCTCCAACCACGGCGACACCCCGCTCGCGCTCGCCGTCTACGCCGCCGACGGCTTCCTCACCGACGACGGCACGCTCGACCTCCTCCCCGCGGGCGAGGAGTCGACCGCGCTCGGGTCGTGGATCGCCCTCGACCAGGCCGAGGTCGAGATCCCCCCGCAGGAGCGTGTCGAGGTCCCCTTCACCGTCACCGTGCCCGACGACGCGACCCCGGGTGACTACGCCGCCGGAGTCGTGTCGTCCCTCGTCGTGGTCGCCGAGGACGGCGTCACGACCGACCGGCGGCTCGGCTCGCGTGTGCACCTGCGGGTCCAGGGCGAGCTCGCCCCGGCGCTCGCGGTCGACGACGTGCGGCTCGCCTACGACGGCACGCTCAACCCGTTCGCGCCCGGCAGCGCGACCGTCACGTTCACCGTGACGAACGAGGGCAACGCGCGCGTCGCGCCGGCGACCGCCGTCCGCGTCTCCGGGCCGTTCGGGCTCGGCGCGACGTCCGCGACCGACGTCGACGTGCCCGAGCTGCTCCCCGGCTCGTCCGTCGAGCGGACCGTCGAGGTCGACGGCGTCTGGCCACTCGGGCGCGAGGTCGCGACGCTGACGGTCGGCGGCGAGGTCGTGCCGCTGCCCGGGACGGTGCCCGACCCGGAGGTCGTCGTGCCGGGCGTCGTCGCGACCGCCACCACCTGGGCCGTGCCGTGGGTCGCGCTCGGCCTCCTCGCCCTCGTGGCGCTGGTCGTCGTCTGGCGCGTCCGCGCGCGGCGCCGGGCGCGGACCGCCCAGCAGCGCGCGGTCGACGCCGCCGTCGCCGCCGCGCTCGCCGAGCGTGCCGCGGGCGGGGCGGACGAGCCGACGACCGAGGAGTCCCCGAGCGAGCCCGTCGGCAGCCCGGCAGCGGACCGGGACCCCTGGGCGAGACCTGCGCCGTGAGGTGTCCGGGCCGGAGCGACGGTGGTGGAGACGGCGTCACCTGGCGCACCTGAGCGGCGCGGGCGCCTTCGATACGGTGCGGGGGTGCAGCTCGAGTGGACACAACCGTTCCGGTGGGGCCTCCTCCTTGCTTTCGACGAGCAGGAGTCCTTCGACCTTCCCCCGGACCTCGGCGACGAGGCGATCACGTCGTCACCGTCCTGCCTGGCCGTGCCGGTGCTCCATGCCGCCGACATCGACGTCTCGGACGACTGGCCCGAGGGCGTGGATCCTCCGTCCGCGACGGTCACCGTGACCGTCGTCGTCGGTGAGCCCTTGCCCACGGGAGTTGCGGAGTTCGACGGACAGCTCAGCTGCCCGTCCGGGCGACTCGCGATCGGGGACGCCGAGAACGAGCGCACCGTCGACGTCCCCCCAGGGTCGCTGCGTGTGCAGGTCGACCGAGAGCCCGCGGAGTACGCGAGCCACGTGACGATGCGCATCGCCGCCGCCCGGGAGCCGGACTGACGCCGGGGAACCTCGGCACGAGTTCGTGGAGCGGTACCGGGCCCGCGCCTGAGCGTCCCCGTCGCGGGGCGCAGGCTCAGCCTCCCGGCCGCGTGACGTCGTCGTGCGGGACGAGCACCCGCACCCCCGGCCGGTCGACGACGGTCGTCGTCGTGGCGTCGAGCGCGCGCCAGGTCTCGTCGCTGAACCCGTTGCCGGTCGACCGCACGAGCACGGCGGACGACCCCGACGTCAGGTAGCGCAGCGCCTCCTCCTGCCACGCGAGGTTCCGACGGCGCGGCACCGGCTCGCCGGCGGCGTCCCGCGCGCCGTGGTCGTACGAGTACCCCGACAGGTCCACGGGGAGCTCGCAACCGCGCTCGAGGTCGCGGCTCAGCACGTCGAGGACGGCGAGGACCCCGGGGGAGTCGGCGCGGACGCAGCCGTCGTCGGGGAGCGCCGCCGCCACCTCGGCCGTCGGGAACGGGGCGAGGCGCGGCGCGGTCTGCACCGCGGCCACGAGGAGGGCTGTGGCGCCGATGCTCAGGAGCGTCCCCGCCGCGACCCGGCTCGGGCGGGGCAGGAGCGAGCACGCTGCGGCCAGGACGAGGACCAGCGCCGGTGCCGAGAACGCGGCGTACTGCGGGTACGCGGACGGCGAGAGCAGCAGGACGCCCACCTGCACCGCGAGCAGCACGACCCACAGCCGCCCGCGCCGCCCGACCCACGCCGCGACCGCGGCGACCGTCCCGAGCGCCAGCACGGTCCACGCCACGGCGAGCTGCTCCTGCTCCGGCACGAGGTCGCGCAGGCCGCCCGTCCCCGTGAGCCACACGAGCCGCTGCTCGAGGTCCGTCGTCGCCGGGGGCCGGGTGAGCTGGTCGAGCACGACCATGCGGACCATGTCCGACCCCGCGGCGAGGAGGAACGGGCCGAGCACCGCCACCAGCGCGACGACGGCGCCCGCGGCCGCGCGGGCCGCGGTGCGCCACCCGGCGACGACCAGCAGCCAGAGGAGCACGACGAGCAGCGGCACCACGCCCCAGATCTTGACCGTCGCACCGAGCGCGAGGACGGCCCCGCCCGCCCAGAGCCACGGGCGCTCGCGGCCGGTGCCCTCGCGGCGCCGGTCGAGGCCGCGGAGCAGCAGCACGACCCCGCCGAGCAGGCACAGGGAGCCGAGGGGTTCGAGGAGCGTGAGCCGCTCGGCCCACGCCGCGGCGTACGACAGCGCGTAGAGGACGCCGCCCACGACGGCCGCCGTCGTGCCCCACCGGCGCGCCACGCGCGTCACGAGCACGGCGTTGGCTGCGCCGACGAGCATGATGCCGACGCGCGCGGCGACCAGGGCGTGGTCGTCGCTCGTCCACGTGGTGAGCGCCGCGAAGGGCGTCAGGGCGAGCGTCGAGCCGGGCGGGTGCAGCAGCAGGAAGTCGCGGTAGGGCACGCGGCCGTGCACGAGCGCCACCGCGGCCGAGAAGTACACGCCGTCGTCGTACCCGCGGTACCCGCCGATCCCGGCCGAGCCGCCGACGAGGTGCCACCGCACGAGGAACGCCAGGCCCGCCACGACGGCGGCCACGACCCACCCCCACCGCGCGGCAGCGGGCGCTCGGCGCGGGGCACGGGCTGCCAGGCTCACACCCGCCAGTGTGCGCCGGGGCCGCGGCGGGCGCGCGACGCGTCCCCCTAGCGGGACCCGACCGGGCGCTCCCGGCCGGGCTCCGGCAGGTCGTCGACCGGGGCGGGCGCCGCCGGGCGCGGCAGCGGCCGGACCTGGCCCGCGACCGCGAGCGACAGCACCGTGGCGGCGCAGATCACGAGGAGCGCGTGGCGGGCCCCGACGCCGTCGACCAGCAGGCCGAGCAGCGGGGGAGCGCTGAGCATCGCGACCGTGGAGAACGACGTCGCGACCGCGACGCGGGGTGCGGCGTGCGCGGGGTCGTCGGACGCCGCGGCGATCGCGACGGGGTTCGCGAGCGCCGCACCGCAGCCCCACAGGACGATGCCGACCCACGCGAGCGGCAGCGTGGGCGCGAGGCCGAACACGAGGAGCCCGACGAGCGCGGACGCGCCCGACGCCCGGAGCACCGCGACGCGCCCGAACCGGTCGATGAGCCCGGTGCCCGCGAACCGGAACACCGTCATCGCGCCGACGAACGTCCCGTACGCCACCGCGCCGAGCGCCTCGCGCACGTCGAACCCGTCGACCACGGCGATCGACAGCCAGTTGCCCGCCGAGCCCTCCGAGAGCGACGACGCGAGCAGCACGAGCCCGATGAGGAGGGTGCGCGGCTCGCGCCACGCGGCGAGCGCCGCGCGGACGCCCGCGCCGCGCCGGGGTGCGGGGGCGCCGTCGGCCGCCGCCGTGCGCGCCGCGGCCCGCTCGGGCGCGATCGCCGTCGCGGGCGCGATGAGGAGCGCGCGGGCCGCCGTGACGACGAGCGTGACGACGACGACCTGCGTGGCGATGCCCACGTGCGCCCACGAGAACGCGGCGGCGACGAGCGCCCCGCACGCCGCCCCGATCGAGAAGGCCGCGTGGAAGTGGGGGAGGATCGCGCGCCCGACGTGCTGCTCCACCGACGCCGCGCAGATGTTGATCGGGACGTTGGTCAGCGCGCCGCACATGCCGTTGAGGAACGCGCCCGCCGCGAACACGCCGACGCTGCCGGTCGCCGTGCCGAGCGCGACGAGGCCGAACCCGACGACGTTCGCGGACGTCGCGACGACGAGCGTCGTGCGGCTGCCGAAGCGCGCGACGACCGCGCCCGTCACGACGACGGCGGTGAGGGTCCCGACCCCGCCCACGACGAGCAGCGCGCCGAGCTGGCCCGAGCTCAGCCCGAGCGCCTCGCGCACCGACGGCAGGCGGCTCATCCACGACGTGCCGATGACGCCGAACAGCGCGAACTGCACCATGAGCGCCCACCGCGCGCGCGAGACCACGGCGCGGTCCGTCAGGGCGCGCGCCGGTCCGGAAACCGGAGGGTTTGTTGACACTTGCCCGAGTCTACGGAGCGGGCGGGCCCCCGGGCCTCCGTTTTCCGCGGCAGCGACCCGTCAGAGGCGGACGGTCCCCGCGACGCACGTGACGCTCGACCCGCCGACCCAGACGGTCCCGGCGCCGTCGCGCTCGACGTGCACGCGCCCCGCCCGGCCGAGCGCGGCGCCCTGGGCGGCGACGTAGCGCCCGGGGAGGCGGCCGTCGCGCGTGAGCCACTGCCCGACGACGGCGTTGAGGCTCCCGGTGACCGGGTCCTCGGGGATGCCCATGGCGAGCGCGAACCCGCGCACCTCGACGGCGGTGCCGTCGGGGCCGCCGTCGTCCCCGTGCAGGCCGGCGACGCCCACCGAGAGGTCGGGGTGCTCCGCGCGCAGCCGGGTCCAGTCGGGCGTCAGCCCCGCGACGCGCGCGGCGGAGTCGAGCAGGACGACGCGCCAGCCCGGCCCGTTGTCGAGCACGCGATGGTCGAGCACGGCCTCGTCGGGGACGCCGAGCGCGGCGACGATCGCCGCGAGGTCGTCGGCCGGGACCGGCTCGTCGGCGAGCAGCGCGGGCGCGGCGAACGCGAGCCGCTCCGTGCCCTCCTCGCGCCGGATCGTCACGAGCCCGACGCCGCACTCCTGCACGACGACGTCCCCCGCGCGCGGGCTGCCGCCCGCCTCGAGCCACGCGTGGCACGACCCGAGCGTCGGGTGGCCCGCGAACGGCAGCTCGCCCGCCGGGGTGAAGATCCGCAGGCGGTAGTCGGCGCCGCCTGCGGCGCCGTCGGGCGTGGGCGGCAGGAGGAACGTCGTCTCGGAGAGGTTGGTCCAGCGCGCGAAGGCGGCCATCTGCTCGTCCGTGAGGCCGACGGCGTCGAGCACGACCGCGACGGGGTTCCCGAGGGTCGGCGTGCGGGTGAAGACGTCGACCTGGGCGAACGGGCGGGACGCGGTCCGGTCGGCGATGTCTCCGTGGCGTGCGGTCATGCCGTGAGCGTACGTCCCCGCTGATGGGAGCACTTTTGTCGACGGTGCGACGGAAGTTGTAGACACATCGATAGAACGGGGGCTAGCCTGTCCAGCGTTGTCATCGACGGGGCCAGGCAGGGGTTACGCTCCGTGGACTCGTAGTCCGACCGAGTAAGGAGCAACGATGCTCGAACGCACCAGCCTGCCGGTGTCCCGCCGGATCAGGTACCGACGCGGCGCGGCCGCCCTCACCCTCGGCGCCCTGGTCGTCGCGGGCTGGGCCGTCCCCGCCGCGGCAGAGCTCCCCGAGCAGGAGCCCGGCGTCACGCTGCGGACCTTCCAGCTCGCGCAGAACCCCGGCGGGGTCTGCACCCTGAAGTCCGGGCAGACGCCCAACGTCGACAAGCTCATGCCGACCATCGACTGGTCCACGGCCGAGCAGTTCGGCGCCGAGGACAACTTCATCTCGCAGGTGAGCGCGAACCTGCACGTCCCGGCGGACGGCCAGTACCAGTTCCGCGTGACCAACGACGACGGCGCGCTCGTCTACATCGACGGCCAGCTCGTCCTCGAGAACGACGGCCCCAACGACTCGACCTCCGTCGAGGGCAGCGCGACGCTCACCGCAGGCGTGCACGACCTGCGGGTCGACTACTACGAGGGCAGCGACAAGCAGCGCCTCACGCTCGCGTGGAAGACGCCGGGCAGCTCCTCCTTCCAGGTGATCCCGACCTCGGCGCTCAGCACCGAGGCCGGCGTCGTGCGCGTGACCGCGCCCGGCTACAAGTACTGCGAGGGCGCGACCGACACGGCCGGCGACGGCCTGCGGCTCGACTCCGTCAACCCCAACTACGAGCTCGTCGACCTGCGCCCCGCGGGCTTCGAGCCCAAGGTCTCCGGCCTGGCGTTCACGCCGGACGAGCAGCTCGCCGTCGTGACGACGGGCGAGGTCAGCTCCGGCGGCTGGCGCCCCGACCCGGTGTCCGGTGAGGTCTACTTCCTCGACGGCGTCACCACGGCCGACGGCCCCGAGGACGTCACGGCGACGCTCGTCGCGGACGAGCTGCTCAACCCCATGGGCATCGAGGTCGTCGAGGACTCGATCTTCGTCTCGGAGCGGTACCAGCTCACGCAGCTCACCGACCCCGACGGCGACGGCTTCTACGACACCCACACGAAGATCGCGGAGTGGCCCGACGGCGGCAACTTCCACGAGTTCGCGTTCGGCCTGATCCACGACGAGGACTACTTCTACGTCAACCTCTCCGTGGCCATCAACAACGGCGGCGCGACCACCAACCCGCAGCCCGCGGCCAACCGCGGCACGTCGATCAAGATCGACCGCGAGACGGGCGAGGTGAGCTACGTCGCGGGCGGCCTCCGCACGCCGAACGGCATCGGCTTCGGCCCCGAGGGCGAGATCTTCGCGACGGACAACCAGGGTGCCTGGCTGCCGTCGAACAAGCTCATCCACATCCAGCAGGACAAGTTCTACAACCACTACACGAACCCGGCCGGGCCGTTCGACTCGAACCCCGTCGCCCCGCCGGCCGTGTGGCTGCCGCAGAACGAGATCGCCAACTCCCCGGGCAACCCGATCCTCGTCGAGGACGGCGAGTTCGCGGGCCAGATGCTGCTCGGCGACGTCACGTACGGCGGCATCCAGCGCGCGTTCCTCGAGAAGGTCGACGGCGAGTTCCAGGGTGCGGTCTTCCGCCACACCGCGGGCCTCGAGGTCGGCGTGAACCGCGTCATCTACGGCCCCGACGGCGCGCTCTACGCCGGCGGCACCGGTGAGGGCGGCAACTGGGGCGAGTCCGGCAAGCTCCGGTTCGGCCTCCAGAAGCTCGTCCCCGTCAACGAGGACTCCTTCGACATGAAGGAGATGCGCGTGGTCGAGGGCGGCTTCGAGATCGAGTACACCGACCCGGTATCCGACGAGGTCGTCGAGAACCTCGCCGACGCGTACCAGATCAAGCAGTGGCGCTACGTGCCGACGCAGCAGTACGGCGGCCCGAAGGTCGACGAGCAGCCGCTCTTCGTCACGGACGCCCAGGTGTCCGAGGACCGCACGACCGTCACGCTGAAGATCGACGGTCTCAAGCCCGGCCACGTCGTCTACGTCCGGTCCCCGCGCCCGTTCGCCTCGGCCGACGGCGCGGAGCTCCTCAGCACCGAGGCCTGGTACACGCTCAACTCGCTGCCCGGCTACGTCGCCCCGGCCGACCGCGGCTGGTACGAGGCGGAGCTGGCCCAGCCCCTCGGCGGCTCGAGCATCGGCTCGGACCACAGCAACTACTCCGGCTCCGGCTTCGCCGCGGGCATGACGAGCGTCGGCTCCGGCCGCACGTTCTCCGTGACCGTCCCCGAGGCGGGCACCTACCCGGTGAACGTGCGCTACGCCAACGGCATCCACCCGTACACCGAGCTGCGGTCCAAGAACGTCTCGCTCCACGTGAACGGCCAGGACCTCGGCCAGTGGAACTTCCCGACCACGGGGAGCTGGAAGGACTGGGGCGTGCAGACGCGCGACCTCGAGCTCCAGGCGGGCACGAACACCATCACGCTCGCGTACGAGACGGGCGACCAGGGCAACATCAACATCGACGTGCTCTCGATCGGCGAGAACCCGGACATCTGCACCCCGGGCGAGGTCGAGGACGGCTACACCGCCCTCTTCGACGGCACCCTCGCGAGCCTCCAGGAGGGCTGGCGCATGGCCGGTCCGGGTGGCTTCGGCCGCCAGGAGGACTGCTCGATCCAGGGCGCGGGCGGCATGGGCCTGCTCTGGTACAACCAGGAGCTCGGTGACAGCTACAGCCTGAAGCTCGACTGGAAGCTCCTCAAGGACGACAACGGCGGCGTGTTCGTCGGGTTCCCGAACCCGGGCGACGACCCGTGGGTGGCCGTCAACAAGGGCTACGAGATCCAGATCGACGCGACCGACGCCGCCGACCGCACCACGGGTGCCATCTACACGTTCCAGGGTGCCGACGCCGCGGCCGTCGAGGCCTCGCTCAAGCCGGTCGGCCAGTGGAACGCGTACGACATCCGCGTCGAGGGCGACCGCATCCGGGTCTACCTCAACGACGTGCTGGTCAACGACTTCACGAGCAGCGACCCGGCCCGCCTGGTCAACAGCTTCGTGGGGATCCAGAACCACGGCAACGGCGAGATGGTCAACTACCGGAACATCCGGTTCAAGGAGCTGACCGACGAGCCCGTCGAGGAGCTCGCGATCTCGACGACGGTCCAGACCCGCTGCCTCGCGGGCAAGGTCTACGTCGCGGTCCGTGCCACGAACGACGACACGGTGCCGGCGGACGTCACGCTCACGACGCCGTTCGGGACGAAGACGGTGACCGGCGTCCAGCCGGGTGCCTCCGCGTACCAGTCGTTCGCGACGCGTGCCACGTCGGTCGAGGCCGGCGTCGCGCAGGTCTCCGCGACCGGTGACGGCCGGACGTTCGAGGCGGACGCCGCCTACGAGGCCGTCAGCTGCGGCTGAGCCGATGACCCGGGGCGGGCGGCGTGAGCCGTCCGCCCCGGGTCGCACCGGCGGGGGCGGCGGCACGAGCCGCCCCCGCCCGACCCGTCTCGTCCGGCGCCCGGCAGGGCGTCCCCGCAGGGCGGAGCGCGGTCCGACGGCGCTCCCACCCTCGCGTAGGGTGCTCACGTCCGCGCGCTGCCGCACGGACGCACCGCACGAACGTCGTGGGCGAGCCGGCCGAGGCCGACCCCACGACTCCCCGACGAGTTCCCGACGAGGGGAGCACCCATGACGCTCGGACGCCTCCTGCACCGGACCGGACGGTTCGCCGCCCGCCGCCGGGGCGTGGTCCTCGCCGTCTGGGCCGTCCTCCTCGTCGCGGGCGCCGTGCTCGGCGGGGCGGTCTTCGACAAGACCTCCGACGTCGACCCCGCCCCGCCGGGCAGCGCGTCCGCCCTCGCGGCGGAACGCCTCGAGGAGCTCGCCCCCGAGGGCGAGACCGTCGTCGCGGTGCTGTCCGGCCGCGACCACTTCTCCGCCGACCTCATCGCCCAGGCGAGCGAGGTCATGCACGGCATCCGCGCGATGCCCGGCGTCGTGGAGCTCTCCGACGCCTACACCGGCGGCGGGCTCATCGCCGACGACGCGCAGGGCTCGCTCGTCGTCGTCGAGCTCGACCCCGCGCTGTCCGACGACGAGGCGCTCGCCCTCGCGCACCGCGTCGCCGACGCGCTGCACAGCGTCGACACCCCCGAGGTGCTCGTGGGCGGCGCGCTGCTCGCGGAGGAGGCGTTCGTCGAGCAGGCCATCACCGACGCCGCGGTGGGCGAGGGGATCGCGATCGCGGTGCTCCTCGTCGTGCTCGTCGTCGTCCTCGGCGGCCTGCGGGCCGGCCTGGTCCCGCTGCTCTCCGCGCTCGCCGCGATCGCGGTCGCGCTGCTCGTGCTCAGCGGGCTGCTCGGCGTCGTGCCCGTCAACGAGTTCGCCGTGAACGTCGTGACGCTGCTCGGCCTCGGCCTCACGGTCGACTACTCGCTGCTCGTGCTCGCGCGCTTCCGGGAGGAGCGCGCCGCGTCCCCGGGCCTCCCGCTCGACGAGCTCGTCGGGCGCACGCTGGCGACCGCCGGCCGCGCCGTGCTCGCCTCCGGCCTCGCCGTCGCGATCTCGCTCGCCGGGCTCCTCCTGCTCGGCGACTCCCTGCTCTCCGGCATGGCGGTGGGCGGCGCGATCGTGGTGCTCGTCGCGACCGCCGCCGGGCTCACGCTCGTCCCCGCGCTCGTCGCCACGTGGCACCGCGCGATCCCCGCGCCGGGCGCCCGCACCTGGTCCCACCCGTGGACGGGCCGCGGCGGCGCCGGCACGCTGGGCCGGCTCGCGCGCACCGCGCAGCGCCACGCCGTGCTCGTCACGCTCGGCGCGACGGCGCTCCTGCTCGCCCTCGCCGCGCCCCTCGGCTCGCTCACGCTCGGCAGCTCGGAGGTCCGCTCGCTGCCCGCCGACGCCGAGGCGCGCCTCGCCGCCGACGCCACCACCTCCCGCTTCGCCGACCTCGGCGTCGCGCCCGTCACCGTGCTCGTGGAGGGCCCGGTCGACGACCCGGCGGTGCCCGACCTCCTCGACCGGGCCGCCGCCCTGCCCGGTGTCGAGGACGCCATGCAGGACACCGGCTACCCGCCCGAGGTCACCGTCGTCGACCTCACGCCCGACGTCGGCCCGGGCGGTGACGCGACGGCCCAGGAGGCGCAGGACCTCGTGCACGCCGTGCGCGCCCTCGACACCGACCTCGAGGTGCTGGTCGCCGGACCGGCCGCCGAGGTCGTCGACACCCAGGAGCACCTCGCGCAGCGGCTCCCGCTCGCCGCCGGGGTCGTGGTGCTCGCGACCTTCGTGCTGCTCTTCCTGCTCACCGGCTCGCTCGTCGTGCCGCTCAAGGCCCTCGTGCTCAACCTCCTCACGCTCGCGGCGACGCTCGGCGTCCTCGTCTCCGTGTTCCAGCACGGCGTCGGCGCCTCGCTCCTCGGGTTCGAGCCGTGGGGCGCGCTCGACGTCACCACGCCCCTGCTGGTCGGCATGCTCGTGTTCGGCCTCTCGACCGACTACGAGGTCTTCCTGCTGTCCCGCACCGCGGAGGAGTGGCGCGCCCGCCCGCCCGGCGAGGAACCGCGCGTCGCGAACGACCGGGCCGTCCTCCGCGGCATCACCGCGTCCGGCCCGGTCGTCACGACGGCGGCCGTCGCCATCGGCATCGTGTTCCTCGGCTTCGCGGCGGGCGAGCTCGTCGCGATGAAGGAGGTCGGCGTCGGCATGGCCGTCGCCGTGCTCCTCGACGTCACCGTCGTGCGCGGGCTGCTGCTGCCCGCGACGATGACGCTCCTGGGCCGGTGGAACTGGTGGCCCTCCTGGCGCGGGGGAGAGCCCGGGCCTTTAGAGGGGGAGCCCGGGTCCGCGGAGGGAGAGCCCGGGTCCGCCGAGGTAGAGCCTGGGTCTGCCGAGGTAGAGCCGAGGTCGGTCACACGTCGCGCATGACCTCGGTGACGAAGCGCGCGGAGCGCTCGCGGAGGCCGTCGACGCGGAGCTCGACGAACAGCTCGCGCATCGACTCGTCGTCGCCCATCTCGGTGCGGGTGGGCGCCCGGCGGACGTTCTGCGAGCAGAGGAACTGCGTGCAGATGAGGGTGCCGACGGTGTTGCCGCGGCGCCCGGCGGCCCCGGCGCGGCGCGCCACGTAGAGGCTGACGTCGTCCGTCACGACGACGTCCTCGCACCACGCGCACACCGCGCGCTTGCGCCGCCCGCCCGTCTTGGCGTCGGTCGAGCGCAGCAGGACGCCGCGCGGCTCGTCGTCGACCTCCACGACGGCGTACGCGAGGAGCGGGGCCTTGCGGTCGCGCCACCCGAGGTAGTCGAGGCGGTCCCAGTCGAGCGTGTCGAGGTCGGGGAGGGTCGCCTGCGCGGCCTCGCGCTTGGACGCGTTGACGAACGACGCGCGGATCTGCTTCTCGGTCAGGGGGTTCATGGGTTCGCTGCTTCCGTGTCAGGACGGTCCGCGGCCCGGCGGGCGTGCACGACGACGCGTGCTCGCCCGGGCGCACGACGGCGCCGCCGGGGGCGGGGGGACGGCGTGCCCGCAGCCGTCGCGTCGTGACCGGCGCGGCCGGGCGACGACGGGGTCGTCGGACGGCGGTGCGCCCCGGAGCGAGGCGGGCGTCGGGGACGACGGCCCGCGGCCCGGTGGTGTCAGCGGGTGACGGTGCGGGGGGAGAGGGCGCCCGAGCAGGCCGCCATGGCCACCTCGCAGCCTGCGGTGCCGTGCATCCGCGTCTCCTCGTCCCGTGCGGCGCGCCGTCGGCGCGATCCTGAACCGTGGTCGTGCCCGTCCGGCACGACGGACGGCTGCCCACGGCAACCGTCACCCTCGATGGTGCGCCTCGGCACCCGCCGTCGTCAACGTGATTGTCGCCCGGGTCGCCGCGTACCCCCGGCGCGACGGCCGACGCCGTCCCTCAGGACGTCGCCCAGACGCCCAGCTCGTTGCCGCTCGGGTCGAGGAAGTGGAACCGACGGCCGCCGGGGAACTCGTACGGGCCCTCGACCACCTCGCCGCCCGCGTCCCGCACGGCGGCGAGCGTCGCGTCGAGGTCCTCGGAGAACAGCAGGACGAACGGACCGCCGCGGGTCACGTCGCCCGACTCGGCCAGGCGCAGACCGCCCGCCTCGTCCGCGCCGGACTCCGCCGCCGTGCGGATCCCGGAGTACCCGGGGCCGTAGGGGACGAACTCCCAGCCGAAGGCCGCGCCGTAGAACGCCTGCGCGGCGGCGAGGTCGGTCACAGGGAGCTCGACGTAGTCGATCGAGTGGTGGATGCCGTGCGCGTGGGTGCTCATGCACCCATCGTGACGTGGGCCACCCACGGTCGGCGCGCGGGCCGCTCGCAGACACCACCGCGGCGGGCGTTTCCCCGGTGACCTTCGACCCCGACCGGGTGACGAAGTGCCGGGTCCGGCGAGCGGGTCGCCTGGCCAGACTCGGAGGTTCCGCCGTCCACCGTCCGGGAGGAACTCCGTGCCCGTCGCCCTGCCGTCCCCGTCCGAGACCGCCGCACCCGCCGGGGAGCGGCTGGTGTTCGTGGAGGTGGTGGTGCCGTCCGGGGTGTTCTGGGCGGGGGAGGCGCGGAGCGTGACGGTCCCGGCGGCGTCGGGCACGCTGGGCATCCTGCCGCGGCACCAGCCGGTCGCGGCGTCGCTCATGGCGGGCCGGGTGCGTCTGCGCACCCCGGACCGCCCGACGGCCGAGCTGCGGATCGGGGGCGGGTTCCTCGTCGTCGACCAGGACGAGGTGACGATCCTCGCCGACGACGCGACATGGGTGCGCGCTCGGTAGCCCGCTACGCGGGGTCGGTCGTCGTCCCGAGCTGCACGACGACGACCCGGTGCCCGTCGGGGTCGTGGACGTGCGCGAACCGGTCGCCGGTCTCGGCGTCGGCGTCGGGCCCGACGAACGGCTCGACCCCGGCCGCGGCGAGGCGTGCGAGGGTCGCGTCGAGGTCGTCGACGTAGAGCACGAGGTTGGGCAGGCCGTGGCGCACGAGCGGGGCGCCGCCCTCGGGGAGCGGCACGAGCCACAGGCCGGGCTCGTCGACGCGTCCGGGGCCGACGTGGAGCAGGGGGAACCCCTCGGTCTCTCCCTGGAACAACGTGCGGAAGCCGAACCCGTCGGCCCAGAACGCGGCGCTCGCGTCGAGGTCGCGGCAGAGCAGGACCGTGCGCCCGATCGTCGTCGTCATGCGACGAGCCTAGGGCGCACCGCCGACGCTGCGCCGCGTGGGGCCGGCCTCCCGGGGCGCGCCCGCGCCGTCGGGCATACCGTGGACGGCATGACGACCGACGGCGGCATCCGCAGCACGATCAGCGAGCTCGTGGCGCAGGAGCACCGGCTCCGGGAGCAGCTCGCCCGGGGCGAGATCTCGGGCCCGCAGGAGCAGGAGCGGCTCCGCGCGATCGAGGTCGAGCTCGACCAGTGCTGGGACCTGCTGCGCCAGCGCGGCGCCGCGCGCGAGTTCGGCGGCGACCCCGATGCGGCGACCGTGCGAGACCCCGGTACGGTGGAGAACTACCTGGACTGATCGCCGACGGCGACGTCCGGCTCCCGTTCCGACCTCAGAAGGAGAACCCCATGACCACGTCCAGCGAGCAGGCGGCGCACAGCCCCCTCCCCACCGGGACCGAAGGGCGCGACATCCCCGGTCACGCGGGCGCGGTCGCACGGTTCGTCGTGGCGTTCGCGCTGTTCGTCGGCGGGCTCGTGCTCATGGGGTCGGGCATGTCCGGCGTCGACGGCGGTGTGTGGCTCTTCGTGGGCGGCCTCGCGGCGGCGACGCTCGCCTTCGCCCTCCCGATGGCGGGCACGGGCACGACCGAGCGCTGACACCCTCGACACGGAGGCCGGGTCCTGACGGGACCCGGCCTCCGGCGTCTCCGGGGTCAGCCGAGCGTGGCCCGGACGGCCTTCGCCGCGGTGACGAGGTGCTCGAGCGACGGCACGGTCTCCTCGTAGCGGCGGGTCTTCAGGCCGCAGTCGGGGTTGACCCAGACGACGCGCGGGTCGATCGACTTCACGGCGAGCTCCAGCAGCTCGGTGACCTCCTCCGTCGAGGGCACGCGCGGGCTGTGGATGTCGTAGACGCCCGGCCCGATGCCGCGCGAGTACCCGGCGTCGCGCAGCTCCGGCACGATCTCCATGCGCGAGCGCGCCGCCTCGACCGACGTCACGTCGGCGTCGAGGCCGTCGATCGCGCCGATGACCTCGCCGAACTCCGAGTAGCACAGGTGCGTGTGGATCTGCGTCGCCGCCTCCACGCCCGACGTCGCGAGCCGGAACGACCCGACGGACCAGTCGAGGTACGCCGGCTGGTCCGCGCGGCGCAGCGGCAGGAGCTCGCGCAGCGCGGGCTCGTCGACCTGGACGATCCCGATGCCGGCGGCCTCGAGGTCCGCGATCTCGTCGCGCAGCGCGAGGCCCACCTGGTTCGCCGTGTCGCCGAGAGGCTGGTCGTCGCGCACGAACGACCACGCGAGGATCGTCACGGGCCCGGTGAGCATGCCCTTGACGGGCTTCTCGGTGAGCGACGCCGTGTACGCGGACCACTCGACCGTGATCGGCGCGGGCCGCGTCACGTCGCCCCACAGGATCGGCGGGCGCACGCAGCGCGACCCGTACGACTGCACCCAGCCGTTCGCCGTGACCGCGAACCCGTCGAGGTGCTCCGCGAAGTACTGCACCATGTCGTTGCGCTCGGGCTCGCCGTGCACGAGGACGTCGAGGCCCAGCTCCTCCTGGATCGCGACGACGCGCGCGATCTCCTCACGCATCGCGGTCGTGTAGTCCGCGTCCGACAGCTCGCCCTTCGTCCACAGCGCGCGGGCGCGGCGGATCTCCGGCGTCTGCGGGAACGAGCCGATCGTCGTCGTGGGCAGCGGCGGCAGGTTCAGGCGCTCCTGCTGCGCGGCCGCACGCTCGGCGTAGTCACCGCGCGCGAAGTCCGCGTCGGTCAGCGCGGCCGCACGCTCGCGCACCGCGGGCACGACGACGCCGCTCGCCTCCGCGCGCGACGCCACCGCCGCGCGGGACGCCTCGATCTCCTCCGCGACGGCGTCGCGACCCTCGGTCAGCGCGCGGGCGAGCGTCGCGACCTCGCCGACCTTCTGGTCCGCGAACGCGAGCCAGTCGCGCAGGCGCGGGTCGAGCGTCGTGCCCGACGCCGTGCCGGGCTCGGCGAACGTCTCGTCCTCGACGTCGTGCGGCACGTGCAGCAGCGACGTCGACGTGCCGACGGCGACCGCGCCCGCACCGAGGCTGCGCGCGGCGGTCAGCGTGTCGAGCTTTGCCGAGAGGTCGGCGCGCCACACGTTGTGCCCGTCGATCGCGCCGACGACGAGCGTCTTCGTCAGGAGGTCGTCGTAGGGCGAGTCCGGAAGGTCCGCACGGACGGCGTCGATCGCGATCGCTTCGACGTCCGTGCCCGCGAGGGTCGCCAGGAAGTCGAAGGTCGCGCCGTCGCCGTCCGGCGACGTCTCCAGCCCGCCGAACGGCGTGGCGACGAGGATCGCGGGCCGCGCGTCCTGCGCCGAACCAGGGGTTGCCGCCGGGTTTGCGGACGAGGCCGCCGAAGACCCCGGGCTCGGCACCGGGCGGAGGTCGGTCGCGAGGGCGCGGTACGCGGACCCCACGGCGGCGGCGAGCTCGGTGAACGGCACGTCGACCGAGTCGGTGACGAGGATCGGCTCGTCGAGCTGGACCCACGGCGCCCCCGCCGCGGCAAGCGCGCGCAGCAGGTCGGCGTAGGCGGCGACGACGTCGTCGAGGCGGTCGAGCGGCGAGTACCCGGCGGGCGCGTCGTCCGCGGCCTTGGACAGCGCGAGGAACGTGACCGGCCCGACGACGACGGGCCGCGTCACGACACCGGCCTCCTTCGCCTCGACGAACTCGCGCACGACGCGGTCGTCGACGAAGCGGATCGGGGTGTCCGGGCCGATCTCGGGGACCAGGTAGTGGTAGTTCGTGTCGAACCACTTGGTCATCTCGAGCGGGGCGTCGTCCCCCTGGCCGCGCGCCACGGTGAAGTAGCCCGCGAGGTCGAGGCGGCCCGCGTCGTCGGTCAGCGACGCGAACCGCGACGGGACCGCCCCGAGGGAGGCGGCGACGTCGAGCACCTGGTCGTAGAAGGAGAACGAGCCGGGGACGGACGCGTCGTCGGCGCCGAGGCCGAGGTCGACGAGCCGGCGGACGGTCGCGAGGCGCAGCTCGCGGGCCGTGGCCTCGAGCTCCTCGGCCGAGGTCTTGCCGGCCCAGAACGCCTCGACGGCCTTCTTCAGCTCGCGGCGGCGACCGATGCGCGGGTAGCCGAGCACGGTGCCGGCGGGGAAACCGACCGGGTTCTGGGTAGGGGAGTGTACGGAAGTGGCCATGATCGAAACCTCTTGCTGGTCCGGAGGACCGGTCAGACGGGCGCGCCGTGCGTGGCGGCGCTCGTCGTGGGCAGGGAGGTGCCGGTGACCCACGGCCCGCTGGCCAGGTCCGGGACGAGCGGGGCGGCGGCGGCGCTGGCGCCGCCCCCGGTCCCGACCGACCCGCCGCCGAGGTGGACACCCTCGAGCAGGTCAAGAGCGGCGCGGTGCTTGTTGAACGTGTACACGTGCAGACCGGGCGTGCCCGCGTCGAGGACGCGCTGCGCGAGGTCGACCGAGTACGCGATCCCGTAGGCGTGCTGCGCCTCCGGGTCGGGCAGGGCGTCGAGCGCGTCCAGCAGCTGCTGGGGCGCGCGCACGCCTGTGAGCTCCTCGACGCGACGGAGCCGCGCGGGCTCCGTCGTGGGCAGCAGCCCGGCGAGGATGGGGATCGTCACGCCGGCCGCGCGGGCCTCGGCGACGAAGTCGGTGTACGACGACGCGTCGTAGAAGAGCTGCGTGATCGCGAAGCTCGCGCCGGCCTGCTGCTTCTGCCAGAGGCGGCGCACCTCCTGGGTGCGCGTCGTGCCGGCGGCGGGGTTCCCGTCGCAGAACGTCGCGACGGCGATCGTCAGCGGCCGGGCCGCGCCGCGCAGCGCGACGGCGGGGTCGGACGCGCAGCGCGACGCCTCGACCTCGCGCAGCAGGGCGACGAGCTCGGTCGACGACCGGACGCCGTCGGGCGCGGGTTGCCAGTCCGGCTGGTCGCGCGGCGGGTCGCCCCGCAGCGCGAGGAAGCTCCGCACGCCCTCGTCGAGGAAGTCGGTGATGACCGACTCGACGTCCTCGCGCGACGCCCCGACGCACGTGAGGTGCGCGATCGGCAGCACGGGCGTGCCCTGGAGCAGGCGTCCGACGACCTGGCGCGCGGTCGCGCGGTCGGTGCCCGCGGCGCCGTACGTCACGGACACGAAGTCGGGGTGCGTCGCGACGAGACGGCGTGCCGTCTCCCAGAACTTCGGGGCCGCGTCCGGTCGGCGCGGGGGCATGAGCTCGAACGACACCGTCGGCCGAGGACGGCCCGGACGGTGCGCGAAGGATGCCTCTGAGGTCATGCGTCACTCCATCGACCCTGGCGTTAGCACCTTTGTCCTCGGGAGGCTTCCGTCGGCGGGTTGCTGCGGTGTCGTCGAGCCAGGACTCTCGACCGCTCTGGATGGTTGGCACGATCCTACGACCCATCCGACATGCGGTCGAGAGCGCCCGCCAGGTGAGATGCGGAGGGATCGGCCGGAGGCGTAGCGGCGCCCCGCGCTACGGATCTCAGGCTCTCTACGCTACGAATTTCAGGTTTCCTACGCTACGGATTTCAGGTGCTCGAGCGAGGTCCCAGACGCCGAGCGCGGCGAAGGGTCGTCGTCGGCCTTCCAGGTCTCAGGCCCGACGGCGCTCGGGCACGTGCAGGCGGCGGAGGAACCGGTCGGTGCGCACCGGCGGGCCGCGCCGGTCGAGGACCGACACGACGACGACGGTCGCCGTCGCGAGCGGGATGGTCCAGGCGGCGGGCTGGGCGAGCAGGGCGCGCACGACGCCGGGGACGCCGTCGGCCGTGCTGCCGGACGGGCTCCCGTACCCCGCAGCGACAAGCGCGGACGACGCGAGCAGCGCCGTCGCGCACAGGACGGCGCCCACGACCATGCCCGCCACCGCGCCGCGCGCGGTGAGGCCGCGCCACCACACGCCGAGCAGGATCACGGGGGACAGGGCCGACGCCGCGAAGACGAACACCGTCCCGACGCTCGTCACGAGGCCCTGCGGGATGGTGACGAGCGCGAACGCGAGCGGGATGAGCGTGCACGCGACCGCCGACCAGCGGAAGGACCGCACGGTGCCGCCGAACAGGTCCTGGCTCACGACGCCCGCCAGAGCGACCACGAGCCCCGACGACGTCCCGAGGAACGCGGCGAACGCCCCGGCGACGACGAGCGCGGCGAGGAGCTCGCCGCCGAGCCCGGGCACGAGGCGGGTCGGCAGCGTGAGGACGACGGTGTCCGCCACCCCGGGCGCCGCGAGGTCGGGCGCGACGACCCGCGCCACGAGCCCGAGCGTGCTCGACACCATGTAGAACACGCTGATCATGACGAGCACGACCACGGTCGTGCGGCGGGCCGAGCCGCCGTCGGGCGAGGTGTAGAAGCGCACGAGGACGTGCGGCAGGCCGGTCGTGCCGAGCAGGAGGGCGAGCAGGAGCGAGACGGTCGCGTACGCGTCGAGGCCGCCCGGCCCGGCCTCGTGGGGGAACACGGCGGCGGGGTCGAACGTGACGACGGCGCCGCCGGGCTCGAACGCCCCGCCGAGCGCCATGAGCACGACGACGAGCGGCACCGCGAGCGCGGTGAGCTTGACCCAGAACTGGAACGCCTGGACGAACGTGATGGAGCGCATCCCGCCCGCGGCGACGACGGCGCTCACCACGACCGCGATCCCCACCGAGCCGACCCACGGCGGCACCGGGGCCACGCTCGTGATGACGAGCGCCGCCCCGTGGAGCTGCGGCACCACGTAGAGCCACCCGATGACGAGCACGAGCACGCTCGTCACGCGGCGCGCGACCACGGAGTCGAGCCGGGCGTGCACGAAGTCGGGGATCGTGTACGCGCCGCTGCGCCGCAGGGGGCCCGCGACGAACAGCAGGACGAGCAGGTAGCCCGCCGCGTACCCCACGGGGAACCAGAACGCCTCCGCGCCGGACAGCAGCACGAGGCCCGAGAGCCCGAGGAACGTGCCCGCGGACAGGTACTCGCCGCTGATCGCCGACGCGTTCCAGACCGGCCGCACGGTGCGCGACGCGACGAAGAAGTCGCTCGTGGTGCGCGAGATCCGCAGGCCGTAGAACCCGATGAGCCCGGTCGCGAGCAGGAGCAGCGCGATCGCGACGAGGGGCAGCGTGCTGGTCACGGCGCACCGCCGTCGTCGGGGCCGGGCTCGTCGGGCGCGCCCGCGCTCTCGGCGAGCGCGCGGTACCGGCGCTCGTTGCGCGCCGCCGCGACCGCGAAGACGACCGCGAACGCGACGATCACGGGGTAGAAGCCGTACGCGTGCACGAGCCACGGCAGCGGCACGCCGAGCACCACGACGTCGTCCAGCGCGGGCACGCCGCTCATCGTCACCGTGAGCAGCGTGACGACGGCGAGGAACGACGCCACGCACGCCAGCCCGAGCCGGAGCTGGGCCCGGACGAGCCCGCGCGTGTACGCGGTCGCGGCGTCGTCGGGCTCGCCAGCCCGCGCCGTGCCCGACGCCGCGCCGCCCCGCGGGGCGGTGCCCTCGCCGGGGCTCGGGCCCGCGGGGACGTCCGTGGACCGGACGCGCACGCGCGCGTCCCGACGCGGGTCGGTGCCCGTCACGGCGCGCCCCGGTGCGGCCCGAGGAGCGCCTCGCGGACCGCGGGCACCATGCGGCGGCTCACCGGGACCTCGTGCCCGGCGACGACGAGCGCGGGCTGCGCCCCGCCGAACCGCGCCGCGGTCACGGCCGCGCGGTCCACGAGGTACGACCGGTGCACGCGCAGGAACCCCGCGGGCGCCCACCGCTCCTCGAGGTCGGAGAGCGGCTCGCGCACGAGGAACTGCTCGGTGTCCGTCACGAGCCGGGAGTAGTCGCCCTGCGCCTGCACCCACCGCACCGCGCTGCGCCGGACGAGCCGCGTCGTTGTGCCGACCGTCACGACGAGCGTCTCGTCGGCCGGGGCGGCGCCTCCCGCCGGGCCACCGGCCGCGGGCGAGGGAGCGGCGGCGCTGGCGGGCGCTGCCGCGTCGGTCGCGGGGGCGCGCCCCGCCGCGGTGCGCTCCGCGACCCGCTCGACGACGCGGTCGACGGCCCGCGCGAGCCGCTCGCGCCGCACGGGCTTGAGCACGTAGTCGACGGCCTCGACGTCGAACGCCTCCAGCGCGCGCGCCTCGTCGGCGGTCACGAACACGACCGCCGGGCGGTCGGCGAACCGCGAGAGCGCGCGGGCGAGGTCGAGGCCGGTCAGCCCCGGCATGTGGATGTCGAGGAACGCCGCGTCCACCGTGCGCGACGAGAGCTCGCGCAGCGCCTCCGAGCCGCTCGCGACCCCGCGCACGGTGCGCACGCGCGGGTCGCGGCGGAGCAGGGCCACGAGCTCGTCGAGCACGGGCCGCTCGTCGTCGGCGACGAGCACGTCCAGCCCGACGGCGTCGCCCGCCCCGCCGGGGAGACCGCCGGCCGGAGCCGGGTCCGGGGTGGTCACGGCACGCTCACCTCCGTCTCGTGCAGCGGCTGCGACCGCGGGACGCGCAGCCGCACGAGCGTGCCCGAGCCGGGCGCGGTCTCGATGTCGAGCGCGTGGTCGTCGCCGTAGAGCTGGCGCACGCGGGTGTCGACGTTGCGCAGGCCCACGTGCGTCGTGTCGCGCGACGTGAGGAGCTCGCGCACGACGGCCGGGTCCATGCCGACGCCGTCGTCCTCGACCGTGATCTCCGTCTGGGTGCCCTCGTCGCGCGCGGTGATGACGATCGTGCCGCCGTGCTCGCGCGGCTCCAGGCCGTGGCGCACGGCGTTCTCGACGAGCGGCTGCACGGAGAGGAAGGGGATGACCGCCGTCAGCGACTCCGGCGCGATCTGCAGGGTGACGGCGAGGCGCTCGCCGAACCGGGCGCGCTCGAGCTCGACGTAGGAGTGGATCGAGCGCAGCTCGTCGGCGAGGGTCGTGAAGTCGCCGCGCCCGCGGAACGAGTAGCGCGTGAAGTCGGCGAAGTCGAGCACGAGGTCGCGCGCCCGCTCGGGGTCGGTGCTGATGAACGACGCGATGGCGCCGAGCGCGTTGTAGACGAAGTGCGGGCTGATCTGGGCGCGCAGCGCGCGGAGCTCGGCCTGGGCGAGCGCCGTGCGCGACGCCTCCAGCTCGGCGAGCTCGAGCTGCGCCGCGCACCACTGCGCCACCTCGCCCGTCGCGCGCACGAGCGGCGGCCGCACGGTGTCGGCGAACGCGACGACGACCCCGGCGACGCGCCCGCCCGCGACGACGGGCGCCCCGACGGCGTCCTCGACGTCGCCGCTCTCGACGTGCCGCCGTCCCGTCGCGAGGACGCGCTCGGCGACGCGCCGCGCGTCGGGCTCGAGCGTCGAGCTCCCGTCGAGGGCGACCGCGCCGTCCGCCGTGACGACGGCGAGCGCGTCGGCGCCGAGGAGCTGGCGCAGGGAGCGGGCCGCGCGGCCGACGTCGTCGCCGTCGAGCCCGTCGCGCAGGTGCGTCGCGGCGCGCGACGCGAGGTGGAGGGTGCGGAACGTCGCCCGGTCGGAGTCGCTCCCGAGCTCGCGCGACCCGCGCGCGAGCCGCCAGGCGAGCACGAGCCCGAGGGTGAGCAGGACGCCCACGACGAGACCGGCGGCGGCGCCGGCGAACACGGGCCCGGACATGCAGTGATCGTATCCAGCGCGGCGTCACCCACCCCGGTGGGGCAGATAAGGTTAGGCAGTCCTATCCCATGACGAAGGAACCTCCTGTGCCGATCTCCCGGACCACGTCGAGCCCGCGCGTGCGCCGCAGCGTCACCACCACCGCCCTCGTGCTCGCCGCGACCCTCCTCGCGGCGTGCTCGTCCGACCCCGAGCCCGCGGCGACCGGTGCGCCGGCGCCGGACGACACCGCGGCGGGGTACGCCGTCGAGCACGCGCGGGGGACCGCCGAGCTCGACGCGGCGCCGCAGCGCGTCGTGACGCTCGAGCCCGTCGAGACGGACACCGCCGTCGCGCTCGGAGTCGTCCCCGTGGGCGCCGCCGTGCTGAGCGTCGAGGCGGGCGTGCCCGCGTACCTCGGCGAGGAGGCGCAGGCGATCGAGGTCGTCGGGACCGTCCCCGAGCCGAACCTCGAGGCCATCGCGGCGCTCGAGCCGGACCTCATCCTCGGCACGGAGTCGCGCCACTCCGACCTGTACGACCAGCTCGCGAGCGTCGCGCCGACCGTCTTCATAGCGACCCAGACCGACCCGTGGCAGGAGAACGTGCTGCTCGTCGGCCGCGCGCTCGGCCGCGAGGCGGACGCCCAGGCCCTGCTCGACGCCTACGACGCGCGGTGCGCCCAGCTCCAGGAGGACTACGGCGTCTCCGGCACGGCGCAGCTCCTGCGCCCGCGCGACGGCATCGTGTCCGCGTACGGGCCGCGGTCGTTCGCGGGCAGCACGCTCGAGTGCGTCGGGTTCACGACGCCGGAGCAGGAGTGGGGCGAGGACATCTCCGTGGACCTGTCCCCGGAGCGCGTGACCGAGGCCGCCGCCGACCTCGTGCTCGTCTCGGCCGCCGACCCCGACGACGCGTCCGCGGTGCCCGCGGAGATCCCGCTCAACGCCGCGTCGTTCCCCGACGTGCGCGTCGTGGACCAGTCCTCCTGGATCAGCGGCGTCGGGCCGCTCGGCGGGCAGGCCGTGCTCGACGACGTCGAGCGCTTCCTGCAGGACCGTGCCGGCTCCTGACGCGGCGGCCGGGCCTCCGGCGACCGCCGGGAGCCCGGCCGGGTGCCGGTTCCATCGGTCGCCCAACGTGCTCTTCCCGACGACCGTCGCGCGCGTGCACGACGTCGGCCCGCGCCTCGTGCGCGTGACGCTCGCCGGTCCGGACCTCGCCGTGTGCGCCGACGTCGGGCTCGACCAGCGAGTGAAGATCCTGCTCCCGGGGCCGGGCGCGGACCGCCTCGCGCGCCGGGCGCGCCTCGCGGACGAGAGCACGTGGCGCCGTGAGTGGTCCGCGCTCGACGACGACGAGCGCCCCGTCATGCGCTCGTACACGCCCGTGGCCGTGCGGTCGGAGGCCGCCGAGGTCGACCTCGACCTGTACCTGCACGAGCCCGCGGGCCCGGCGAGCGCCTGGGCGCGGCGGGCGGCGGTCGGGGACCGCGTCCTGCTGTCCGCGCCGCACGCGCGGTACGGCGTGACCGACCACGGCACGCAGTGGGACCCGGGGCCCGCCGTCGGGCACGTGCTCCTCGTCGCGGACGAGACGTCCGCGCCCGCGGTGCGCGGGATCCTCGCGAGCCTCGGCCCCGACGCCCGGGCGCACGTGCTCGTCGAGGCCGACGACCCGGCGGACGCCCCGCTCGGTGACGTGCCCGCGACCGTGCACGTCGAGCGCGTGCCCCGCGCGCGACGCCGGGGCGCCGAGCGGGCGGTGCTGGGCGCCGTCCGCGACTGGGTCGCGGAGCACGGCCGGTCCGCGGCCTCCGCGGGCGACGGCTTCTACGCGTGGTGCGCGACGGAGAGCGCCACGGTCGCGCGCGCCCGGGCCGAGCTCGTGGCGGCAGGCGTGGCGCGGTCGCGCGTGCACGCCCAGGGCTACTGGCACGACCGCGCCCGGCCGGACGCGACGCTCAGACGAGGAACGCGACCATGACGACGAACGCGACCAGGAAGAACAGCAGCACCCCGAGCCCGACGAACAGGCCCAGCGCGGCCGGGTGCGCCTGACGCCACGGCACGAGCCGGGGGTCCATCGCCCGCAGCTGCACGGGCGTGACCGGTTGGTGGACCGGGTTGAGCGGGACGCCGCGGTGCGCGAGGTCGAGCGCGACGGCCGAGAGCTGGTCGCGGTCCCACATCTGTCCGACCAGCAGGGCGAGGCGCTTCGTCGGCCCCACGACGATGAGGTGGTGCGTCGGCGTCGTGCCCCCGAACCCCATGCTGTCGACCGTGACGACGCGCTCGATCTCGGCCACCGTGAACCGCCGCGGCCGGCCCCAGCCCTGGACCGTCACCGACCCGTCGCCGAACGTGACGCGGGAGCGGTCGGTGAAGCGGCGCGCGAGCACGTACGTCAGCGGGATCATCGCGAGCACGACGCACGCGTAGCCGAGCGCGAGGGCGAGGTTGCGCATGCTGATCCCCAGGGAGACCGCCGTGAGCCCGAGGATCGGCACGAGGACCGCGGCGAACGTGAGGTTGGCGCGCACCACGCGGCGCTTGGCGTCGTCGTGCAAGGTCAGCTCCGTCACGGGCGGCATCGTCCCACGGCGCCGCGCCGTCGCGCCGGGCGGCCCGCCCGGGCGGTGCAAGGTTCGCCCACCGGGAGACACGATCGAGACATGACCCGACGACGTCCCCCGCGCAGGACGACTGCCCTCCCGGTGCTCGCCGTGGCGCTCCTCGCCTCGTGCGCCGGACCGGGCGCCGACGCGCCCCTCCGCCCGGGGGAGACGGCCGGGCCGGCGCCGACGACGGCCCCACCCTTGCCCGACGGCACGGCGCCCGCCACCGCGGGCGACCTGGTCGGCCGCTGGCAGCCCGGCACCGACTATGCGACCGACCCGCACGTCGTCCTCGCGGAGGACGGCTCGTGGACCGGGACCGACGGGTGCAACGTCGCGGACGGCACCTGGCGAGTCGGCGCCGAGGGGCGCCTGGTCGTCACCTCGGGCGGGCACACCGAGATCGGCTGCGAGGGCGAGCCGGTGCCGGATCTCCTGGCCCGCTCCTCCCGCGCCGGGTTCGACGGTGCCGTGCTCGTGCTGGTCGACCACGACGGCGTCGAGCTCGCGCGGCTGGAACGGGGCTGACTCTCGTACCGCCCGTCCTGGGCTACCGGTAGGCGTCGGCCCGGTAGGCCATCCGCATCACGGTGACCAGACGCTGGTCGTCGTCGATGCGGACCAGGACGCGGAACCCGATCCCGACGTACCCGGCGCGCTGGCCGGCGAGCTCGGCCCCGAGCGCCTTCGTCACCCGGTAGGGGTTCGACGCGAGTGGTTGTCGCAGAAGTGAATCACGGCATCGGCAGGCGTGGCGGGAGCGGGTGGAGCGTGCGGCCGGTGGGCTCACGCGCACCTCTCACCGACCATCGGCGTCGGTCACCGACGCGAGGCCAGCTGCTCGCGCACCTCGGCGAGGCGCAGGCTGCGGCCCCGCGCCACCGCCCCCTCGGCCTCGGCCATCTCGGCCGCGTGGTCAGGGTCGGACAGCCATGCCAGAGCCTCCATGAGCGTCGCGAGGTCTTCCGACGCGATCAGCACCGCCGCCGCCTTCCCGTGACGGGTGATCGTCACCGGTTGGTGGGTGCTCTCCACCTCGTCGACCAGGGCGGAGAGGTTGGTCGTCGCTTTGCTCAGGGGGTATGTCCGCACCCCTGGATTCTCGGTGATCTGCCGACTCGACGTCTCGCCCGAGAGCGAGACGGGGATCGTCATGCCCGGGTAGGTAAGGGTGCTCAGGAGCCGCGGAACAGGCGCTTGCGCGACCGCGGGTGGCCGGGGGAGCCGGCCGGCAGGTCGTAGGCGCTCGTCCACACCGGGACGTCGTCGGGCGGGAGCGCACCGGCGCGGACCGCGGCCTCGTGCAGGTGCCGCGCGACGGCGCCGAAGCTCTCGCGGCACGAGAGCTGGCCCTCGACCAGGGAGAGCGTGACGACGGTGCGGTGCGCGGCGCCGTCGGGCTGGACCGTAGCGACGCCCCGCCCGTGCGAGAAAGAACGCCGCCGCACGCGGGGTGACGAGGCGGAGCACGTCGAGGTCGTCGAGGAAGAACGCGCGGGCCGCGCCCCCGACCTCCCACAACGACGCGCCCTCGCGGTGCGCGACGTCGGACGCCCGGCGCTTCCAGCGCAGCGCGCCGAACGCGGCGGCGACCCACCTGGCCGCCGTCACGGGGTCGGTGGCGAGCACGAGGGTGCACGCGGAGAACGTGCCCCGCGGCGGGTCGGACGTGATGCGGGCGGGAGGGCGGGCCACGCCCGTCACCGTGGCCCGCGGAGGTCGGGCCCCTCGCCGAGGGCGGCGAGCGCCCGCAGTAGGACGTCGTGACCGGACCGTGCGGCCCCGGGCAGCCAGGCGGCGAAGACCGCGCCGAAGGCGAGGGGGAGGAGCGCGACGAGCCACGCGACCCCGTTCTGGTAGACGGCGCCGAGCGTCGCGATCCCGGCGGCTGCGGCGAGCCAGATCGCCACCAGCACGAGGTCCAGCCCGCTCGGGGCGACCGTCCCGCGCACGCGGACGCCGTCGGGCTCCTCGGTGAGCCGGGCGCGCAGCACGCTGTGCCCGCTCGCGTGCGCGCCGGGGGCCCAGCGGCGGGCGACGAGCACGTCGTCGCGCACGCGGACCCGGACCTCCTGCCCGCGGCGGGGCAGCTCCGCGGCGCGCTGCCGGACGTCGGCGACGGAGACCCGCGGCAGGAGCAGGTCGAGGGGGACGCGGAGCACGGCGCCGAGCCTAGGCCGTCAGCAGCAGCGCGACCCCGGGTTGGCGTCCTGCTCGGCGTGCCGCATGCGCCAGAACTCGCGCTCGGTCATGACGACGCCCCCAGGGTGCACCGCGCGCTGGTGCGCGGCGTAGGTCGCGTACGCGTCGTCGCCCATCACCTGCCGCACGTACCAGCGGACGTGGGCCGCGCCGTCGTGCACGCGGGCCGCCGCGGTGCGGAGCCCCGCCACGACGGTCGCACGGACCGTCGTGGCGGGACCCTGCGTCCCGTGCCGCACCGTCACCGGTGCCCCGTCGCGGCAGGGCGCTTCTCGGGCGGCAGCGCCGCCCACTCCTTCTGGATCGCCTTCTCGGCCTTCGTCGCGAACAGGTCGGCCGGGGCGAACCGGCGCGACGCGACGGGCGGGTCCTCGTGGTTGGCGCCGCCGCCGTCGCGCAGCGCCTTCGCGGTCACGAGGACCGACGCGACGATGACGACGATCGCGAGGACGACGAACACGATCGAGAGCGTGCCCTGGACGAACGTGTTGCGGACGACCGCCTCCATCGCCTCGACCGAGCCGGCGGTGCCGAACGACGTCTCGCCGGCGGCGAGCGCGTCCTTGAACGCGTTGTGGTTGGCCCAGTACCCGACCGCGGGGACGGGGGAGAAGATCTTCTCGATCGACGCCCAGATGGTGATGACCGCGGTGAACGCGAGCGGCGCCGCCACGATCCACAGCCAGCGCTGGTAGCTGCGCCCGCGCTTGGCGACGATCGCCAGCACGACGGCGAGCGCGATGGCCGCGAGGAGCTGGTTCGCGATGCCGAACAGCGGGAAGAACGTGTTGATCCCGCCGAGGGGGTCGGTCACGCCGAGGTAGAGGATGCTGCCCCACCCGGCGACCATGATCGCGGTGCACAACCACACGCCCGGCCGCCACGTGACGTCGCGGAACTTCGGCGACACGTTGCCGAGGGTGTCCTGGAGCATGAATCGCGCGACGCGCGTGCCGGCGTCGACGGCGGTGAGGATGAACAGCGCCTCGAACATGATGGCGAAGTGGTACCAGAAGCCCATCATCGCGGTGCCGCCCACGAGCTGCTGCATGATGTGCGCGAGGCCGAGCGCGAGCGTCGGGGCGCCGCCCGTCCGGGACACGATCGACGGCTCCCCGACGGCCTCCGCGGTCGACGTGAGCATGTCCGGCGTGAGGTTGACGCCCATGAGGCCGAGCCCGTTGACGAACGCGACCGCGCCCTCGACCGTGCCGCCCGTGGCGGCGGCGGACGAGTTCATCGCGAAGTAGATGCCGCGGTCGATGGAGATCGCGGCGACGAGCGCCATGATCGCGACGAACGACTCCATGAGCATGCCGCCGTAGCCGATGAAGCGCGTCTGGCGCTCCTTCTCGACGAGCTTCGGCGTCGTGCCCGACGCGATGAGCGCGTGGAAGCCGGACAGCGCGCCGCACGCGATCGTGACGAAGAGGAACGGGAACAACGCCCCGGACACGACCGGGCCCGTCTCGCCGCTCGCGAACTCGCTGATCGCGGGCACCGTGATCTCGGGCCGCACGACGATCACCGCGACCGCGAGGACGACGATGACGCCGACCTTCATGAACGTCGAGAGGTAGTCGCGGGGCGCGAGCAGGAGCCACACGGGCAGGACGGCGGCGACGAAGCCGTACACGATGACGCCGACCGCGATGGTCGTGCGGTCGAGGTGGAAGAGCTCGGCGCCCCACGCGGTGTCCGCGATCCAGCCGCCGCCGACGATCGCGGCGAGCAGCAGCACGAAGCCGATGACCGAGACCTCGGTGATCTTCCCGGGCCGGATGTACCGCAGGTACACGCCCATGAACAGCGCGATGGGGATCGTCATCGACACGGAGAACACGCCCCACGGGCTCTCGCCGAGCGCGTTGACGACGACGAGCGCGAGGATCGCGACGATGATGATCATGATGAGCAGCGACGCGACGATCGCGGCGGTGCCGCCCACGCGGCCGAGCTCCTGGCGCGCCATCTGGCCGATGGTCCGCCCGCCGCGGCGCATGGAGAAGAACAGGACGAGGTAGTCCTGCACCGCGCCGGCGAGCACGACGCCGACGATGATCCAGATCGTGCCGGGCAGGTAGCCCATCTGCGCGGCGAGCACGGGACCGACGAGCGGGCCCGCGCCGGCGATCGCGGCGAAGTGGTGACCGAACAGCACGTGCCGGTCGGTCGGGACGTAGTCCTTGCCGTCCTCGCGGGCCTCGGCGGGCGTGGCGCGGCGGTCGTCGGGGCGCGTGATGTAGCGCTCGATGACCTTGGAGTAGAAGCGGTACCCGATGAGGTACGTGCACACGGCGGCGAACACGAACCAGATCGCGTTCACGGTCTCGCCGCGGACGACCGCGAGCATGACCCACGCGATGCCGCCGAGCAGCGAGATCGCGGCCCACAGGGCGATCTTCTGCGGCGTCCAGCGGGTGCGCGTCTGTGCCCCGGGAAGCTCCTCGGGCACCGCGGTGGGGGGCAGGGACGGGTTCGGCGCGATCTCCGGGTCGTCGTCCGCGGCGTTCCGCGCCGCGCGGGTGTCTGTCGTCATCGAGCCTCTCCAGGGTCGCGTCGTTGCGGTCCGACCACGGAAGGCTAGGAACCGCGGCGGACCGTGATCCACGTCACGGCGGCGGGCGGTCGAGGTGTGCGACGAACGGTGGTCGGTGTGCGACGAACGGCGCGGGAAGAAGGTTGCGCGCGCCTCGTAGCCTGGGGCGGTGCAGACGCTGACGACGCCCCGACTGACCCTCCGCCCCTGGCAGCCCGACGACGCCGACGCCGTCCTCGACATCTACTCCCGCTGGGACGTGATGCGGTACGTCGGGACGACGCCGCGCGTCCTGGAGCACCGGGACGAGGCGCTCGCGCGCGTCGCCGCGTGGGCCGAGGTCGACGACGGCACGCACGGCGTCTGGGCGGTCGTCCCGCGCGAGGACGACGGCGCCGGTCTGCCCGACGGCGCGCCCGTGGGGACCATCCTGCTCAAGTCGATCCCGGCGTCGGGCACGGGCGACCCGCTGCAGCCGTCCGGCGACACGGAGATCGGGTGGCACTTCCACCCCACCGCGTGGGGCCGCGGGTATGCGTCGGAGGCGGCCTCGGCCGTCCTCGCGCACGCGTTCGCGCGGGGCCTCGACCGGGTCGTCGCCGTGACGCACCCCGACAACGCGGCGTCCCAGGCGGTGTGCCGACGGATCGGCATGACCCCCCGCGGCAGGACCGACGCGTACTACGGCGTGACGTGCGAGCTGTTCGACGTCACCGCGGCGGAGGGGGCACGGGCGGCCCGACCCGCGTGAGGCGGCGGACCGCACCGAGGACGTCGACGTCGTCGTGCGGCTCGGTGTCGAGCGCGCGGTGGATCGTCATGCCCTCGATGAACGCGTCGAGCACGCGGCATGTCGCGGGGTCGAAGTGGCGGCCCAGCGCGGCGCGGCTGCGACGCATCCAGTCGTTGGTGAGCGTCCGGTAGGCCGGGTCCCGCGCCGCGAGCGTGTAGAGCTCGTGCGACAGGACGAGGTCGCGCTGCGTCGCGAAGACGTCGTGCGTGATGAGCGTCGTGACGGCCTGGACGGCCTCCTCGGGCGTGCGCGCGTCGCCCATGCGGCGCTCGAACTGCGCGGCGGCCTCGCGCGTGAACCGGCCGAACGCCTCGCGCAGCAGGTCGTCCATCCCGGCGAAGTGGTACGTCATGGAGCCGAGCGGGACGTCGGCCGCCGCCGCGACGCGCCGGTGCGAGGTCCCTTCGACCCCGTGCTCCGCGATCACGTCGAGGCACGCGTCGATGATGCGGTCGCGGCGCTCCGGGTCGTGGCGGCGCGCGCGGCCCGTCGGGCCGGGAGGCGCGGGGGTCTCGGTCACGGGTCAGATGTTCTCGCGGATCACGCGCGCCGGGTTGCCGACGGCCACGACGTTCGCGGGCAGGTCGCGCGTGACGACGGACCCCGCGCCCACGACGGTGTTGTCGCCGATCGTCACGCCCGGGCACACGATGACGCCGCCGCCGAGCCACACGTTGTCGCCGAGCGTGATGGGCTCGGCGGCCTCGAGCTTGTCGCGCCGCGGCTGGGGGTCGACGGGGTGCGTGGGGGTGAGGAGCTGGACGTTCGGCCCGAGGAGGCAGTCGTCGCCGATGGTGATCGCCGCGACGTCGAGCGCGGTGAGCCCGGAGTTGACGAACGTCCGGTCGCCGAGGTGCACGTTGCTGCCGAAGTCCACCGCGAGCGGGGGCTTCACCGACGCGCCCTCGCCGAGCGAGCCGAGCAGGTCCGTGAGGATCGCGCGGGCGCCGTCGTCGTCGCCGTCGAGCACCGCCCGGTGGTAGGCGTCGACGAGGCGCAGGCCGCGCTGGACGCCGCGCGCGATCTCCGGGTCGTCGGCGACGTACAGGTCGCCCGCCGCCATGCGCTCGTAGCTGGTGCGGTCGTCGCCGGCGAAGTAGTCGGTGGTCATGCGCTGGTCTCCTGGGACTCGAGGGTGCGGTCGTGCGGGGCGGGGTGGTGCGGCGAGGTGGTGGCGCGGCGCGGTGCGAGGACGCCGGCGAGCAGCACGACGACGACGCCCGCGAGCGGGAGCACGAGCAGGCCGGTCCGCAGGCTCGTGGCGTCGGCGACGAGCCCGACGATCGGCGGCGACAGGAGGAACCCGAGCCGCATGAGCCACGAGACGAGCGTGAGGCCCGTGCCCGCGCGCAGCCCGGGGAGCTCGTCCGCCTGCTGCATCGCGGCCGGGACGAGGGTCGCGACACCGAACCCGGCGGCGGCGAACCCGGCGATCGTGCCGGGCACGGAGGGGAACGCGAGCGCGAGGCCCGTGCCGAGCGCGACGAGCGCACCCCCGGTCCGGGCGACGGCGCGCTGACCGAAGCGGTCCACGAGGCGGTCCCCGACGAGGCGCCCGACGAACTGGGCGCCGACGAGCGCGACGAAGCCGGCGGCGGCGAGCGTCGCGGGGGCGCCGAGCGACCCGGACAGGTAGACCGCGGCCCACGTGCTGCCCGCGTCCTCGACGAGGGTGCCCGCGACGGCGACGAGCACGAGCGCGGCGAGGACGGCGGCCGTGCGGCCCCGGGACGCGCGCGCGAGTGCTGCGCCGGTCCCTGCGGGTTCCGCGCCTGCCGGGGCACCGGCCGGGGTCGCGGCGGCCTCCGCCGCGACGGCGTCGGGCGCCTCGCCGTCGAGCCCGGGCAGGCACCAGCGCAGCGCGACGAGCGCGACCACCGCGAAGAGCGCGCCCGTGATCGCGAGGTGGACGCCGAGGGGCAGGCCGAGCGCGATGGCGGCGGCCGCCATCCCGCCGCCCACGACGGCGCCGACCGACCACAGCGCATGGAAGCCGTTGATGATCGAGCGGCCGTACCGGCGCTGCACGCGCAAGCCGTGCGCGTTCTGCGCGACGTCGGTGAACGCGTCCATCGCCCCCGCCGCGAACAGCGCGACGACGAGCAGCGGCAGGGCGGGCGCCAGGCCCGCGAGCAGCAGCCCGGCCGCGGTGAGCACGGTGCCGGCGACGGCGACGCGCGCCGACCCGAACCGGCGGACGAGCGCCGCGGCGGCGAGCCCGGCGGTGATGGCCCCCGCGGGGAACGCCGCGACGGCGAGCCCGTACGTGGCGTTGCCCAGGTCGAGCCCGGCCTTGATCTCGGGGTACCGCGGCACGAGGTTCGCGAACAGCGCGCCGTTGGTGAGGAACAGCGCGGCGACGGCGACCCGCGCACGCCGGACGTCCGGCGCCGGGCCCGCGAGGATGGGGGGCGGCATGCGGACGATCGTACACACGATGTGTACGCCCGTACACATCCGCGCGGGGTCGGGGCCGTGGTCTGCGCCTAGGCTGGCGGGCATGGACACCGAGGAGCGACTGGCCGTCTTCATCGACTACGAGAACCTCGCGCTCGGGGCGCGCGAGCACCTGGGCGGCATGACGTTCGACTTCGGCCCGATCGCCGACGCGCTCGCCGTGCGCGGGCGCGTCGTCGTGCGGCGGGCGTACGCGGACTGGTCGTACTTCGACGAGGACCGTCGCTCGCTCACGCGGCACCAGGTCGAGCTCATCGAGATGCCCCAGCGCATGGGGGCGTCCCGCAAGAACGCCGCCGACATCAAGATGGTCGTCGACGCGATCGAGATGGCGTTCGAGCGCGACTACATCTCGACGTTCGTCATGTGCACGGGGGACAGCGACTTCTCCCCGCTCGTCCACAAGCTGCGCGAGCTGAACAAGCGCGTCATCGGCGTCGGCGTCGAGAAGTCGACGTCCCGCCTCCTGCCGCCCGCGTGCGACGAGTTCCTGTTCTACGACCGGCTCGAGGGTGTCGACGTCCCCGACGAGCCGGAGTCTCGCTCGGTCCGCGGTGGGCGCGCCGGGACGACGTCCGGTGGCGCGAAGGCGAAGCGCACCGGCGGCCGCACGTCCGGGCGCCGCAAGGCGACCGAGATCGCCGAGCCGGAGGTCGAGACCCCGGCCGCCGCGGCGCTCGCGGAGCTCGGCGAGGCCGTCGGGCGCTCGTCGCGCCGGGGCGAGCCCGTCGTGACCGAGAACGCCGAGGTCGACGGCGAGACGACGCCCGTCGAGCAGCCGGCCGACGAGCCCGCGCTCGTCGCGACGACCTCCGAGGCCGACGACGACGCGCCGTCGGGCGAGGACGTCCCCATGGAGGTGCGCGTCGCGCAGACCCTGGCCGACCTCGAGGCGTCCACGAGCGGTCCGGTCACCGCGTCGGTGCTCAAGCGCACGCTGCTGCGCAAGGACCCGACGTTCAGCGAGGCGGACTACGGGTTCCGCAACTTCGGCGAGTTCCTGCGGTTCCTCGCCGACCGGAGCTTCGTGGAGCTCGCGCCCGGCCCCGCGACGGGCGACCCGGAGGTGTCGCTGCCCGCGCAGGGCGACACGGACCAGGCGTTCGCGCTCGTGCGCGACGTGGTCCGTGAGGAGGGCGGCTCGACGGTCCTGTCCGGGCTGAAGAACGCGATCCGCAAGAAGCGCCCCGACTTCAGCGAGAAGGCGCTCGGGTACCGCGGGTTCCTGCAGTTCTGCAAGGCGGCGCAGGCCGCCGGCGCCGTCGACCTCGCCTGGGACGACGACGCCGACGACTACCGCGTGACGGTCGCCTGACGCTCACTCGGCCGTGGCGCCGGGCGCCGGGGACCACCCCGGCGCCCGGACCTGCCGACCGGCGTCGCGGTCAGCGCCCGACGAAGGCGAGCAGCGCCTCGTTGACCTCGGCCGCGTGCGTGACGAGCAGGCCGTGGGGAGCGCCATCGACCTCGACGTACTCGGCGTCCGGCACGAGCTGGCGGAAGCGGCGCCCGGTCGCGTCGATCGGCAGGATGTTGTCCTTCGTGCCGTGCAGGATCAGGGTCGGCTTGCCGGCGGCGCGGACGGCCTCGACGTCGGCGCGGAAGTCCTCGATCCAGGTCGGCACGACCGCGTACGCGGCGACGGGCGCGGAGCCGATCGCGGTGATCCAGCTCGCGTGCACGGCGTCCTCGCTGATGCGGGTCCCGAGGTTCTCGTCGAGGTTGTAGAAGTCCTTGTAGAACTGCGTGTACCAGGCGTAGCGGTCGGAGCGCGCGGCCTCGACGATGCCGTCGAACACGGACTGCGGGACGCCCTCCGGGTTGTCGTCGCGCTGGACGAGGAAGGGCTCGAGCGAGGCGAGGAACGCGAGCTTGGCGACGCGCTCGTGGCCGTGGTTCTTCACGTAGCGGGCGAGCTCGCCGGTGCCCATGGAGAAGCCGACGAGGATCACGTCGCGCAGGTCGAGCGTCTCGAGGACGGTGTCGAGGTCGGCTGCGAACGTGTCGTAGTCGTAGCCGCTGCCGACCTTGCTCGACGCGCCGAACCCGCGACGGTCGTAGGTGATGACGCGGTGGCCGGCGTCGAGCAGCTCGCGCTTCTGCAGCTCCCAGCTGTGGCCGTCGAGCGGGTAGCCGTGGATGAGGACGACCGGCTGCCCGGCGCCCTGGTCCTCGTAGTAGAGCTCGATGTCGGTGGAGTTCTCCTGCCCGACGGTGATGTACCCCATGGTCGTGCTCCCTTCGCGACGTCGGGAGAACGATCGTTCTCCCGTGAGTCGCTACACTAGAGAACGATGGTTCTCCGCGCAAGCGGTACGACGTGAACAGGAGATGAGCGATGCTCGACGACGCGAGCGCCCGCGCGGCCGTGGTGGCCGCGGCCGACCGGCTGTTCTACGCCCAGGGCGTGCAGTCCGTCGGGATGGACGCCGTCCGCGCCGAGGCCGGGGTGTCGCTCAAGCGCATCTACTCGCTCTTCCCGTCCAAGGACGACCTCGTCGTGGCCGTGCTGCGCCAGCGCACGCGCCGGTGGGACGAGGGGATCGCGCAGGCCGCCGCGGGAGCGGCCACGCCCCGCGACCGCCTGCTCGCGGTGTTCGACTTCCTCGACGCGTGGTTCCGCGAGGACGGCTTCCGCGGGTGCGCGTTCATCAACTCGTTCGGCGAGCTGGGCGCGACGTCGCCCGGCGTCGCCGCCGCGGTGCGCGAGCACAAGGAGTCGTTCCAGCGGTACGCGCGCGACGTCGTGCGCGAGGCGGGCCTGCCCGACGACGTCGCGCTCCAGGTCGTGCTGCTCGCCGAGGGCGCCCAGACGACGGCGGCTATCACGCAGGACCTCGACGTCGCGCGCCAGGCGCGCCGGGCGGCCGAGGCGATCCTCGACGCGGCGGTCCCTGCGACCGCCTGACGTCCCGGGGCGTTCCCGGGGCGGTCGGGCCGCCCGCGTGCCCGGGTGGCGGGGAAGCGAGATGGGAGCGATCCCACGACACGCCGAGAGAGCGCTTGCTCGGCGTGTTCGCGCCGCCGTAGGGTCGCGGACGGAGGGCCGAGGAACGGCCCCCGCCCGGTGCAGAGTCGCGCCGAGAGCATGTCCCGCACCGTGGCGAGACGCAGGCGGCACCGCCGCCGGACCTGGAGGAACGATGGACCTCGCACGTCACCGCTCCCTGACCCCGCCCACGACCCCACCCGGCACCTCTGTCGGGCCCCGACCCCGCGCCCGGCGGCGCCTCGCGGGTGCGCTCGTCGCCGCGCTCACGGCCGCCGCGGCGGCGCTCGCCGTCACCGTGCCCGCGACGTCGGCCGCCGCCGCACCCGGCGACCTCCTGTGGTCCGACGAGTTCGACGGCGCGGCGGGCTCGGCGCCGAACCCCGCCGTCTGGAACCACGAGACCGGCGCGCACGGGTGGGGCAACGCCGAGCTCCAGAACTACACGGCCTCGCGCGCCAACTCCGCGCTCGACGGCCAGGGCAACCTCGTCATCACCGCGCGCCGCGAGGGCGACGGGTCGTACACGTCGGCGCGCATGACGACCCAGGGGAAGTACCAGCCGCAGTACGGGCGCATCGAGGCGCGCATCCAGATCCCGCGGGGCCAGGGGATCTGGCCGGCGTTCTGGATGCTCGGCGGGAGCTTCCCCGGGACGCCGTGGCCGTCGTCGGGCGAGATCGACATCATGGAGAACGTCGGGTTCGAGCCGCACCGCGTGCACGGCACGGTGCACGGCCCGGGGTACTCCGGCGGCTCCGGCATCACGGGCATGTACCAGCACCCGCAGGGCTGGTCGTTCGCGGACACGTTCCACACGTTCGCGGTCGACTGGAAGCCGGGGGAGATCACGTGGTTCGTCGACGGCCAGCAGTTCCACCGCGTCACGCGCGCGAGCGTCGGCGCGAACGCCTGGGTGTTCGACCAGCCGTTCTTCCTCATCCTCAACGTCGCGGTCGGCGGGCAGTGGCCGGGCTACCCCGACGGCACGACCCAGCTCCCGCAGCAGATGAAGGTCGACTACGTGCGCGTCTACGACAACGGCTCGGGCTCGTCGAACCCGGGGAACCCCGGCACCGGCCTGCCCACGGGGACCGGCGCGGTGCGTGCCGCGAACGGCATGTGCATCGACGTCCCGTGGGCGGACCCGACCGACGGCAACCCGGTGCAGATCGTCACGTGCAGCGGCAACGCCGCGCAGACCTGGACGCGCGGCTCCGACGGGACCGTCCGCGCGCTCGGCAAGTGCCTCGACGTGCGCGACGGCTCGACGACGCGCGGCGCCGCCGTGCAGGTGTGGACGTGCAACGGGACCGGCGCGCAGAAGTGGGCGTACGACGCGGGGAGCAAGGCGCTGCGCAACCCGCAGTCCGGGCTCTGCCTCGACGCCACGGGCGGCGCGCCCCTGCACGACGGCCAGCGGCTGCAGACCTGGACGTGCAACGGCACCACCGCCCAGCAGTGGACGCTCTGACACCCGGCTGACCTGGCGACCGCGGCGACCGGCCGCGCGGGCGGGGCACCCCGGGGTGCGTCACCCGCGCGCGGTCGCCGCGTCGTCGGGCGGGTCGACGCGCGGGCCCGGCTCGCCCTGCTCGCCCGGTCCGGGCGGGCGGCCGCCCGGCTCGCGCGGCCCGAGCCTGCTCGCGACCATCGGCAGCACGATCACCGACAGCACGCCCGCGCCGACGAGCGCCGCCCCGACCTGCGACGTCATGGCGCCCTGCTCGACCGCGATCTCCGTGAGCGCGACGAGCAGCGGCAGCGCGGTCGCCGCGTAGAGCGCGGTCTGGACGCGCTCGACCGACGGCAGCTCGCGCCGGAACCACAGGAGCACCGGGCCGCCCCGCACGACCACCATGAGCGCGAAGAACGTCAGCGGCAGCAGCGGGGACGCGACGATGGAGTCGATGTCCAGGCCCATGCCGGAGCTCACGAAGAACACCGGCACGAACACGCCCCACGCGACCGCGTCGAGCTTCTTCTCCAGCGCCTCGACGTCGCCGGGCGCCCAGCGTCGCAGCACCATGCCGCCGACGAACGCGCCCAGCACCGCGTCGAAGCCCAGGCCCGCGGCGAGCGCGAGCAGCACGACGAGCAGCAGCACCGTGAGGCGCAGCGTGCTCTGGCCGGTCCCGTGCTCCGCCGCGCTGAAGAGGCGGTCGCCGCCGAGTGCCTTGAGGCGCCCCAGCCGGCCCGGCAGCGCGGACAGCGCGACCGCGACGACCGCGAACAGGACGAGCAGGATCGCCGCGACCCCGCTCTCGCGCGTCCCGAGCAGCACGGCCATGGCGACGATCGGGCCGAGCTCGCCCACCGCGCCGACCACGAGCACCGCACGGCCGAGCCGCGAGCCGAGCTGACCGCCGTCGCGCAGGATGGGGAGCACCACGCCGAGCGCCGTCGTCGTGAGCGCGATCGCCCCCGCCGCGACGGCGTGCGGCGAGTCGTGGCCCACGATCGCGAGGACGAGCACGGCGCCGACGACGAGCGACGTCAGCCACGCCGCTCCGGCCCGCCGACCGACGCGCTCGCGCAGGAGGCTCGGCTCGAGCTCGTACCCGGCCAGGAGGAAGAGGAAGCCCATGCCGAGGTCCGAGAGGAGCGTGACGTCGTCGGGCGTGGCGAGGTCGAGCGCGGACGGCCCGACGAGGATGCCGCCCAGCAGCAGCACGACGACCTGCGGGACGCGCGACCGCACGGGCATGAGGCCCGTGAGCAGCGGCGCCACCAGGGCGACGACGAACACCGGCACGAGCGGGGCGTAGACGTTCACGGACGGCTCCCGGTGGTCGGCGGCGGCGAGCACCAGGATGGCGCAGCGGCCGAGGTCGCGCGCGGGAAGCGGCGGGCGCATCTTGACGGCGGTCGCGGCCCGGCCTAGCGTCGGCCGGGCCGCGTGACGCGCGGCACCTGGATCGGCAGACAGGACCACTGAGCCGGCGCACCGTGGCGCCGGAGCCGCGCCCCGGTGAGCGATGAGCCACCAGGAGGCACCATGACCAGCACCGACGCAGCGACCAGGACGTGGGTCCGCGACCCGCTCGGCGTGTTCACCGCCGACGACTCCCCGGGCGCCCCGGACGCGCGCGGCGGCCTCGTCGTCGAGGGCGGGGTGATCGTCGAGCTCGTCGCGGCCGGCGCGCAGCCGTCCGCTCCCGTCGACGAGACGTTCGACGCGTCGCAGCACGTGCTCACGCCAGGCCTGATCAACACGCACCACCACTTCTACCAGACGCTCACGCGGGCCTGGGGGCCGGTCGCCGACGCCCCGCTCTTCCCCTGGCTGCAGCGCCTCTACCCGGTCTGGGCGCGCCTCACGCCGCGCGACCACGAGCTCGCGACGACCGTCGCCCTCGCCGAGCTCCTGCTCTCCGGCTGCACGACGGCGGCCGACCACCACTACGTGTTCCCGGACGGTCTCGACGACGCGATCGACCTCCAGGTCGCGGCGGTCCGGCGGCTCGGGATGCGCGCGACCCTCACGCGCGGCTCCATGACGCTCGGCCAGGACGACGGCGGCCTGCCGCCGCAGTCGGTCGTCCAGGACCTCGACACGATCCTCGCGGACTCGCGGCGGCTCGTGGACACGTACCACGAGCGGGGCGCCGGGGCGCAGGTGCAGATCGCGTTCGCGCCCTGCTCGCCGTTCTCCGTGACGACCGACGCGATGCGCGAGAGCGCGGCGCTCGCGGAGGAGCTCGACGTCCGCCTGCACACGCACCTCGCCGAGACGGTCGACGAGGAGGACTTCTGCCGCGAGCGCTTCGGGATGCGCACGGTCGACTACCTGGAGTCCGTCGGCTGGCTCACGGACCGCGCCTGGCTCGGCCACGGCATCCACCTCGACGACGACGAGGTGCGCCGCCTCGGGGCGGCGGGGACCGGCGTCGCGCACTGCCCGACGTCGAACATGCGCCTCGCGTCCGGCATCGCCCGGGCCGTGGAGCTGGAGGACGCGGGCGCGCCGGTCGGTCTCGGGGTCGACGGCTCGGCGTCGAACGACGCCTCGACGATGATCCTCGAGGCGCGCCAGGCGCTCTACCTCCAGCGCCTCCGGTACGGCGCGGACATCCCCGTGACCCGTGCGCTCGGCTGGGGGACGCGGGGCTCGGCGCGCGTGCTGGGGCGGGACGACGTCGGCGTGCTCGCGGTCGGCAAGCAGGCCGACCTCGCGCTGTGGCGGCTCGACGAGCTGCGCTTCTCGGGCGCCCACGACCCGGTCGCCGCGCTCCTGCTGTGCGGCGCCGACCGCGCGGACCGCGTCATGGTGGGCGGCGCGTGGCGCGTCGTCGACGGCGCGATCCCCGGGCTCGACCTCGGCGCCCTGGCGGCCGAGCACTCGGCGGCGGCCCGGCGCCTCGTCGCGGGGTGAGCCGCGGCCGGCGGGGACGGGTCGGGCCGACGCCCGGGCGTCCCCGCCGGCTCAGAGCTCGCGGTAGTAGTGGACGACGGGCAGGGCGGTGAAGCCGCTCGACTCGTACAGGGCGCGCACGGCGCCGTGGCCCGGGTCGCCGCCGGTCCAGACGTTGGCGTAGGCGCACCCGGCGTCGCGCATGAGCGCGAGGGCGGCCTCCACGAGCCGGCGGCCGATGCCGTCGCCCTGCACGTCGGGGTCGACGGCAATGATCTCCAGGTCGGCGGTGCGCGTGCCCTCCGGCGCGGGCTCGCCGAGCACCGTGGTGGCGAACCCGACGACCCGGCCGTCGCGCTCCGCGACGACCGTCGTCGCGGGGTGCTTCTCGCACGCGCCCCGCACCTCCGCCGCCTGGCTGCCGCGCCAGTCGGGGTAGGCGAGGTCGTAGAGGCGCTCCCCGAGGATCTCGCGCCAGGAGGCGAACGCGCCCTCCCACGCGCGCAGCGACAGCTCGACGACCGCGTCGAGGTCGGCGGGGCGGTAGGGGCGCAGGCTCGTGGTCACCGCTGGAGCGTAGGGAGCGCGCGCGACGTGGTGCCAGCGCTTTGCCGCACCGGACGCGCGGCCGTCGGGGTGCCCGCGCCTCGCCCGGCCGCGGACGAGTTGTCGTCGGGGACTTGACACGGGTCACACTTGGCGTTCGAATAGTGGAAGTAGTTTTCCGCCAAGCGGAACGATAGCTGACGAGGAGGTCCGCTATGAACGCGCGAGCCACGAAGGCCACGGACGGCGCCGAACTGCGTCCGGTACGCCCTGAGGACGAGCGGCTGCCCATCGGGTCGACGTTCGGGTACGGGTTCCAGCACGTGCTCACGATGTACGGCGGCATCATCGCCCCGCCGCTCATCGTGGGGAGCGCCGCGGGCCTGACCGGCGCCGAGATCGGGATGCTCGTCGCAGCGTCCCTCTTCATCGGCGGCCTCGCGACGATCCTGCAGACGGTGGGCATCCCCTTCTTCGGGTCCCAGCTGCCGCTGGTCCAGGGCGTGTCCTTCGCGGGCGTGTCCACGATGGTCGCGATCGTCAACGGCGGGGGAGGGATCCCGGGCGTCCTGGGCGCGGTGCTCGTCGCCTCCGTGATCGGCCTGCTCATCACGCCGTTCTTCGCGCAGATCATCCGGTTCTTCCCGCCCGTGGTCACGGGCGTCGTCATCACGACGATCGGGCTCACGCTCATGCCCGTCGCGGCCAACTGGGCGATGGGCGGCAACGCGAGCGCGCCCGACTACGGCTCGGTGAGCAACATCGGCCTCGCCGCGCTGACGTTCGCGATCGTCATCCTGCTGTCCAAGGTCGGCAGCGGCACGATCTCGCGCCTGTCGATCCTCATCGCGATCGTCGTCGGGACGCTCATCGCCCTCGCGCTGGGCAAGGCCGACTTCTCCGGCGTGGGCGACGGCCCCGTCGCCGCGTTCCCGTCGTTCCTCGGCTTCGGGGCGCCGACGTTCGAGATCGCCGCGATCATCTCCATGCTCATCGTCATCCTCGTGACACTCACCGAGACGACGGCCGACATCATCGCCGTCGGCGAGATCGTCGGCACCAAGGTGAACCGCAAGCGCATCGCCGACGGCCTCCGTGCCGACATGGCGTCGTCCATCGTGTCGCCGTTCTTCGGGTCCTTCACGCAGTCGGCGTTCGCGCAGAACGTCGGTCTCGTGGCCATCACGGGCGTGAAGTCGCGGTTCGTCGTGGGGGCGGGCGGCGCGATCCTCGTGATCCTCGGCCTGCTGCCCGTCCTCGGCCGCGTCGTCGCCGCGGTGCCGACGCCGGTCCTCGGCGGTGCGGGCGTCGTCCTGTTCGGCTCGGTCGCGGCGTCGGGCATCCGCACGCTCGCCAAGGTCGACTACTCGCGCCCGATGAACCTCATCATCGTGGCGGCGTCGATCTCGTTCGGGATGATCCCCATCGCCAAGCCCGACTTCTACGACCAGTTCCCCACGTGGTTCGGGATCATCTTCCACTCGGGCATCAGCTCGGCCGCGGTCATGGCGATCCTGCTGAACCTGCTCTTCAACCACCTGAAGTTCGGCACGCCGCCGGACCCGTCCGTGTTCGCGGCCGGGGCGGAGCACGGCGCGAACGCCGTGGACGACGACGACCTGGAGGACCTCCAGGACGACGGCGTCCTCAACGGCTCGACGCGCCGACCGGTCGCCGTCGACGCCGCGGCGCCGACGCCCGACGCCCCGGCGCCGGACGGGGACGGACGACAGGCCGGCACCGCCGCCGGAGCGGGCGACCCGGCCACGCCCGGCGACGGCACCGCCGCGCCGCGCCAGCACGCCGTCGCCCCGCTCCCGCGGACCGCGACCCCGTAGCGCGGCACAGCGTCGTGCCCGACGCCGCCCCGCACCCCGAGCGTCCCTCACGCCGGGTGCGGGGCGTCGTCGCGCTCGGGCCGTGTAGCGTCGTGGGTCGGCGTCGAGCACGGCGTCCCGACCCCGACCGCAGGACCGCACCATGAGCACCCCCACGCCCGAACGCCCGGCACCGTCCGCGAGCGGGGCCCCGGCCGAGACCCGGCCGTCCACGACCGGCCCGACCGGCGACGCGACCGTCGACAGCGGCGCCGACCCGAGCGCCGACCCCGGCGCCGACCACCTGGGCAGCGGGCTGCGCACACGGCACCTCACGATGATGGGCCTCGGCTCCGCGATCGGCGCCGGGCTGTTCCTCGGCTCCGGCGTCGGGATCGCCACCGCCGGCCCGGCCGTGCTCGTGTCGTACGCGATCGCGGGCGTCGTCGTCATCCTCGTGATGCGGATGCTCGCCGAGATGGCGAGCGCGCGCCCCGCGAGCGGGTCGTTCTCCGTCTACGCGGAGGAGGCGCTCGGGCCGTGGGCCGGGTTCCTGCTCGGCTGGCTGTACTGGTTCATGCTCGTCATGGTGCTCGGCGCCGAGATCACCGGGGCCGCGCGCATCGTCACCGGCTGGTACCCCGACGTGCCGCAGTGGGGCGTCGCGCTCGCCGTGGTCGTCGTGTTCGCCGTGATCAACCTGTGGGGCGTGCGGCAGTTCGGCGAGCTCGAGTTCTGGTTCGCGTTCGTCAAGGTCGCGGCGATCGTCGGGTTCCTCGTCGTCGGCGTGCTGCTCGTGCTCGGCCTGCTGCCCGGGACGGAGCCCGTCGGCACGTCGAACCTGCTCGGCCAGGGCGGCTTCGCCCCGGAGGGATGGGGCGGCATCGCGGCGGGGCTGCTCGTCGTCGTCTTCGCGTTCGGCGGCATCGAGATCGTCACGATCGCCGCCGCCGAGGCGCGCGAGCCGCGCACCGCCGTCGCGCGCGCGACGCGCAGCATCGTGTGGCGGATCCTCGTGTTCTACCTGGGCTCGGTCGCGATCATGGTGCTCGTGCTCCCGTGGGACTCGCCGCTGCTCGCCGAGAGCCCGTTCGTCGCGGTGCTCGACCTCGCCGGGCTGCCGGGCGCGGCGCGCGTCATGGAGGTCGTCGTCGTGGTCGCGCTGCTCTCGGCGTTCAACGCGAACGTGTACGGCACGTCGCGCATGGCCTACTCGCTGGCCGGGCGCGGCGACGGCCCGCGCGCGCTGCGGCGCGTGTCGCGGCGCGACGTCCCCTGGGTGTCGGTGCTGGTCTCCGTGTTCTTCGCGCTCGTCGCGGTCGGGCTGAACTGGCTCCTGCCGGAGGCGCTGCTGGGCATCCTGCTCAACGCCGTGGGCGCCGCGCTGCTCGTCGTGTGGGTCCTCGTCGCCGTCTCGCAGCTGCGGCTCCGCCGTCGGATCGAGGCGCAGGCCCGCGCGTCGGGCGAGCCGATGACGCTGCGCATGTGGGGCTTCCCGTGGCTCACGTGGGCGGTGCTCGTGGGTCTCGCGGCGCTCGCCGTCCTCATGCTGACCGACGCCGCCGCGCGCGCCCAGCTCGTGTCCACCGCGGGTCTCGTGGCCGTGATCCTCGCCGTGTACCTCGTCACCCGGCGGGGCCGGGTGCGGCGCGGTGCGGCGGTGGGGGCGCGCGCCGACGGGTGAGTCGTCGTCCACGGCGTGCACGGACGTGCGCCCCGGACGGTGCACAATGAACGGATGACCTATCGCGTCCTGAGGCTCATCCTGTCGCTGCTCGCCTACGTGCTGCTGCGGCCCCAGGTGACAGGACGCAACAACATCCCCCGCCACGGTGCGGTGATCCTCGCGAGCAACCACCTGTCGTTCATCGACTCGCTGCTCATCCCGATCGTCGCGCCGCGGCACGTGACGTTCCTCGCCAAGGCCGAGTACTTCACGGGCCGCGGGATCAAGGGCCGCCTGTCGCGGTGGTTCTTCACGACGATCGGCATGATCCCCGTCCAGCGCGACGACCCGCGCGCCGGGCAGCGCTCGCTCGAGGACGCGCTCGAGGTGCTCCAGCGCGGCGGCGCGTTCGGGATCTACCCCGAGGGCACGCGCTCGCGCGACGGCAAGCTGCACCCGGGCCGCACGGGCGTCGCGTGGCTCGCGCTCGCCGGGCACGCGCCCGTCGTCCCCGTCGCCGTGCGCGGCACGGACAAGGTCCAGCCGGTCGGCAAGCGGATCCCGCGCCTGCACCGCGTCGAGGTGCACTTCGGCAAGCCCATCGACCCGCAGCGCCAGATCACGGCCGGGACCAAGCCGGCGCAGGCGCGGCGCGAGCTCACGGACGAGGTCATGGCGTCGATCCACCGCATGAGCGGCCAGGACCTCGCGGCCTGACGGCGGTCAGCCGCCGATCGAGCTCAGCCCGAACGCCGTCGCGAACCCGAGCACCGTGACGAGCCCGGTGACCGGTCCGCCGAACTCCGTCGCCTCGGGGATCATCGTGTCGACGAGCATGGTGAGCAGCGCCCCCGCGGCGAACGCCTGGGTGACCGCCACGACGGCGGGCGACGCGCTGTCGAGCGCGAGGTAGCCGACCCCGGCCGCGAGCGCCGAGACGAGCGTCGTCGACCCCCACAGCGCCCACAGCCGCGACGGCTTCGTGCCGGCCTTGAGCAGCCCCGCCGTCGCCGACATCGCCTCCGGCAGGTTGGACACGAAGACGGCGGCGAGCATCGCGACGCTCACCCCGCCGCCCCCGATGAGCGTCGCGCCGAGCACCACGGACTCGGGGATGCCGTCGAGCACGGTGCCGAGCGCGATCGCCGCGCCGCCGGTGCCGCCCGCGGCCTGGACCGACTCCTTCTGCACGCCCGTGGAGCGCTTGCGGCCCTCGCCGCCCATCCGGTCGATGATCCGGTCGCCGACGAAGAACGTCAGCGCCCCGCCCGCGAGGCCCGCGAGCAGGACGAGCCCGCTCGCGCGGGTCGACGCGTCCTCCACGAGGTCGTAGGCGACGGCGCTGATGAGCACGCCCGAGCCGAACGCCATGACGAGCCCGACGAGCCGCTGGCCCGGCGGGCGCCAGAAGACGAGCGCGGCCCCGAGGAGCAGCGACGACGCCCCGACGAGGCCCCACCAGAACCCGATCACGCTCCCATTGGACCAGCGGGCGTGCCGGGGCGCGCGGCGTCGCGCACGTCGCGGTTCCCCCGTCGAGGGGATGTGCCGCGCGGGCGGCGCGGTGAGACTGGGGGCCATGACGACCGACGCGCGCCCGCCGCGAGGGTGGGGACGGGTGCTCGCCCCGCTGCGCAGCACGGCCACCGTGCGCGCCGGGGTGCTCCTCGTGGTCGGCGGCGTCGTCGCCGGGGCGTACGTGGTGCTCGTCGCGGGGTTCGTGCAGATGTTCGCGTCCCTCCAGACGCCGCGCGTCGCGACGGTCGTCCTGGCGCTCGTGACGGCGGTCCTCGCGAGCACGCCCCCGTTCCTCGCGCCCGTGCGCACGCTCGAGATCGCGGCGGCGCGGACGTTCCTCGACGTCGACGTGCCGCTGCCCGCGGCCGGTGCCGCCCCGCCGGGCGCGGCGACGCGCTGGCGGGCCGCGGCCTGGTACGCGCTGCACCTGGCCCTCGGTGCCGCGGTCGTGGTGGTGGTGCTGTTCGGGGTCCCGGTCGCGACGCAGCTCGTGCTGTCCGCGACGGGCGTCGAGCCGGTGCTGCTCGCCGACTGGCGACCGTGGGAGGCGCTGCCCGCGTGGACGTGGCTGCTCACCGCGGTGCTCGTGCTGCTCGCCGTCCCGTACGTCGTGGTGCTCGCGCGCGCCGTGCTGCGCCAGGCGGCCCTGCCGCTGCTCGGCCCGGACCAGACGGAGCAGATCGCGGAGCTGGAGGCGGCCGCTGACCGTGCGGCGGAGCGGGGCCGGCTCGCGCGCGAGCTGCACGACTCGGTCGGCCACGCCCTGACCGTCACGACGCTCCAGGCGGCCGCGGCGGCACGCCTGCTGGACTCCGACCCGCCCGCGGCGCGCCGTGCGCTCGCCGCGATCGAGGAGACGGGCCGCAGCGCGATGGCGGACCTCGACCACGTGCTCGGCCTCCTGCGCGCGGACGTCCCGGGGGCGCCGCCCCGCGCCCCGGCCCGCACGCTCGCCGACCTCGACGCCCTGCTCGACGACGCGCGCGGCACGGGCGCCGACGTGCGGCTCGCGCGGGACGGCGCCGCGCTGCCTGACGTCCCGCGCGCCGTGTCGCAGGAGGCGTACCGGGTCGTGCAGGAGGCGCTGACCAACGCGCTGCGCCACGCGCCCGGCGAGCCCGTCGCCGTCGAGGTGGCGCCCGGTCCCGGTGACGCGCTGGTCGTCGAGGTGCGCAACCCGCTCGGGGCGGGCGCGCGGCGTCGGGCACCCGACGGCGCCGCGCGCGAGCACCGCGGCCTCGCGGGCATGCGCGAACGGGCCCACCTGCTGCGCGGGGAGGTCGCGGCCGGTCCCGCGCCCGACGGCGGCGCCTGGGTCGTGCGCGCGACGTTCCCGCGCGCGGGGTCGTCGCGATGAGCGCGGGCCCGGGCAGGAGCGGTCCCGTGACGGGGACGGTCCGCGTGGTGCTCGTCGACGACGAGCCGCTCGTGCGCGCGGGGCTGCGCGTCATCCTCGACGCGGAGCCGGACCTGGAGGTCGTCGGCGAGGCGGGGGACGGCGCGGAGGTGCCGGGCGTCGTCGCGCGGGCGCGGCCCGACGTCGTGCTCATGGACGTGCGGATGCCGCGCGTCGACGGGATCGCGGCGACGCGGGCGCTGCTCGCGCGCGACGGCGCACCACGCGTCCTCGTGCTCACGACCTTCGAGAACGACGACCACGTGCTCGACGCGCTCCGGGCCGGGGCGCACGGGTTCCTGCTCAAGCGCGCTCGCCCGGAGGAGGTCGCGCAGGCGGTGCGCGTCGTCGCGCGCGGCGAGTCGCTGCTCTTCCCCGACGCCGTGCGACGCCTCGCGACGGCGCACCCGCCCACGGGCGACGCGCTGCGCGGCGCGCGCCTGACCGAGCGGGAGGGGGAGGTGCTGCGGCTCGTCGCGCAGGGGCTGTCGAACGCGGAGATCGCGGCCGAGCTCTACCTCGGCGTCGAGACCGTGCGCACGCACGTGGGCAACGTCCTCGCCAAGCTCGGCGTCCGGGACCGCACACAGGCCGTGGTGCGCGCGTACGAGTCGGGGTTCGTGCGGGCGGGCTGACGCGCGCGCCGACCGCCCCGGTGCGACGATCGCGCCATGGACCTCTCCGTGCTCACCCGCCCCGCCCCGCCCGTGCCGCCCGTCGCGACGGTCGCACGCGTCGCGCTGGGGCTCGCCCTGGTCGGGGCCGGGATCAGCCACCTCACGGTCGCGCGCGAGGAGTTCCAGGCGCAGGTCCCGTCCTGGTTCCCCGTGGACGACGACGTGACGGTGCTCGCGTCGGGCGCCGTCGAGATCGCGCTCGGCGGGTCGCTCGTCGTGCTGTCCCGGTGGCGCGTCGCCGTGGGGCTCGTCGCCGCCGCGTTCTTCGTGGTGATCTTCCCGGGGAACGTCGGGCAGTGGCTCGAGCACCAGGACGGGTTCGGCCTCGACACCGACGCCAAGCGGTTCGGGCGCCTGTTCTTCCAGCCCGTGCTCGTGGCGTGGGCGCTCTGGTCCACGGGCGCCCTCCGGGCGCTGCGTCGGGCGCGCCCGCGCGACTGATCCCCTGACGCGCCGGCCGGTCGCTGCCGGACCGGTCGCGCCGGAGCGCGGTCACCCGCGCGGGGGAGCGGGCTCGCCGCGCCGGGGGATCCGCTGGCGGGCGGGGTCCGGGAGCGTCGAGGCATGACCACCTCGACACCGCACCCGCCCCTGTCCGACCGCACGCCGGCACCCGCGCCGTCGGCCGACGACCACCGACCGTCCACCCGCGGCGGACCACCCGCCCGTCCCGGGCGGCCGTCCCGTGGCCGCTGGGTCGCCCCCGCCGCAGCGGCGTGGTGGACCCTCGGCGGCGTCGTCGCGCTCGTCGTCACCCTGACCGGCGGCACGCTCGCCGTCGGTGCCGCGAACGACCTGTCGTTCGGCGCCCTGAGCAGGGTCCCGGGCGCGACCCTCACGCCGTGGGTCGCGGTCCTCGCGCTCGTCGGTGCGGCCACCGCGCTGCGCGCGTGGCTCGGCGGACGGCGCGGTCCCGTCGCCCGGGCGGACCGCGCGCTGACCGTCGCGGCGACCGCGGTCGTCTCGGCCGGGGTGCTCGCCCTCACCGACGCGTCGATCCTCGCCCGGCTCGGGTACCTGCCGGTCACGCTCGTCATGGCGCCGTTCGACCCCGTGATCCGCGCCGCGTTCGAGGACTTCCTCGGCGCCGGCCCGCTCACGCAGCTCGCGCTCCTCGGCGGCGGCGCCCTGCTCGTCGCCTCGACGTGGCGGTTCGTGCGCCGCGGGGCCGGGGCGTGCGCGTCCTGCGGGCGCCGCCACGACGGCCGCGACCCGGCGTGGACCACGCCCGCCGCCGCGGCGCGCTGGGGCCGGACGGCCGCGCTCGTCGCCGCCGCGATCCCCACCTTCTACGCGGTCACGCGCATCGCCTGGGTGCTCGGCATCCCGCTCGGCTTCTCGCCCGACGACGTCGCGCAGCTCGCCGGGGACGACGGCTGGGTCGCGGCGCTCGGCCTGGGCGGCTTCGCGCTCGTCGGCGCGGTGCTCACGCTCGGCCTGTTCCAGCGCTGGGGCGAGGTCTTCCCGCGCTGGACGGTCGGGCTCGCGGGCCGCCGCGTGCCGGTCGGGCTCGCGGTGGTCCCCGCGACGGTCGTCGCGGTCGCGGTGCTCCCCGCGGGGCTCTCGCTCATCGTCCTCGGGTTCGGCGAGAGCCGGCTGGCCCTGACGGCGGACTCGTGGGGCGCCGTCGGGCCGACGCTCCTGTGGCCGGTCTGGTCGCTCGCGCTCGGCGCGGCGACCTACGCCTACTGGCTCCGCCGCCGTGGCACGTGCCGGGTGTGCGGGCGCGGGGGAGCCCGGGCCCGGCATTGACCTGGGGCGTGCACCAGGACCCAGAATCAGGGTCGGGTACCGATCGTGCAGAGAGAGGCTCCTCATGTCCGACACGCTCACACCGCAGGCGGCCGCCGCCCGAGCAGGTGTCAGCCTCGACACGCTCCGCTACTACGAGCGGGAGGGACTCATCGGGCCGATCGCCCGGACGGCCGGCGGGCACCGCGCCTACGACGGCGACGACCTGTTCTGGATCGGGCTGGTGACGTGCCTGCGGGACGCCGGGCTGGGGATCGCCGAGCTGCGCGAGTTCACCTCGCTCCTGCGCCGCGAGGGGAGCCCCGCCGACCGGGTCGCGTTCCTCCAGGGCCATCGGCGGGAGCTCCGCGAGCGCAGGGCGCGGATCGACCTCGCGCTCGGCGTGCTGGACGACAAGATCGCGTACTACCGCGAGCAGTCGGGAGAGAGCCCGGGCCCGAGCGTCGAAGGGGAGCCGGCCGAGCCGTCGAGCACCTGTTGACCTGGAGCGCGCTCCAGCATCGAGCATCGGGGCATGACCGCACAGATGAACGCTCCTCAGATCGTCCTCGGGACCATGGACCACGGCACGCGCGTGGAGCAGTCCACCGCGTTCCGGCTGCTCGACCGCTTCGTCGAGGCGGGCGGCCACTGGCTCGACACCGCGAACTGCTACGCCTTCTGGACCGACCCGAGCGGGCTGGGCGGCGCCAGCGAGCGCGTGCTCGGCGCCTGGCTGCGGGCGAACCCGGGGGTGCGCTCCGCCGTCGGGCTCGCCACCAAGGTCCGGCAGGACCCGCTGGTCGCGCACGCGTGGCCCGAGAGCGCGGAGGGCCTCTCCGCGTCCGCCGTCAGGGCGGGCCTCGACGGGAGCCTCGACCGCCTCGGCGTCGACCACGTCGACCTGCTGTGGGCGCACGCGGAGGACCGGACGGTCGACCTCGGCGAGACGGTCGCCGCCTTCGGGGAGGCCGTGGCCGAGGGTCGTGCGAGCCGCATCGGCGCGGCCAACCACGCGTCGTGGCGGGTGCAGCAGGCACGCGACCTCGCGCGTCGGCAGGGCGTGGCCGAGTGGTCGGCGCTGCAGCTCCGGCACTCCCTCGTGCAGCCCCGCCCGGGCACGACCGTCCCGGAGGCGGGCCACAAGCTCCTGACCCCGGACGACCTCGACCACGCCCGCACGGAAGGGCTCGACCTGTGGTGCTACACGCCCCTGATGATGGGCGGGTACACCCGTGCGGACCGCCCGTTCTCCGCGGGCTACGCCCACCCGGGGACCGAGCGGGTGCTCCGCGTGCTCGACGAGGTCGCCCGGGAGACCGGCGCGACGCCGAACCAGGTCGTCCTGGCCTGGCTCATGAGCCAGGGGATCTCGCCCATCGTCGGGGCGAGCAGGATCGAGCAGGTCGACGAGGCGATGGCCGCGCGCGACGTCACGCTGTCGCCGAGCCAGCTGGACCGCTTCGCCGACGCCCGCTGACCGCTCACGCTCGCTGACCGCCGCCGCAGACACCCCCGGTGCGGTGACGACCCCGAGCCTGCTCCCCGTCGAGCACGACCTTGTTGTCGGCATCGGCCTGGTGACGACAGCAAGGTCGTGCTCGACGGGGCTGCTGCGGCTCGGCGGGGCTACTGCGGCTCGACCGGGCCGTCCTGGCCGGCCACGAGGTCGCCGCAGCTCGTCTCCTGCGCCGTCGTGACGACCGGGTCGTCCGCGGCGGCGTCCTGGGCGACCGTCTCCTCCTCGCCGTTCGTCGCGACCTTCGCGCCCGTGTCGAGGTCGACGAAGGTGCGCGACACCGTGAAGGTGGAGCCGTCGTCGGGCACGGCGTTCAAGCCCGCAAGGCGCAGCGCGCCGTCGACCTCGGTGCAGCCGACGCCCGTGCCGAAGCCCGTGAAGCCCTTGTCGAACGTGTAGGGCTCGTCCTGCGCGTTCTGCGTCGGCGTCAGGGCGCAGTCGGCGGCCGAGAGCAGCAGGACCTCGCGGCCGGTGTCGACGAGCGCGATCGGCGCGGTCCCGTCGCCCGCCGCGACGAGCTGGACGATCGCGCTCGCGGGCTGCGGGCTCGCCGACTCGACGGGTGCGGAGAACGTGGCGCCGGACGCCGTCGTGATGCCGAACGTGCGGTCCGCGCCGCCGGTGAGCCACGCCGTGTCCGGGCGGCCGTCGCCGTCGACGTCGACGATCTCGTGCGTGCCCGCCCCGGCGGGGACGCCGTCGCCGGTCGCGGGGCACCCCTCGGCGGCGGGGGTCGAGGCGCCGTCGGTGGGCGACGCCGCGTCGGTGGGGGACGGGCTCGCGGGAGCGCTGGTCGACGGCGCGGGCGTCTCGACGGCAGGGCCGTCGTCGGTCGGGCGGTTGACCAGCCACACGACGAGCGCGATCACCAGCACCGCGACGACCGTGACGACGATCCACGGCCACGTGCGGCGCGTCGGCGCGGGCTCGGGGTCGGGCGTGGGGAACGGGCCTCCGGGCGTGGTCATGTCCTCAGGCAACCACTCCCGCCGGGGCGCGGCATCCGGAACCGCGGAGGACCGACGGCACCGGTCTCAGCGACGCAGGACCTGGGCGAGCGAGCGGGTGAGCGCGTCGCCGTCGGGCCCGTGCGCCGTCGGGACGCCCCCGACGTCGCCCGGCAGGCTGCCCGGCGCGGGCAGCGGCGAGCCGTGCGCGAGGACCTGCTGCGCGGGCGTCAGCTCGCGGATCGCGACGGCCGCGACGTGGCCCGGGTGGCGCCGCGCGGCGCGCGCGTAGATGTCGGGGTCGTGCTGGCCGTCGTCGCCGATCAGCAGCCAGTCGACGTCGGGCAGCTCGCGGAACAGCCGGTCGAGCGACGTGTCCTTGTGCTCCGGGCCGCTGCGGAACCAGCCCGTGTTGGTGGGGCCCCAGTCGGTGAGCAGCAGCGGGCCGGGCGGGAAGCCGTGGCGCTGGAGGAAGCGTCGCAGGTTGGCGGCGGTGTTCCACGCGCCCGTCGACACGTAGACGAACGGGGTGCCGGGCCGCGACGTCGCGATGCCGCGGTACAGCGCCGCCATGCCCGGCACCGGCACACGGGCGCTCGAGTGCCGCACGAACGTGTTCCACGCCGCGATGAACGGGCGCGGGACGGCGGTCACCATCGCGGTGTCGTCGATGTCCGAGACGACGCCGAGCCGGCGCCCGTCGGCCACGACGAACACCCTGCCGGTCGCCGTCGCGCCCGCCGACGTCCGGAACGAGACGTCGTGCCAGCCCGGCGCGAGGTCGACGTCGATCACCCGGTCGAGGTAGCCGCCGCGGTCGGACACGAGGTCGACCGTCGTGCTGCCCACCCGCACGCGGACCTCCTCGCGCGGGGCCGGGGCGGTGAAGAAGTAGCGCCAGCCGCGGCGGTCCGCGGACTCGCGCTCGTGCAGCGCCGGGTCGAACGCGGGGCTCGCGAGCAGCACCCGGCCCAGCACGCGCACGCGGCGCGGGCTCCCGTAGCCGGCGAACGGCTCGACGCGCGGGCGCCACCCGCGGGCCTTCTGGAAGCGGGAGACGACGGCGCGCCAACGGTCCTCGAGCCGCGCGGCCCGGTGGGGGCGCTGGCTCGGGGTCGGCTCGCTCGGGACGGTCGGTACGGGTGCGGTCTGTGGCATGGCTCGGGGCGCTGTCCTCGGTCGGGGGTGGCGGGTCCAACCCTGTCACAGCCTGCCCACGAGCGCGGGGTGGCGGTCGTCGCTCGGGACGGCGGCCGTCGCCGACGAGCGCGTGCGGGCCCGGCGGGCCGTGCCTAGCGTGGCCGCGTGAGCGACGAGACCTCCCGGAATCCTGCGGACCTGCCCGGCCGTCCCGTGCCCGACGGCGTGAGCGACGCGACCGTCGAGGCGCTCGGTGCCCTGAGCGAGGCGCTCGAGACGACGGAACGCGCGCGCGGGCACCTCTACACGTTCCACCAGCTCACCGGGGAGGCGGACCTCGCGCTCGGCGACGCGGTCGAGAAGCTGCGCGCCGCGGGGCACGCGGAGGTCGCGGACCGGATCGAGGCGGACCTCGTGGGGCGCAACGTCGTCCCCGGCCGCTGGACGTTCCAGCTCGTCGAGGAGTACGACGACGGCTACTGGTCGGCGTTCCGCGAGCACGAGCGCGCCGCGCGCGACGAGCTCGCGGGCGGCGCGCGGCACCTGTTCGAGGCCCGGATGAAGCAGGACCGGCGCACGGTGGGGCGCCCCGGCCACGAGGCCGGCCCCGACGACGTGCGGTGAGGTCCCGCCGGTCGGCGCAGGTCCCCTGCTGGCGCCACCGATGAGTCCGGGCGCGCTCGTCGGTCCCAGGGGCAGGACCGACGAGAGGGATCTCCATGACCACCGCCGACCAGCCGGCCGCCCGACCCGGCGCCCGACCCGCCGCCCCCGACGCACCGGAGGGCACCCTCGTCCCCGGCTTCAGCTCTCCCGGCGCGCGCCCCGTCCCGTGGGAGACGGTGCGCGGCGCGCTCGAACGGGCCGAGATCTCGTGGATCTCGACCGTGCGGCCCGACGGGCGCCCGCACGTCACGCCGCTCATGACGGTGGTCGCCGACGGCCGCCTCCACGTGACCACCGGGCCCGACGAGCGCAAGGCCCGCAACCTGGCCCAGAACGCGCGCGTCGTCCTCACGACCGGGACGAACGCCTACGAGGACGCGCTCGACGTCGTCGTCGAGGGCACCGCCGCGCGTGTCACCGACGCCGCCGCGCTGCACCGCCTCGCCGAGCGGTGGCGCTGCAAGTACGGCGACGACTGGACGTTCGACGTCGGGGACGGCGTTTTCCTCCACGACGGCGACCCGGCGCTCGTCTTCGCCGTGCGGCCCGAGGTCGTGTTCGCGTACGAGCGCACGTCCGAGCACGCGGCGATGCGGTGGCGGTTCGACGCGAGCGACGGCCGGGCGGTGCACGCCGTCAGTGGCGAGGATCCCGGATCGCCGCGGTGAAGAGCGGCCAGCCGGTGTCGTCGGCGGACACCGAGAAGACGTAGGGCCGGTCCACGCGGAAGGAGATGCTCTCCGCCACGCCAGACGCTGCGTCCTCGGCCACACCGATCTCGGTGACGGCCGCCGCGACGGTGCCCTCGGCGTCGACCTGGAGGAGCGCCTGCTGCCACGCCTGCGAGACGTAGAGCTTGTCGTCGCTGATGCCGCGGAGGTTCGGCGGCGTGACCGAGTCGAGGAGCCCGCCCAGCCCGGCGGCGGAGAGCGCGGGCCGGAAGTCCAGCGGGTCGTCGGCGGGGACGTCGAGCGTCGGCAGGGTCAGCGCGACCGTCTGCCCGGGTGCCGCGTCCAGCGCCTCCCGCAGCGCGAGGAGCTGCTCCGGCGCGACGGACGCCGGATCGACTCCCTCGGGCGGCAGCACGACGTCGGCGTGGAACCCCTCGACGTACGGCAGCCGGACCGCGCGCCACCCGTCGTCCTCGGCGTACGCCCACGTCTCCGTGAGCCGCAGCGACTCCACGTCCACCGTGTCGCCGCCCCGGAGCGTGAAGGGCGACGGCGCCGTGTCGCTCACGTCGAACGGTGCCTTCCACCGGGCGGCGAACAGGACCGCGTTCTGGAGCACGAGGCGCAGGTAGATGTCGGGCTCGATGGCGCTCTCCTCGATCAGCCCGCCCGTGTGGAACCGGAGCCACTCGCTGAGCGGCACGATGCCCGACGACGTCCCGAGGTCCGTGTGCAGCACCCCGGCGCCGTACCCGGCCGCGAGCGACTCGAGGTAGGGCTCGTGGACCTCGGCCTCGTCGTCGAGCACGATCTGGTTCGCGACGTGCACGAGCGGCTTCTCCGGCAGATCGTCCGCCCGGACCTGCGCCGGGTCGCCGTCGTAGGCCTCGAGCGACGCGAGGAGGGCGTTGACCGCGTCCGTCCGCTCCTGGCCGGACGCGCCGAGCGCGTCGTCGAGGGCGAGCGCTATGTCGCCCCGCGCGCCCTCGGCCAGCATCGAGAGCGCGACCACGGCGCTCGCGGGCGACACCACCACGTTCCCCTCGGGCGGTGCCGCGGCGAGCATCGTCAGGCCGAGCCGCTCGGTCGCGTCGACCACGCGCGGCGTGGCACCGGCGTCGGCCACGCGCACGACGTCCCGCGCGGTGTCGGCGGTGGCGACGGGCAGGCCCGGGCCCGCCGGCGCGCCGCCTGCGCACGCCGTGAGCGCGGCCAGCGCCGCCGTCGTCGCCAGGGCGGTCAGCGTGCGCCGCGGCGGGTTCGGCTCCCGGTGCGGTCCTGCGGTCGTCGTCGTCATCGATCCCCCCCGGCCGTCGGGGGCGGCGCGCTCGCCGCCCTCTCTCCGACTGTGTCGGCGGGAGCGCGGTCCTTGCGCAGCGGTACCGCTGCGGCTCTGACGCGCTCCGCCCCGGTCAGTCGACCGCGGGCCCGAAGCGCTCGGTCTTGATCCGCGCCGGGTCGTGGCCGAGCGCCACGAGCTGCCGTGCGACGGCCTCGACGAACCCCGTCGGCCCGCACACGAAGCACGCGGGCTCGATCTCGGGCGGCCAGCCCCACCCGGCGAGCTCACGCCGCTCGACGCGGCCGGGCCCGCGCATCGAGCCGAGTGGGGTCGAACGGGTGTGGACCACGTGGACGTCGAGCCCGTCGTGCGCGGCGGCGAGGCGGTCGAGGTCCTCGACGTACAGCGCGTCCTCGGGGCGGCGCACCGAGTACACGAGCCGGAACGGCGTGCGGTCGCCGGCGTCGCGCCGGGTGCGGAGCATCGCCATGAGCGGGACGAGGCCCGAGCCGCCGGCCGCGAGCAGCACGGGCGTCCCGGCGTCGCGCTCCGGCGACCAGACGAACCACCCGCCGACGGGCCCGCGCAGCTCGATCGCGTCGCCCACCGCGAACACGTCGGTGAGGTAGGTCGAGACCTCGCCGCCGGGGACCCGCTGGACGGTGACCTCGACGCGCGCGGGGGCGACGCCGTCGGGCGCCGCGCCGTGCGGGACGGCGGGCGGGTCGCCCGGGGAGGGGTCGTCGTCGGGCAGGGGGGTGCGCGTCGCGGCGCTGCCGATCGAGTAGCTGCGCTCGGCGGTGTAGCCGTCGGGCGCGGTGAGGCGCAGGTCGACGTGCTGGCCGGCGAGGTGGCCGGGCCACGCGGGGACCTCGAGGACGAGCGTCCGCGCGGACGGGCTCTCGGCCCACGCGTCGACGAGCGTCGCGACCTGCCAGCGCGACGGCGTCGCGTACCGCGCGCCGAGGCGGACAGGCGCCTCAGTCACCCTGGTACCTCTGCTCGCGCCACGGGTCGCCGAGGTCGTGGTAGCCGAGCCGCTCCCAGAAGCCCTGCCGGTCCATGGGCATGAGGGTGATGCTGTTGACCCACTTCGCCGACTTCCAGAAGTACAGGTGCGGCACGAGGAGCCGCGCGGGGCCGCCGTGCACGGGGTGCAGCGGGGCGCCGTCGAACGTGTGCACGACCCACGCCTTGCCGCCGAGCAGCTCGGCGACCGGGAGGTTCGTCGTGTAGCCGCCGTAGCAGCCGACCATCGCGAAGTCGGCCGTGGACTCGACCTCGCCGAGGAGCGTGTCGAGCGAGACGCCGCGCCAGGACGTGCCGAACTTCGACCAGCGGGTGACGCAGTGGATGTCGACGGTCGGCTCGTCCTGGGGGAGCGCCAGGAGCTCGGCCCACGACCAGGAGCGGGTCGCGCCGGTCTCGGTGGTGACGTCGAAGCGCCAGGTCGCGGTGTCGACGCGCGGTGTGGGCCCTGCCGAGAGCACGGGGAACCCGGTCTCGACGTACTGGCCCGGCGGGAGCGCCACGCCCTGCGGGCGTGGCCGGCCCTGGAAGCCGGGGGTGAGGGTGCTCATGGCTCACGGTAGGCGCGGCCCGCCAGGCCGCGCCAGGGGTCAGGCGTCCGCGTCGCCTGGCGGCGGTGCGGCGACGAGTCGCACGACGGCGTCGCGCAGCCACGCGCGGTACCGCTCGCGCGACCAGCCCGCACCGGCCGCGAAGTGCGTCCAGCCCTCCGGCGCGAGGAGGTAGGACAGGGTCTCGGCGGCCTCGTCCCGCGGCGCGCGCAGCCGGAACCCGTGGTCCGCGAGCACGTCGACGCTCGCGCGCAGGTCCGCGCGACGGCGGTCGAGGAGCGCCGCGAGCTCGACGGCGACGGCCTCGTCGGAGCGGGCCGCCGACGTGAACGCCGACCACAGGGCCGCGACGCGTTCGTTCGCCGCCGCCACGAGCGCGACGAGCCCGTCGAGGAAGGCCTCGGGGTCGGTGGTCCCGGCGACGGCGCGGCCCTCGGGCCGAGCGGCGAGCGACTCCTGACCCTCGGACCCCGCGAACGTCACCTCGAAGGCCGCGAGGAGCAGGGCGCGCTTGGGCCCGTGCGCCTTGACGGTCTCGAGCGACACGCCCGCCCGCTCGGCGACGCGCGCGAGGGTCGTGCGCTCGTAGCCGCGCTCGGCGAGCTCCTCGGCCGCCGCGCGCACGACGCGCTCGCGGGTGCGCGCGGCCTGCTCGGCGCGGAGGTCGGACGTGTAGGCGCGGGGGACCACTATTGACTACCCCTCTAGGGTGATGAATACTCCTAACGGTTACCGATCTTCTCACACGCCGCCTCCCCCTCGGCGTCCTCGCGCGGACGGCCCGGTCCCCGCGCCCTTCCCGTCCGACCGGCGCGTCCCGCGCCGCCCGAGAGAGGCACACCGATGGCCACCGTCCTGCTCTGCTCCACCCCCGTGCACGCTCACGTCACCCCGCTGCTCGCGGTCACGCGCGCGCTCGTCGCGCACGGCCACGAGGTCCGGTTTCTCACCGGCGCACGCTTCGCCGCGGCCGTGGAGGCGGCCGGCGCCGAGCACGTGCCGCTGCCCGCCGCCGCCGACTTCGACGACCGCGACCTCGCGGCCGCCTTCCCGGGCCGCGCGGGCCGCACCGGTCTCGACGCGATCCGGCACGACATGCTCGAGATCTTCGTCCGGCCGGGCGCCGCGCAGCACCGCGCCGTCGTCGACGCCCTCGCCGCGCGCCCGGCCGACGTCGTTCTCGTCGAGCCCCTGTTCCTCGGCGCGATGGCGCTCGTCGCCACCCCGGCCGACCGGCGCCCTCCCGTGCTCGCGCTGGGCATCTTCCCGCTCGGGCTGAAGAGCGACCTCACCGCACCGTTCGGCCTCGGCGTGCTGCCCGCGCGCGGGCCGCTCGGGGTGCTGCGCAACCGAGCGCTGCACCGGTTCGTCGAGGGGGTCGCGTTCGCCGCGCCGCAGCGCGCCGCGCAGGAGATGGTGCGCGCGACCGGCGCCACCCCCAGCGACACCTTCTTCCTGGGCTGGCCCGCCGACGCGGACGCCGTCGTGCAGCTCACCGTCCCCGAGCTCGAGTACCCGCGGCCCGACGTCGTCACGCCCGTCCGGTTCGTCGGCCCGCCGCGACCCGCCGCCGCGCACGGCGACCTCCCCGCCTGGTGGGACGACCTCGGCACGCGCCGCCCCGTCGTCCACGTCACGCAGGGCACGGTCGCGAACGAGGACCCGCACCAGCTCCTCGTCCCGACCCTGCGCGCGCTCGCGGACGAGGACGTGCTCGTCGTCGCCGCCACCGGCGGGCGGCCCGTCGAGACGCTCGGCACGCTGCCCGCCAACGCGCGCGCCGCCGAGTACCTCCCGTACGACGCGCTGCTCCCGCGCACGTCGGTCCTCGTGACGAACGGCGGCTACGGCGGCGTGCACCACGCGCTGCGGCACGGCGTGCCCGTCGTCGTCGCCGGGAAGACGGAGGACAAGGCGGAGGTCGCGGCCCGCGTCGCGTGGACCGGGACGGGCGAACGGCTGCGGACCAGCACGCCGCGACCCGCCCAGATACGACGCGCGGTGCGCCGCCTGCTCGACGACCCCGCGTACACCCGGGCCGCCGCGCGCCTCGGCGAGCGCATCGCCGTCGCGCCGGGGGAGGACGGCGTCGTCGCGGTCGTGGAGGAGGTCGTCGCCCGGCGCGCCGCACCCCGTGCCGCACGCTGACGGGGGAGGAGGATCGGGGGATGCCCAGCGACCTGCTCATGCGCATCCACGGTCCCGAGTTCCGCGCCATGTCCGAGCGCGTGCTGGAGGCGACCGCGCTCACCTCGCGGCTCAACGTGCTCCCGTTCGACGACGAGGACGGCAAGGCGCGGCTCCTCGAGCAGATCCTCGGGCGACCGCTGCCCCCGCGCACGACGATCTACCCGCCGTTCTTCACCGACCACGGTCTGCACCTCGACCTCGGTGAGCGGGTCTTCGTCAACCAGAACTGCACGTTCCTCGACTACGCCGGCATCCGGCTCGCCGACGGTGTGCTGGTCGCGCCGCGGGTCACGTTCATCACCGTCGGGCACCCCGTCGACACCGACGACCGCAAGGTCTGGCTCACCGGCGGCCCGATCGACGTCCACGAGAACGTGTGGATCGGCGCGGGCGCGACCATCCTGCCCGGCGTGGCCATCGGTCGCGACGCCGTCGTCGCCGCGGGCGCCGTCGTCACCGACGACGTCCCGCCGCGCAGCCTCGTGACCGGGCCGCGGGCGGACGTCCGCCGCACCTGGTGAGGGGCCGCCGGCTCAGCACTCGACGACGTTGACCGCAAGGCCACCCGTCGAGGTCTCCTTGTACTTGGTCGACATGTCGACGCCCGTCTGGCGCATGGTCTCGATGACGGTGTCCAGCGAGACGACGTGCGAGCCGTCGCCCTGGAGCGCGAGGCGCGCGGCGGAGACGGCGGTGCACGCGGCGATGGCGTTGCGCTCGATGCACGGGACCTGGACGAGCCCCCCGACGGGGTCGCACGTGAGGCCGAGGTTGTGCTCCATCGCGATCTCAGCGGCGTTCTCGACCTGGGCGGGCGTGCCGCCGAGCACCGCGCAGACGGCGCCGGCGGCCATGGAGCAGGCCGACCCGACCTCGCCCTGGCACCCGGCCTCCGCGCCGGAGATGGACGCGTTGCGCTTGTACAGCGCGCCGATGGCGGCGGCGGTGAGCAGGTACGTGCGCATCGCCCGACGACGGCGGGCCGGGTCGGCGGCGACGTCCGGGTGCGTGCGCAGGAAGTGCCGCCCGACGGCCGGGATGATCCCGGCCGCGCCGTTCGTCGGGGCGGTCACGACGCGCCGCCCGTCGGCGTTCTCCTCGTTGACGGCCATCGCGAAGGCCTGGAGCCACTCGATCGTCGTGTCGGCGCCGCGCTCGTCGGCCAGCTCGAGGCGCTCGCGCTGCGCGCGGGCCCGACGCCGGACCTTGAGCCGCCCGGGCAGGACGCCGTCGCGCTCCAGCCCGGCGTCGACGCACGCGCTCATCGTGTCCCAGATGCGGTCGACGCCCGCCTCGACCTCGGCGACCGGGCGCAGGGCGGTCTCGTTGGCCCACGCGACCGCGGCGATGGACGTCCGCTCGCGCTCGCACACCGCGAGGAGCTCGGCCGCGTTGGCGAACGGGAACGGCACGCCGGCCGGCTCGGTCCGCGGGTCGATCGCCTCGCCCGCGAGCTCGGCCCCGACCTGGGCGGCCTCGTTCGCGGCCGCTGCCTCGAGCTCGGCCGCGGTGAGGACGAACCCGCCGCCGACGGAGTAGTACGCCTCCTCGGCGACCGTCGTGCCGTCGGCGTCGAGCGCGGTGAAGCGCATCCCGTTGGGGTGACCGGGCATGCGCGTCAGCGGCGCGAGGCGCACGTCGTCGCTGGTCATGGTGATGCGGTGGCGGCCCAGGAGCGTGACGGGCGCGCCGTCGCCGAGCTTCTCCCACGACCCGGGCACGCGCGCCGGGTCGCACGTCTCGGGGTCGAGGCCGAGCAGCCCCGCGACGACGGCGTCCGGCGTCCCGTGGCCGACGCCCGTCGCGCCGAGCGAGCCGCACAGCACGACCCGCAGCCCGGCCACGGTGCCGAGCGTGTCGTCCGCGGCCAGGGTCGTGACGAACGCCTTCGCCGCGCGCATCGGCCCGACGGTGTGCGAGCTCGACGGGCCGACGCCGACGGAGAACAGGTCGAGGACCGAGACGTAGGCGCTCATGCCCACCATGGTCGCACCTCGTCCACGATGCGGGCGGATTTTGCTATAGCGGATCGGTCACGACCGTGCGGAGGCGGACCGGCCCAGCACGACGGGGCACGTCGCGAGGTGGTCGTCCACGAGGCCGCACGCCTGCATGGCCGCGTACGCCGTCGTGGGCCCGACGAACCGGAAGCCGTGCTTCTTGAGCGCCTTCGACAGGGCGACCGACTCCGGGCTCGTGCTCGGGACGTCGCCCCACGTGGCGGGCCGGCCGGAGCGCGCGGGCGGCGCGAACGACCACACCAGCTCGTCGAGCGAGCCGCCGCCGGCCTGCAGCGCGAGGAGCGCCCGCGCGTTGTCGATCGTCGCCGTGATCTTCTGGCGGTTGCGGATGATGCGGGCGTCCGCCAGGAGCCGCTCGACGTCGGGCTCGTCGAACGCCGCGACCGCCGCGGGCTCGAACCCCGCGAACACCTCGCGGAAGGCCGGTCGCTTCCGCAGCACCGTGATCCAGGACAGCCCGGACTGGAAGCCCTCGAGGACCAGGCGCTCGAACAGCGCGGTGTCCCCGTGCACCGGCACCCCCCACTCGGTGTCGTGGTACTCCTCGTAGAGCGGGTCGCCGTCGCCGAAGCAGCGGGCGCCGGGGCGCGGCGCGGGCGGCGCGTCGTCGGGCACGGCGAGCGGGGTGGACGCGTCGTTCTCGGTCGTCATGCGCCCCACTCTGCCGCTTCCCGCCGACAGTCACGCGGCCCCTGTGGACGGCGCGCGTCCGGACGCGCGCGCCGAGGATCCTGTGGTCAGGCGTCGGCCGGGGGCAGCGCGACCTCCGCGATCGCGCGCAGCGCGTCGAGGTGCGCGCGCAGGGCGGCGGCGCCGGTGGGCGTGAGGCGCACCCAGGTGCGCGTGCGTCGTCCGGCGCGCTCCTTGCTGATCTCGACGTACTCGGCGTCCTCGAGCACCGTGAGCTGCTTCGACAGGGTCGAGTCGGACAGCTCGATGGTGTCGCGCAGGGTTCGGAAGTCCGCCTTCTCGACGCCCGAGAGCGCGGCGACGACGGAGAGGCGCACGGGGGAGTGGATCACCTCGTCGAGCGTGTGGCGCGGGTGGTGGTCGACGGCGGAGCCGTCACCCGCCGGGGGACGGTGCGTGGTCACGCCGTCACCGCCGCGTCCCGCGGGGCGGGCCGCCACGCCGCGACGAGCAGCGGGACGGCGCTCACGAGCGCCGCGGGCACCCAGTACGCCACGGAGCCGGGCCACACCACCAGCCCGGCGACGAGCACGGCACCGTAGACCACGGCCCAGGACACGGCGCCGACGGCGATCCGGCGTCGCGTGCCGACGGCCAGGGCACCCTGCCGCCCCGCCCACGTGGCGCCGACGGTGACGATCGCGACCCAGGCCGCCATGCCGACGACGAAGCCGACGCGGCCGCCGAGCCCGATCGCGAGCACCAGCCCGACGCTCGCGACGGCCCAACCCGTCAGGTAGAGCCGGACCCACCGCCACCCGCGCGCCCGGGTGGCGCCGGCGAGGCGGTCGGCACGGTCGAGAGCGGCTGCCGCGTCGAGGGGTGCGGTGCGGGTCGTGTCGTCGGTGCTCATGGATGCCATCGAAGCATCTACTTTCCATCATGGCAAGTGGTTTCCATGGGGACCTCTCCCTATCGTGCGCGTCACCGGTCCCGTGCACACTGGTCCCGGCCGTGCCCCGCCCCGGGCCGCACGACGCCGTCGTCCCGAACGCCGTCCCCGAGGAGCACCCATGTCCGACGCCCTGGCCGCGCTCGCCGCCGCCGTCGCGGCAGCGCCCACGAGCGCGCCCCTGCGCGTGCACTACGCGAGCCTCCTGCTCGCCGCGGGGCGTCCCGTCGAGGCGCTCGAGCAGGCGAGCGCCGGGCTGCGGATCGACCCCGCCGACGGCGAGGCGCTGCGGCTCGTGCAGGAGGCGGCCGCGTCCGCCGCGGCGGCGTCGCGACCGGCGGGCGCCGCGCCCGGGCAGGCGCCGGGCGACCCCGCGCCGTCCGGCGACCCTGCGCCGTCCGGCGACCCTGCGCCGTCCGACCACCCGGCGCCGCCGGACCACCCAGGGCAGGGCGCTCCCGCCGGGCCGGGGAGCCCGGCGTCGGGCATCGACTGGGACCGGCTGGAGGACGAGCTCGACGTGCGCGTCCCGCCACCCTTCGTCGAGGAGCCTGCGGTCGGCACCCCGGGCCCCGCTCCCGCGGACCCGAGCCCAGCACCCGGGCAGGGCCACGCCGACCCGGCGCCCGGGGGCGGGCAGCCGTTCCTCGTGCCCGCGCGCGACGACGCCCCCGACGACGGGTCGGGCCTGCTCGAGGTCTCGCGCGAGACGGTGACGCTGGCGGACGTCGGCGGACTGGAGCCGGTGAAGAAGCGCATCCGCGAGGCGTTCCTGGAGCCGATGCGCAACCAGGCCATCGCGCAGGCGTTCGGCAAGTCGCTGCGCGGCGGCCTGCTGCTCTACGGGCCGCCCGGCACCGGCAAGACGTACATGGCGCGCGCGGTCGCGGGCGAGCTCGGCGCGCGGTTCCTCACGGTGACGCTCGCGGACATCCTCGACAAGTACATCGGGGAGAGCGAGCAGAACCTCCACGCCCTGTTCCAGCGGGCGCGGCAGCTCGCGCCGGCCGTCCTGTTCCTCGACGAGGTCGACGCGATCGGCGGCAGGCGCGCGCAGTACTCCGGCTCGTCGGGCATGCGGACGGTCGTCAACCAGCTCCTCCAGGAGATGGACGGCATCGGCTCCGACAACGACGGCCTGTTCGTGCTCGGCGCGACCAATCACCCGTGGGACGTCGACACCGCGCTCCTGCGCCCGGGCCGGTTCGACCGCGTCGTGCTCGTCCTGCCGCCCGACGAGCCCGCGCGCGAGGCCATCCTGCGCCACCACCTCGCGGGGCGGCCCGTCGCCGGGATCGACCTGGGCGCCGTCGTGCGGCGCACCGAAGGGTTCTCCGGCGCGGACCTGGAGCACCTGGCGGCCACGGCAGCCGAGAAGGCGATGATGGACTCGATCGCGTCCGGCCAGGTGCGACCCGTCACGATGGCCGACATGGAGTCGGCGCTCGCGGACGTGCGGCCGTCCACGACGGCGTGGCTCCAGTCCGCGCGCAACGTCGTGACGTTCGCGAACAATGACGGCCGCTACGACGAGCTCGCCGCGTACCTGCGCGCGCGACGCATGCTCTGAGACGGCGAGGCAGCCCACGGTGACCACGACCGTCGACCCGCGCGCCGTCGGCGCGCGCGTCGAGATGCTCGTCCAGATGGGGCGGCCCGAGCGCGCGCTCGACGAGGTCGACGAGGCGCTCGCGGCCGTCCCCGACGACCCGCGGCTCCTCCTCGCCGCCGCGTGGGTGCGGCTGCACCTCCAGCGGTCCGCCGACGCGCTGCCCCTCCTGGAGCAGGTGGTCGCCGCCCAGCCCGCGGCCGACGGCGCGCTCTACCTGCTGTCGGTCGCGCGCCAGAACACCGGTGACGTCCCGGGCGCGCGCGACGCCGCACGCCGCGCGCTCGAGCTCGACCCCGACGACGCGCGCTACCACCTCCAGCTCGCGGACGCCCTCCTCTCGGGGCGCGTGCGCGGCACCGACCGGCGGCTCGCGCGCGAGCGCATCGCCTCGGCGCTCGAGCTCGCCCCCGAGGCCCCGGACCGGCTCGCGCAGGCGGCCCGGCTCTGGTCGCGCCTCGGGGACGACGACCGGGCACGCGCCCTCGTGCGGCAGGGGCTCGCCGTCGCACCGGAGCACGAGGACCTCCTCTACCTCGACGCGGCCCTCGCGCTCGACGCGAGCCGCAGCGCCCAGGGGTACAGCGGCGTCCTCGCCATGAACCCCGAGCACGCCGAGGCCGGGTACCTGCTGCACCTCAGCGTGTGGCAGCAGGTGCTGCGGCTCGTCGAGATGCCGGTCCTGCTCGTCGGGGCGGTCGCGCTCGTCGTCGCCTTCGCGATGAGCGACGCGCACGTGGGCAGCGTGCCGGTCTGGGGGGTCGTCGTGCTCCTGTGGACGGGCGTGACCGCGCTGCGCGTCCTGCCCGTCCTGCTCCAGGTCCCGCGCGGGCTGCTGCGCCGCACCCTGCACCGGACCCCGTTCCGCGGGGGCACCGTCGTGGCGATCGCCGTCGGGTGGGCGGGCGTCCTCGCGGGCCTCGCCCTGCTCTACGTCGTGCGCGACGCCGTCGCCGTCCGCTGGTTCCTCGTCGGGCTCGGGGTCGTGCTCGCCCTGACGACCGTGACCTCGGCGGTGCTGCACGCGGCGATGTTCACGCAGGCGCGCGAGCTCGGGTACCTGCCGCCCGGGACGGCGGGAGCCGCGCGGATCGCGGCCCTGCGCGCGAGCCTGCGGGGCGCCGTCGTGCGCCGTGCCGTCGTCCTCGGGATCGTCGCGGTCGTCGTCGGGAGCATCGGCCCGGGCGCGGTCGCGCGCGAGGACGCGCGCCCCGTGGCGGCGCTGGCCGCGGTGGCGTACGTGCTGCCGCTCGTCGTCGGGACGTGGGCCGCGTGGCGCGTCGCGGCCCGGCAGCGCGCGGTGTCCGACGAGCGCCCGCCCGTGAGCACGGCCGCCGCGGTCCGCGCGGGGCTGGGCGGCGCCGTCCTCGTCCTCGCCACGGTCCTGCTGCTGCTCGCCGAGGCGGCCGCGCTCGCCGCGCTGCCCGTCGCCCCCGACGAGCACGACGCCGACGGCCGCTACGTCCAGGAGGAGCGTGCCCCGCGCGACCCGGGCTCGGCGGTGCAGGAGTGCACCGGGCGCCCCGCCGCGCGCCTCGCGTGCCTCCAGGAGAACGACCGGGTCCGCCAGGAGGAGCTCCAGGAGCGGCTGGGCGACCTCGACGTCCCCACGATCGACGTCCCCACGTTCGACGTGCCGGACCTCCCGGATCTCTCGGATCTCCAGGCGCCGGGCTCCACGGGGCAGCAGACCCCCTGATCCCCGGCACCCCGGGCGGGTGACGAGCCCGCGGCCGTGCGGGTGACCCGGGGCGGTGCGACCGTGGCCGCGTGGCAGGACTCGTGGAGACGCTCTCTCGACCCGTCGGCGCGGCGCTCGCGGCCGTGACCGGCACGGTCGCGCGCGTGCGCGGCGGCCGCCCGATGCACGCGCGCGGGGTGCTCCTCCGCGGCACGCTCGTCGTCGCGGAGGACGAGGCGGGCGCGGCGAGCGTCCCGCAGGGCCGCACGCCCGTCACGGTGCGCGTGTCCCTCGGGGCAGGCCTCCCGCGCGGGCTCCCGGACGTCGTCGGGATCGCCGTGCGCTGGACCGACGACGGCGCGCCCCAGGACGTCCTGTTCGCCTCCTCGGGGAGGGGGCGGCTCACGCGCTTCCTCCTCGTGCCGCGCCGCGCGCTGCTGGGCGGCTGGCTGTCGACGCTCATGCCGCTGCGGTCGCCGCACGGTCCCCGCGTGCTCGCCCTGCGGCCGGACCACGACGCGGCGCGGGTCGTCGGCACGCCGGTGCTCGAGGTGCTGGAGGCGACCCCGCTCGGCGCCTGGCACCGGTTCGGCGCGATCGAGCTGCACGGCCCCGAGACGGGTTCCGCGCACGACGGCGACGACCCCGAGGTCCGTTTCGACCCCACCGGTCACGCGCCGCGCCACCTCGGCACGTACGGCTGGGAGGACGCGCTGCGCGCTCGCGGCTACGCGGCCGCGCGCCGTGGCGGCGGGCCTGCAGCCCGGTAGCGAGAGAAGGGCGGCGACCCCGGAGTCCTGTCCACCGGGACCGCCGCCCGCGAGGGCGGCACCGTCGACGTGAGGCCGCCCCCGAGCCGAGGGCCGGGCGGCGAGGACGCCGCCCGGCCGTGCGCGCCGGTCCGTCAGACCGCCGCGAGCCGACGGCGCAGCCCGAGCCCGACGCCCGCGACGCCCGCGAGCACGGACCCGCCGACCAGCGCCGACATGCCGAGCGACACCCGTCCGACGGGGCTGTTCTCGACGCTGTCCTTGAGCTCCGTCGTGCCGTCGGAGAGGGTGCCCGTGCCGTCCGCGAGCGCGGCCGCGCCGTCGGCGATGCGGGTGCTGCCGTCGTGCAGGTCGGACGCGCCGTCGGCCAGGGTCGTCGTGCCGGCGTGCAGCGTCGCGGAGCCCTCGGCCAGCGCCGCGTTGCCCGCGGCGAGGGTCGTCGCGCCCGTCGAGAGGGTCGTGAGCCCGTTCTGCAGGCGCAGCGTCCCGTCCTCCAGCCGCGTGGTCCCTGCGAACAGGTCGCCCGCGCCGGTGCGCAGCCGCACCGTGCCGGCAGAGAGGTCGCCCGCGCCCGTCGCGGCCTTCGCCGTCCCCGCCTTGAGGTCGGCGGCGCCGGACGCGAGCTCCGACGCGCCTGCGGCGAGCTCGGAGGTCTTGGTGGCGAGCTGGGCGTTGCCGCCCGCGACCCGGGAGGCGCCGTCGGCCAGGCGAGCCGTGCCCTCGGCGAGCGCTGCCGAGGCGGCGGCCGCGTCGGTGTTCCCGGCGGCGAGACGGGCGGCGCCGTCTGCCGACGCCGCGTTCCCGGCGGCCAGGGTCGTCGCGCCGCCCGACACCTTGGCGGCGCCGTCGGCGAGGGCGCGGGTCGCCCCGGCGAGCGAGGCGTTGCCGGCCGAGACCGTGCTCGCACCGGCGGCGAGGGCGTCGGCCCCTCCGGAGAGCTGCGCCGTCCCGGCGGCGAGGCTCTGTGCCCCGCCGGAGACCGCGGCGGCGCCGGAGGCGAGCCCGGCCGCACCCTCCGCGAGCCGCGTCGCGCCCGCGTCCGCCTCCTGGGCGCCGGTGGACACCCGTGCGGCTCCGGTGCTGAGGTCCCGAAGACCCGCCTCGAGCCGGGCCGCGCCCGCTGCGGCGCCGGAGTCGCCCGCGAGCCCGTCGCGCAGGGCGGACGCGCCGGCGACGAGCCCTCCTGCACCGGCGTCGACCCGCGCCGCGCCGTCGCGCACCGAGCCCGCCGCACCCGCGAGCGCGTCGAGCTTCGCCTTGAGGGCCGGGTCGTCGGTCGCCGCGGCCAGCCCCTGGAGCTGTGCGGCGAGGGAGTCCGCGCCCGCGTGGACCTGGTCGGCACCCTCGGCCACCGAACGCGTCCCGTCGGCCAGGCGGACGGCGCCGTCGCGAGCCGTGGACAGACCTGCCGCGAGTCCGGTCGCGCCGTCCCGGAGCTGGGCGGACGCCGCCGCGACCTGCTGCGCGCCCGGCGCAAGGAGCGCCGTGCCGGCCTGCAACGAGCTCGCTCCGGCGGACAGCTGCTCGGCGCCCGCCGCGACCGTCGCCGCGCCCGGCGCGAGCGAGCCGGCGCCCCGGGCGGTGGCGGCGACGCCGTCGCGCAGGGTCGACGCGCCCGCCGAGACGCTGCTCGCCCCGGTCGCGAGATCGCGTGCGCCGGACGCGGCGCCGGTGAGGCCCGTGGTGACCGTCGACGCGCCGTCCGCGACGGTGCTCGCCCCGACGGCGAGCCGTGCCGTGCCGTCGGCGAGGTCGGACGCGCCGCTGGCGAGCGCCGAGGTGCCCTCGGCGAGCAGCCCGGCACCCTGCGCGGCCGTCGCGTTCCCGGCGAAGAGCTCGGCCGCGCCGTCCTTCAGGGTGCCCGCACCCGACGCGATCTGGGACGCGCCGTCGGCGGCACGGGCGTTCCCCGCGGCGAGGCGTGCCGCCCCGGAGTCGAGGTCCTTGCTGCCCGCGGCGAGGCGGGCCGCGCCGCTCGCGGCGTCGCCCGCCCCGGCGGCGAGGCGTGCCGCCCCGGCGTTGAGCTCGTCCGCCCCGGCGGCGAGCTCGGTCGCGCCGTCCAGCGCGGTGGCGCCGCCCGTGGCGAGCTGGGTGGCGCCGTCGGACGCCTTCCGAGCGCCGGCGGAGAGGTCGCCCGCGCCGGCCTCGAGGTCGTCCGCCCCGTCGGCGAGGCGGCGGGCGCCGGCCTGGGCCTCGGTCGTGCCGTCGGCGAGGGTCGCGGCGCCCGCGTCGAGCTCGGCGGCGCCGTCGTCGAGGCGGGTCGCGCCGTCGGCGACCTTGCCGTTGTACACGAGGAGGAACGCGACCAGGCCGGCGACCGCGAGGGCCAGCACGGCGAGCGCGACGGAGGTGAGGACCGTGTGCGTGCGTGACGGTCGGAGAGCGTGCTGCGTCATCTGTCGTCCTTCCTCACGCCCGGCGTCGTCGCGGGGCGGTCGGCACGAGGGGAGAGCTGCGGGAGAGGCGGGTACCGGTCTGCTCGGCGCGGGAGTGCGCCGGTGCGCCCACCACCGTTGGCGGGACGTGGAGTAGCAGGTAGATCCCCAGCGACGCTAGCAACGCCCCGGACACCACGGACAGCGAGTACTAGGTACTTTCGCCGTCACGATTCGGTCACGGGCCCGAAGTATCAGGTACTCCGTGCGCGAGACCGTCGCTCGGAGCAACGGCCGCCCGCCCGGGGCGCCGGAGAGGAGCCCGAGCGCTGCCGTCCGGAGTCGGAGCCGCGCCGCTCATGAGGCGATCTCAGCGCTCATCGGCGAAGGTAGGGCGGTGCTCGACGGCGCGCCCGACGCGCGGGCTCCGGTGCGGCTCGACGGTGACGCTCCGGACGGCTGCTGGGACCGGGGCGGAGCGGGGGTCTGGCAGAAGGGGAAGAGGAACAGCACGGAGCGCAGTACGCCGACCGGCGTGTCGTCCTGCCCGGGCACGGCGCGGAAGACCGACGCCGAGCCCGGGACCACCGTCGACGGCTCCGGAGCCCGTCCGCGAGCAGGTGCGGTGATCCGGTGAGGGCGTCGTCACGCGCGGCGAGGTGGGCCGCCGGCCTGACGACCGCGGTCGTCCCGCTGGCGGTGGCGGGGTGCTCGTTCCAGAGCTCCGAGGAGAGGGCTGCGGAGCAGGTGGTCACCACCTTCTTCGACCGCCTCGTCGACGGCGACGCCACGGGAGCGGGCGAGCTGCTGAGCGATCCGTCGGTCCTCAGCCCGGTCGCGCTCGACGACGCGGTCTACGCCGAGGCGGTGCGCCCCGTCGAGGCCCGCGTCACCTCCGTGACCGGGTCCGGCCCGGAGTCCTCGGTGGACGTCGAGTACCGGCTCGACGGCGAGGAGGAGGCGCGCACGCTCGTGGTCAGCACGGAGACGGTCGGAGGGGAGCCGAGGGTCGCGGTCTGGTCCGACCACGGTCTCCCGGTCGTCCGTCCGGGCGTCCCGGGGGAGATCGTGGTCGAGGGATCGGGCGCGGTCGATCTCGCGACGTCGGGACCGCTGCGGCTGCTTCCCGGCATCTACGACCTCGAGCTCGCCGACGCTCAGGACCTCACCACGATCGATCCCGACGGCGGCGACAGCGAGCCGTTCACGGTGGAGTTCCCCGTGGACATGGACGCGGTCCAACCCCCTTCGGGAGCCGAGCTGCGCTCGGAGATGCTGCACGTCGACCCCGTGCTCCGCGCGGAGGTGGCCACCGAGGCCGAGGCGCGCATCGACGAGCTGCTCGCCTCGTGCACCGCCTCCGGGCTCACGGGCGGCGACTGCCCGCAGAGCGTCGCGGACGGGGTGTTCCGGGGGTACGGAGGGGTGGAGGTGGCGTCCGCCGTCTGGGCCCAGGCGGAGCCGCTCTCCCTCGTGGCCGGCGAGGAGGTGCGCGCGTCCGCCCCGTACACGGTGAGTGCTCGATGGCCGCAGGGCCCGCTGGAGGTCACCGTGAGGGTCGAGGGCACCGTGCTGCGTGACCCGTCCGGCGCCGTCGTCGTCGAGCTCGACTGAGGCTCCCTCCCGCCAAGGGGTCGGTCGAACGGCGGACGGGGGCTTCGCCCGAGCGGTGTACGTGCCGACGGAAGATCGGCCAGGAGAGGGCATCGCCCGGCACCCGGGTCTCCCTAGGTTCGGTGGCGTCATCGTCACCGACCCCGAGGGGGGAGCATGATCGAAGCACGCGGCCTGACCAAGAGGTACGGGCCCAAGACCGCGGTGGACGGCG
>NZ_JBMVFX010000023.1:0-74357 GCF_049538415.1 Cellulosimicrobium sp. AB352 | reverse complement strand
TGGTCGCCGATCCGGTGGTAGGTGCGGTCGTGGTAGACGAGCGGCGACGCCGCCGCCTCCCGGGGCGCCCCGGGCGCGGTGCCGACGCTCGACGCGAGCGCGCGCAGCGAGACGAGGTAGGAGTCGCCCACCGGCGTGCGCTGGACGACCCGCCCGCGCACCCACGACAGCGCGCCGTCGATCACGGGCTCGCCCGTCGGCAGGCGCGACCAGCCGCCGTCCGCGAACCGGTCGATGCCGCTCGTCGCGAACCGGGCCGAGACGTCGTCCTGGTGGTCCGCGAGGAAGCTCACGGTCAGCGTGCGCGCCGTCGAGACCGCGGGCCACGACGACGACGTCGACGCGAGCGAGAACGCGAGCAGCGGGGGCGCGGCCGAGACGGAGATGACCGACGTGGCGGTGAAGCCGACGAGACGGTCGCCGTGCTCGAGCGCGACGACGGCGACGCCCGCGGGGTGGCCGCGGAACACGGCCTTGTACTCGTCGGGGGAGAGCTGGGGCTCGTCCTGCTCGGCCAGGAGGGCCTCCAGGTGGGTGAGCTCGGCGGTCATCGGGCCACCCCCGCGAACGCGTCGGCGACGGCTGCGTCGGTGCGGGCCGACGGGCGGTCCTCCGCCGGGGGGAGCGGTGCCGTGGCGCGGCGCAGGGCGTCGCCCGCGCGCGCGAGCCACGCGTCCACCACCGGTCCCAGGTCCGCGAGCTGCGGCTCGGTGACCGTGAGCGACCGGGTCGGGACGACGGCGCCGAGCTCGACGAGCACGGGCCGCAGGTGCACCTCCCCGACGAGCGCGTGCGCCGGGTTCCCGGACACGACGAGCGGGACCACGACGACGCCCGCGAGCCCGTCGGGGCCGTAGAGGTCGAGGAAGGCCTTCAGCAGCCCGGTGTAGGACGCCTTGTAGACCGGCGTCGCCACGACGGCGACGGTCGCCCGGGCGAGCTGCTCACGGGCGGCGTCGGCCGCCGGATGGTCGGCGGCGAGCACCTCGCCGGCGAGCGACGCCAGGTCGACCGTGGCGACGTCGTCCGCGCCGAGGAGGTCGGCGACGCGGCGCGCGACCGTCTCGGCGGCGCCGAGCGTGCGCGAGCCGGGCCGCGGGTTGCCCGAGACGGCGAGCACCGTCGGGTGGGTGGGGTGGTGGGTCATGTGCACCTCGCAGTAGTCGTCGATCACGCTTGCCGTGCGGGCCGTCCTCGCCGGTGGCGGGGCAGGCCGGGCCCGGCCTGGTCATCTCCCGGAGCACCCCGCCGTGACAGGGGGTTGCCGGCCAGCGAGCCGGGGCTTGGCGCTGGCGCTCGTGACCTGGGGACGGGTATAGCAACCGCCCCGAGAAACTGCACCGGATCGGTAGGGTTTCTCAGTGGGTGGACGGATGTGTCGTCGTCGGTGACTCCTGTGCCGCCCCGTGCGGTCGCTCCTGCGCTGCGGCCGCCCGTGCCGGTGCGCGCGGAGTGAGACGGTGTGACGGGAGCTTCTGGCACAGGCGTACCGTCAGCAGGAGTTCCGCCCGCGTCAGACGAGGAGTACCCATGGACAGCCGACTGCAGTCCGTCTACGACGAGGTCCTGCGTCGCAACCCCGGCGAGGCCGAGTTCCACCAGGCCGTGCGCGAGGTCTTCGACTCGCTCGGCCCCGTGCTGCGCAAGCACCCGCGCTACGTCGAGGCCGCCGTCCTCGAGCGCGTGTGCGAGCCGGAGCGCCAGATCATCTTCCGGGTCCCGTGGGTGGACGACACCGGGCGCGTGCAGATCAACCGCGGCTTCCGCGTCGAGTTCAACTCGGCACTCGGCCCGTACAAGGGCGGCCTGCGGTTCCACCCGTCGGTCTACCTCGGCATCGTGAAGTTCCTCGGCTTCGAGCAGATCTTCAAGAACTCGCTCACGGGCATGCCCATCGGCGGCGGCAAGGGCGGCTCCGACTTCGACCCGCGCGGGCGGTCCGACGGCGAGGTCATGCGGTTCTGCCAGTCGTTCATGACGGAGCTCTACCGGCACATCGGCGAGAACACGGACGTCCCCGCGGGCGACATCGGCGTGGGCGGCCGCGAGATCGGCTACCTCTTCGGGCAGTACAAGCGCATCACCAACCGGTACGAGTCCGGCGTCCTCACGGGCAAGGGCATCTCGTGGGGCGGCTCGCTCGTCCGCACGGAGGCCACGGGCTACGGCACGGTCCTCTTCGCGCAGAACATGCTGGAGACGCGCGGGCAGGAGCTCGACGGGCGCCGCGTCGTCGTCTCGGGCTCGGGCAACGTCGCGATCTACGCGACGGCCAAGGCGCAGCAGCTCGGCGCGAACGTGGTCGCGTTCTCCGACTCGTCGGGCTACGTCGTCGACGAGGCCGGGGTCGACCTCGAGCTCCTGCGCCAGATCAAGGAGGTCGAGCGCGGGCGCGTCGCCGACTACGCCGCGCGTCGCCCCGGGGCCCGCGTCGTCACCGACGGGTCCATCTGGGACGTGCCGTGCGACGTCGCGCTCCCGTGCGCGACGCAGAACGAGCTCGACGAGGCGGCGGCCAAGCAGCTCGTCGCGAACGGCGTCGTCGCGGTCGCCGAGGGCGCCAACATGCCCACGACGCCGAGCGCCGTCGCGCTGCTCCAGGAGGCGGGCGTGCTCTTCGCGCCGGGCAAGGCCGCGAACGCGGGCGGCGTCGCGACGTCGGCCCTCGAGATGCAGCAGAACGCGTCGCGGGACGCGTGGTCCTTCGAGTACACGGAGGACCGCCTCGCGCAGATCATGGCGGGCATCCACGACCGCTGCGTCGAGACGGCCGACGAGTACGGCACGCCCGGCAACTACGTGCTCGGCGCCAACATCGCGGGCTTCACCAAGGTCGCCGACGCGATCCTCGCGCTCGGCGTCATCTGACCCGAGCCGCACGACGACGGCCGTCGGTGCCCCGCGCGGAGCGGTGGCATCGGCGGCCGTCGTGCGCCCGTGAAAAGCCCTCCGGCCGAGAAGGGTCGGGCGCCTAGGGTGGCCGGATGGCGGCGGTCAGGCAGGTCCAGGTCACGTTCGACTGCGCGCAGCCACGGCGCGTCGCCCGGTTCTGGTGCGAGGTGCTGGGCTACGTCCCGGCGCCGCCCCCGGAGGGCTTCAGCACCTGGGACGACGCCGAGGCCTCCCTCCCGGCCACAGAGCGGGACGAGTGGTCCGCGTGCAGCGACCCCACCGGGGCCGGTCCGCGCCTGTACTTCCAGCGTGTCCCCGAGGGCAAGGTCGTCAAGAACCGCGTGCACCTCGACGTGCGTGCCGGCACCGGGCTCGTGGGTGCCGACCGTCTCGCCGCGCTCGAGGCCGAGCGCGACCGGCTCGTCGCGCTCGGCGCGACCTGCGTGCGCGTGATGCTCGCGGACGAGGAGAACGAGTCCTGCATCGTCATGCAGGACGTCGAGGGCAACGAGTTCTGCCTGGACTGACCACCGGGCCCGACCCGCGGGACCGATCCGCGAGCCGGTCCCGGCGGTGGTGCCGGGGTGCCTTACGCGACGGTCGTGCGGACCGTGACGGGGATGTTGCCCCGGGTCGCGAGCGAGTACGGGCAGACGGCGTGCGCGGCCTCCGCGAGCTCCTCGGCGACGTCCTGGGTGACGCCGCCCCCGAGCTCGACGTGCAGCGTCGCGCCGAGCGAGAAGCCGCCGTCGCCGGTCGGGACGAGGTCGACCTCGGCGACGACGGCCGAGTCGGCCACGGGGACCTTGCGCTGCGCCGCGACCATCTTCAGCGCCGAGTGGAAGCATGACGACCACCCGGCCGCGAACAGCTGCTCCGGGTTCGTCCCGCCACCGGGGCCGCCCATCTGGCGCGGGACGGCGAGCGTGACGTCGAGCTGGCCGTCGTCGGACACGGCGCGGCCTCCGGCGCGACCGTCGCCGGTCGCGGTGGCCACGGCGGTGTAGAGGGTGTCAGCCATGAGGTGCCTCTCGAGAGTCGGGATCGAAGTAGAGTTACTAGTACGTCTACATCGGAGAACCTAGACTGGCGGCCGACCGCGCGCAAGGGCGGAGACAAGGAGGGGGCATGGTCGACGACTCGCCGACGCCCGGGGCGACAGGCCGCGGCACCGCGGCCGACACGCGCCGCCGCATCCTCGAGGCAGCCTCGGCGCTCTTCTACGCCCAGGGCATCCGAGCGACGAGCGCCGACCGCGTCATCGAGCAGGTCGGCATCACCAAGGTGACGTTCTACCGCCACTTCCGCACGAAGTCCGACCTCGTCGTCGCCTACCTCGAGGCGCAGGCCGCACGCGACCGTGCCGTCGTCGACGAGTCGCTCCGCGACGCCGAGCCGCTCGACGCCCTGAGCGCCCTCGCGGGCGCCATCGGCGCCGTGAGCTGCGTGCCCGGCTTCCGCGGCTGCCCGTTCATCAACGCCGCGGCGGAGACGCCCGACCCGCAGGACCCGGTGCGCGTCGTCGTGGACCGCCACCGGCGCTGGACGCGGGACGTGTTCGCGCGGCTCGCGGCGGCGGTCGGCGTCGCGGACGCCGACGCGACCGCGGCGCAGCTCATGATGCTGCGCGACGGCGCGATGGTCGCGGGGTACCTCGGCGACCCGGACGAGGTGGCCGCGACCCTGCGGTCCGCGTGCCTCGCCGCCGTCGCGGCGGGACGGCCGACGCCGGCCTGAGCCCGCGCGCCCGACGCGCTGCCCGGAGTCGTCTACCCTGGCCGACGGCCGCCGTCGTGCGGGTCGCGCGACGCGACGGCCGCCGGACCGGACGACGGGAGAGCGCCATGACGACCACCCACCCCGAGGGCAGCGCGGCCCGCGACGTGGCCCTCGAGCTCGCCGTCCAGGACCCCGACGGCGTCCGTGTGGCCGCGGCCGTGCGTGCCCACCGGGTCGAGCTGTGCGTCGGTCTCGGCGCCACGGGCGGGCTCACGCCCAGCGCCGGGCTCGTCGAGGCCGCGGTCGCCGCCGCGGCGGCGGCCGACGGCTCCGGGCCGCGCGTCGAGGTGCACGTGCTCGTGCGCCCGCGCCCGGGCGGCTTCGTTCTCACGCCCACCGACCTCGACGTCCAGGTGCGCGACGTCCGGGCCGCGGTGGCGGCCGGGGCGCGCGGAGTCGTCGTGGGTGCGCTCACCCCGGACGGCCTGGTCGACGTCGGCGCCGTCCGCACCCTCGTGGACGCCGCCGACGGGCGCGAGGTCACGTTCCACCGCGCCGTCGACGTCGTCGCCGACCCGCTCGCCGCCCTCGACGCGCTCGCGGGGGCCGGGGTCGTGCGCGTGCTCACCTCGGGCGGCGCGTCGCGCAGCATCGACGGCACGGACCGGCTGCGCGCCATGGCGGCGCACGCGCGCGACGCGCTCGACGGACGTGTGCAGGTCATGGCCGGCGGGGGAGTGCGGCCGCAGGACGTCGGGGCCCTGGTGGCCGCGGGCGTGGACGCCGTGCACCTCTCGGCCAAGCGCGTCGTCGCGGACGACGCCGGGCCGGGTGGTGGCGGCGACGCCGGCTACGAGGTCACCGACCCCGAGGTCGCGCGGGCCGCGCGCGCCGCGCTGGACGTCGCTCGCTGACCCCGCCCCGGCCCGCTGGCGGCGCTGCCGCCGTACCGCCGCCGACCCCGTCCCCGGCCGCTCGTGCGAGCGCCGCCTGCTGCGGCCGCGCGACGCGCTGCGCCCCGCACGGCCCGTGGCGCCCGGACCGGCCGCTGGCCGCCCCCGCTCCCTCCTGACCGCCCCCGGCACCTCCGCCGGACCCCGTCCCACGGGGTCCGGCCGAGCCTGTTCCGGCGCGATCCTGGTATCGATGTCTCAGTTAGGTAACTTTCCTGTCGTATTCGTAGGAGGGCCGGTGGCTATTAGTTAGTGTTCCTGCCACACGCCTGCGGGCGCCGAAGTACGACGTGAGGACGCGTCGTCCATGCGAAAGGACCGAAGATGATTCGAAGCACGGCGCGCAAGCGTCTGCTCACGGCCGCGGCACTCGTGACGGGCGTCTCGCTGCTCGCGAGCGCCTGCACCGGCGGGGGCAACGGCGAGGGCGAGGGCAACGGCGGCGAGGCCCGTGTCCTCAACGTCTGGGCCGGCACCCAGACGCCCATGGTCGCGAACTTCAACCCGTACGCGCCCAACCCGCTGCACGTGACGAACGGCGGCATCTACGAGCCGCTGTTCTTCTACAACCGCGCCGAGGCCGGCGACCCGACGCCCCGCCTGGGCGAGTCCTACGAGTGGAGCGAGGACGGCACCGAGCTGACCGTCAAGATCCGCGAGGGCGTGAAGTGGTCCGACGGCGAGGACTTCACGGTCGAGGACGTCATCTTCTCGTACACCAACGAGGCGGCGAAGCGCGACTACCTGAACACGATCGAGAAGGTCGACGAGTCGACCGTCAAGTTCACGTTCAACGGCGCGCAGTTCACGAGCGCCGTGCAGATCCTCGGCACCACGCTCATGGTCCCCGAGCACCTCTTCAAGGAGGTGTCGGACCTCATCACGTACACGAACGAGGAGCCCGTCGGCACCGGCCCGTTCACGCTCGACACCATCACGAACGCGACCTACACCGTCGTCCCGAACGAGGACTACTGGGGCGGCGAGCCGAAGCTCGAGAAGGTCCGCTTCCTCGCGCTCGACAAGAACCAGAGCGCCCAGGACCTCCTCGCCACCGGCAAGATCGACTGGACCACGATGTTCATCGCGGACCCGGACACGGTCACCGGCGGCGGCCAGGTCTCGCTGCTCAACACCCCGCAGGACCCGACCACGATCATGTCGTGCTCGAACGCGGCGCTCGGCTGCGCGGGCCCGCAGACGGACCTCGCCGTCCGCCAGGCGGTCAACCTGCTCGTCGACCGCGGCGAGATCAACGAGAAGGCGTTCTCGGGCCACGCGGCCGTCGCGTCGCCGTCGCTCGCGCTCGTCGGTCGTGACGACCGCTGGATCTCCCCCGAGATCGAGAAGGAGAGCCCGCAGGAGGGCGACCCGGCCGAGGCGGCCAAGGTCCTCGAGGCGGCCGGCTACACCAAGGGTGCCGACGGCATCTTCGAGAAGGACGGCCAGAAGCTCTCGGTCGACCTCATCTCGGTCGACGGCTGGAGCGACCACAACGCGGCCGGTGACCTCATCGCGCAGCAGGCGCTCGAGGCGGGCGTGCAGATCAACCACGTGAAGATCACGCAGCAGGAGATGTCCGACGCCCGGACCAGCGGCAACTACCAGATGATGATCAGCGGCATCACGGGCACCTCGCTCGACGACCCGTTCGCCATCTACCGCCAGTGGCTCACGACCGAGTACACGACGCCGGTGGGCGAGACCATCGAGGCCGGCCGCTTCAACTTCCCGCGCTACTCCAACCCGCTCGTCGACGAGGCCGTGGCCACCGCCGCCGGCACCAACGACGAGGACGCGAAGAAGGCCGCGTACGCCACGGTGCAGAAGGAGATCGCCCGCGACCTCCCCTACATCGCCCTCGTCGTGAACCCGACCATGTCGTTCGTCAACACGAAGGACTACACCGGCTGGCCGTCCGAGGACGACATGTACGCCTTCCCGCCGTCGTGGGCCACGATCAGCAACGGCGTGATCCTCTCCCAGCTCGAGCCCGCGAGCTGATGTCGCACTGCCGAAGAGGAGCTCGGGTGAACGAGGAGTCAGTCGCATGAGGTACTACGCACGGCGGATCACGTTCTACGTGGTCACCTTCTGGGCCGCCGTCTCGCTCAACTTCCTCCTGCCGCGGGCGATCCCTGGTGACCCCAAGCAGATCTACCTCGACACCATGCTCCGGAAGAACGGCGAGCTGACCCCTGGTCTCATCCAGAGCGTCGACGTCCTCTTCGGCAGTGACGACGCCACCCTGTGGGAGCAGTACCTCGCGTACTGGAAGAACATCTTCACGGGTGACCTGGGTACGTCGGTCCTGTACTTCCCGGCACCTGTGAGCCAGCTGCTCGGCGAGGCCCTCCCCTGGACGGTGGGCCTCGTCGGGCTGGCGACGATCATCGCGTTCCTCCTCGGCGTCGGCCTCGGCGCGTGGGTCGGCTGGAAGCGCGGTACCTGGGTCGACCACATCATCCCCGCGTCGACCTTCCTCCAGGCGGTGCCGTACTTCTGGCTCGCCCTGGTGCTCATCTCGATCTTCTCGGTGTCGCTCGGCTGGTTCCCCATCGTGGGCGCGTACGACATCTTCGAGTTCGACAGCGGTCCCGAGTGGTCGTGGGACTTCGTGGGCAGCGTGATCTACCACGGCACCCTCCCGGCCGTGACGATCATCCTGTCGGCGATGGGCGGCTGGCTCCTCGGGATGCGCAACATGATGGTCTCGACCATCGCCGAGGACTACGTCACGACGGCCGAGGCCAAGGGCCTGCGCCCCTTCCGGGTCGCGCTGACGTACGCGACGCGGAACGCGGTCCTGCCGTCCGTCACGGGCTTCGGCATCGCGCTCGGCTTCGTCGTCGCCGGGTCGGTGGTCATGGAGCAGGCCTTCAGCTACCCCGGCATCGGCAAGCTGCTCTTCACCGCGGTCCAGGCGAAGGACTACGCGCTCATGCAGGGCGCCTTCCTCGTGATCACCGTGGTGGTGCTCGCGGCGAACTTCCTCATGGACCTGATCAACGGCATCATCGACCCGAGGACGCGGAACAATGGCTGACCCCACCCGTGACGCCGAGACCGTGACGCCTGCGGCGGACGCCGCGCCCGCCGCCTCCGTGGTGGTGGACGGCCTGCCGCCCGAGAACCGGACCGCCGGCATCGTGCCGGACGTGCCCATCGCCCCGCCCGAGGCCGTCGTCGCGGGCGAGCCCGTCCCGAAGAGCTCCGCGCCGAAGCGCGGCATCCGGGCGATGCTCCCGCGCCGCTCGGGCAAGCTCGTCGTCGGCCTCGTGCTGACGCTCGGGATCGTGCTCTTCTCCGTCGTGACGCCGCTGTTCAGCCAGAGCCCGCGGGCGACGTCGAACCCGGCGTACCTGCCGCCGAGCACCGAGCACCTGCTCGGCACGAACAACATCGGCGTCGACATCTTCGCGCAGGTCGCGCACGGAGGCCTCGGTTCGCTGACGGTCGGCCTCCTCGCGGGCGTGATCGCGATGGTCCTCTCGCTCCTGTTCGGCATCCTCGCCGGCTACGTCGGGGGCTGGACGAACGAGATCCTGTCCTTCGTCACGAACATCATGCTCGTGATCCCCGGGCTTCCCCTGATCATCGTGATCTCGGCCTACCTGGAGTCGCGCTCGCTCTTTCTCGTCGCCCTGATCCTCGGCATCACCGGCTGGGCGGGCGCGGCGATCGTGCTGCGGGCGCAGGCCCGGTCGCTGCGGAGCCGTGACTACGTCTACGCGGCCAAGGTCGCGGGCGAGAAGGCGCCGCGCATCATCCTCGTCGAGATCCTGCCGAACCTCCTGCCGCTCCTCACCGCGAACTTCCTGGGTGCCGTGCTGCTCGCGATCCTCAGCGAGGCCGGTCTCTCGTACCTCGGCCTCGGGCCGTCGGGGTCGGTCACCTGGGGCACGATCCTCAACGAGGCCAGCACGCAGAACGCGATGGCCTACGGACGCTGGTGGTGGTTCGTGCCGCCGGGCCTCCTCATCGCGCTGTTCGGGTGCGGGCTCGCGCTCATCAACTTCAGCATCGACGAGATCATCAACCCGAGGCTCCGGACGGCGCCCGCCGCGGTCAAGAACGTCCGGCTCGCCCGCAAGCAGCGCGCGAAGCGTGCGGCGGCGACCGCGCCGGCCGCCGGCGCTGCCGCCACGGCAGACGGCCCGGCGAGCACCCCGGCCCGAGACGACGAGAAGGTCCAGTCATGAGCACACCGACCCTCACCGCGAAGGCCGCGGGCGACTTCGGGGCCCCGCCCGGCGCGATCCCGGTGCTCACGGCGCGGAACGTCTCGATCGAGTACCAGGTGAACCCGGTCGTGCAGGCCGTGAAGGACGTGTCCCTGACCCTGCACCGGGGCGAGATCCTCGGCCTCGCGGGCGAGTCCGGCTGCGGCAAGACGACCCTCGCGTACGGGCTCAACCAGCTCCTCAAGCCGCCGGCGCTGCGCACGAGCGGGGAGATCGTCCTCCACGACAAGGACGGCGACGACATCGACGTCGCCGCCCTGTCCGGGGACTCGCTGCGGGCGTTCCGCTGGGACAAGGTCTCGATGGTCTTCCAGGGGGCGATGAACTCCCTCAACCCCGTGATCAGCATCAAGGCCCAGCTGTTCGACGTCTTCGCGACGCACCGCCCGGGGATGTCCGCGAAGGACAAGCTCGAGCGCAGCCGTGAGCTGCTGGAGCTCGTCGGCGTCGACCCGAACCGGCTCGACAGCTACGCGCACGAGCTCTCCGGCGGCATGCGCCAGCGCGTCATGATCGCGATGGCCCTCGCGCTCCAGCCGCAGGTCATGATCATGGACGAGCCGACGACGGCGCTCGACGTCGTCGTCCAGCGCGGCATCCTGCGCGAGATCATGCGGCTGCGCGAGCAGTTCGACTTCGCCGTCGTCTTCATCACGCACGACCTGCCGCTGCTGCTGGAGATCAGCGACCGGATCGCGGTCATGCTCCGCGGCGAGATCGTCGAGCTCAACACGGCCGAGGAGATCTACAACGCGCCCGCGCACGAGTACACGCGCCGCCTGCTCGGGTCGTTCCCGAGCCTGACGGGCGACCGGGGCGGGTTCGTCCGGTCCGGCGAGGACACCGCCGACAGCACGGGAGGGGTGGCCTGATGGGCACGCTCGAGATCCGGAACCTCACCAAGGACTTCGTCATCCGCAACGGGTGGAAGCGGTCGCGGCTGCGCGCGGTGAACGACGTGTCGTTCACGCTCGAGCCGGGCAAGACGATCGCCATCGTGGGTGAGTCGGGCTCCGGGAAGTCGACCGTCGCGCGGATGATCGCGAAGCTCGAGACGCCGACGTCCGGTGACATCCTGCTCGACGGCGTCCCGTCCGCCCGACGTGGCCGTGGCCTGGCCGAGTACCGGCACGACGTCCAGATGGTGTTCCAGGACCCGTTCGCGTCGCTCAACCCGTTCCACTCGATCCGCCACCACCTGGAGCGGCCGCTGCGGATCCACGGGCTCGCGAAGACGGCCGCCGAGCTCGACGCGGCCGTCGACGAGCTCCTCACCCGCGTGAACCTCACGCCCCCGGGGACGTTCGCGGAGAAGCGTCCGCACGAGATGTCGGGCGGTCAGCGCCAGCGCGTCGCGATCGCCCGAGCGCTCGCGCCCGGCTCCCGGTTCCTCGTCGCGGACGAGCCCGTGTCGATGCTCGACGTGTCGATCCGGCTCGGGGTGCTCAACCTGCTGGCGCGACTGCAGCGCGAGGAGAACCTCGGCGTCCTCTACATCACGCACGACCTCGCGACGGCGCGTCACTTCAGCGACGAGATCCTCGTGATGTTCCGCGGGAACGTCGTCGAGCGCGGGCCGTCGGACCAGGTCATCCTCGACCCGCAGCACGAGTACACGAAGCTGCTCCTCGGGGCGGCACCGGAGCCGCAGAACCACGGCCGCCTCCGCGAGGAGGTGCGCCGCGAGCTCGCCGCGGCCGCGGCGGGCGGGGGCGACGCCGTCGCCCGCGACCGCTTCGGCACGCGCGGCATGTGAGACGGGCGTCGCCCGTCCCCTCGTCGTCCGGGCAGCGGGGGTTGCCCGGCGGCACGCGTCGGTGGTGACGCGTGCGCGTCGCGCGGGCCAGGTCAGTCGGACGCCCTGGCCCGCGCGCTCGCCCCGTCCGTCGTCGTCCGTCCTGCCACGCAGGACGTGCCCGGCGACGGGTGGGTAGGGTCGGGCTCGTGCCCGCCCGTCACCTGCGCCTCGCGCGACCCGAGCCCTCCGCCCCGAGCACCACCGCCCTCGTCACCGACGCGCTCGCGGCGCTGCGCCGCGAGATGGAGGTACCGGAGAGCTTCCCGGACGGGGTGCTCGCCGAGGCCGAGGAGGTCGTGCGCGAGGACCGCGCGGTGCCCGGTCCGGGACGCGTCGACCTGCGCGACGTCCCGTTCGTCACGATCGACCCGCCGGGCTCGATGGACCTCGACCAGGCGCTGCACCTCGAGCGGGCCGGGGGAGCACCGGGCGACCCGGCGGGCGCCGCGTTCGTCGTGCACTACGCGATCGCCGACGTCGGCGCGTTCGTCGTGCCGGGCGGCGCGATCGACGCCGAGGTCCACGAGCGCGGCACGACCCTCTACGCGCCCGACGGCCGCACCCCGCTGCACCCGGCCGTGCTGTCCGAGGGCGCGGCGAGCCTCCTGCCGGGCGAGGACCGCCCGGCCGCGGCGTGGCGCGTCGTGCTCGACGCCCGCGGCGAGGTCCTCGACGCGACGGTGCGGCGCGCCGTCGTGCGCTCGACGCAGCGCCTCACCTACGACGAGGCGCAGGCCCGGATCGAGGCCGGTGGCCCCGGGGACGCGCTCCTCCTGCTCCGCGAGGTGGGCGAGCTGCGGCTCGCGCGCGAGCGCGAGCGCGGCGGCGTGTCGCTCGAGGTCCCGGAGCAGGAGATCGTCACGCGCGACGACGGCTCGTTCGGCCTCGAGTTCCGCTCGACCCTCCCGGCGGAGGCCTGGAACGCGCAGGTGTCGCTGCTCACGGGCATCGCGGCGGCGCGGATCATGCGCGCGGGCGGCGTCGGCGTCTTCCGCGCGCTGCCGGAGGCCGACCCGCGCGACCTCGCGCGCCTGCGCCGCACGGCCCGCGCGCTCGGCATCGACTGGCCGCGCGAGACGCCGTACGCCGAGCTCGTCCCGACGCTCGACTCGCGCGTCTCGCGCCACGCCGCGTTCCTCAACGAGGCGACGTCGCTGTTCCGGGGCGCGTCGTACGAGGCGTTCGGTGGCACGGGCCAGGAGCCCGGCGTGCCCGACGATGCGGCGCACGCCGCGATCGGCGCGGAGTACGCGCACGTCACCGCGCCCCTGCGCCGGCTCGTGGACCGCTACGGCACCGAGGTGTGCCTCGCGCTGTGCGCGGGGGAGGACGTGCCGCGGTGGGTGCTCGACGCCCTGCCCGGCCTGCCGCGCACGATGGCCCGCACGGGCCAGCGCGCGAGCGCGTACGAGCGCGCGATCGTCGACGTCGTCGAGGCCGCGCTGCTCACCGGTCGCGAGGGCGAGGAGTTCGACGGCGTCGTGGTCGACGTCGAGGACGACCGCGAGCGCGCCCGCCGCCTCGAGCGCGAGGACGCCGACGAGGCGGGCGGGGCACGGCGCGGCCAGGTGGTCCTCGCCGACCCCGCGGTGCGCGCCCCCGTCGAGGGGACGGACCTCCCGCTCGGCGACCCGGTCCGCGCCACGCTGCGCGAGGCGTCGGTGCCCGGGCGCCGCGTCCGGTTCACCGTCGGCTGACGCCGGGCCGCGCGGCCTAGGCTGGTCCTCGTGCCTGCCCGACGCCGTACCGACCCCGCCGCCGGCCGCCTCGCCCTGGCGACGTGGCGCGACGACCCCACCGACCGCCGCGCCGTGACGACGGCCGTGCGGTTCACGCTCGAGGAGCTCGCCGACGTCGCGCCCGGGCACACGGTCGAGGTACGCGTGCCGCCCGCGGGGGCCGTCCAGGCGGTCGAGGGCCCGCGGCACACGCGCGGGACGCCGCCGAACGTCGTCGAGACGGACCCGCAGACGTGGCTGGGCCTCGTGACGGGGGCGGTCGCCTGGGCCGACGCCGTCGCGGACGGGCGGGTCCGCGCGTCGGGCGAGCGCTCCGACATCTCCTTCCTGCTGCCGCTCCAGGCGGCCCGGCCACGCTGACCGCTCCGGCGGGGACCTCGGCACCTGCTCGCGGGCGGCGAGCGTGTTACCGGTGGGTAACGTTCTCCGCGTCAGGTCTGGCGGAGCGCCGGGCGGGGGACTAGCGTCCCAGGATGACCGGCCGCCGTCCGCGCGGGCGCTCGCGGCACGACGACGTGCGCTGGCGTTCTCGTGGCGGTGACACGGCAGCAACCGCACGTTCATCCAGGTGAGGTGCGATGTCCCGCGGAGGCAGGGTGTCGCCCCGTCCGAGGTTCGTCCCCGACCCACGGGAACGCGCGAGCTGCTGCCCGGCCGTCCGCACGAGATGAAGGAGTCAGCGTGACCGACCACCAGCACCTGCGGCGACGGAGGGTGGTGGCGGGCACGTTGACCGTGGCCCTCGCCGTGCCGTTCTCCGTCGCGGCGGCCACCGCCGCGAGCGCGGCGCCCGACGGATCGGGCCTCGTCATCAACGAGGCCTACCTGAGCGGCGGCAGCGCCAACGCCCCGTACACCCACAAGTTCGTCGAGCTGTACAACCCCACGCAGGCGGCGATCGACCTCTCCGGGATGTCGCTGCAGTACCGCTCGGCGACGAGCACGGGCGCCTTCACGGGCGTGACCGCGCTGACCGGCTCGGTCGCCCCCGGGGGCTACTACCTGGTGCAGGGCGGGTCGAACGGCTCGAACGGCGCCGCGCTGCCCACGCCCGACGCGACGGGCGGTCTCAACCCGTCGGGCACGACGGGCACCCTGGCGCTCGTGCGGTCGACCTCTCCGGTGACGCTGCCGGCAGGGAACGCCGCGGGCGCCGCGAACGTCGTCGACCTCATCGGGTACGGCACCTCGAACACGTTCGAGACGGCCGTGGGCCCTGCGCCGTCCGCCAACAACGTGCCTGCCTCGATCAACCGGACCGGGTACGCCGACACGGACGACAACAGCAAGGACCTCACGCTCTCCAGCGCCGTGACGCCGCAGAACAGCGGTGACGACGGCGGCGGCCCGGGCCCCGAGCCGGGCGAGGTCGTCCCGATCGCGGAGATCCAGGGCACGGGGGCGGCGAGCCCGCTCGTCGGGCAGACGGTCACCACGCGCGGCGTCGTCACCGCGACGTACCCCACGGGCGGATACGACGGCTTCTACCTGCAGACCGAGGGCACAGGCGGCGACCTCGACGCGTCGCACACGGCGTCGGACGCGATCTTCGTCTACTCGAAGGCGGGCGCGGCCGCGGTGGCGGTCGGCGACCACGTCGAGGTGACGGGGGCGGTGTCCGAGTACTTCACGCTGACCCAGATCACGCCCGCGGCGGGCGGCTGGACCGTGCTCGACGAGGCGGCACAGGACGTCAAGCCCGCGAACGTCGCGTTCCCGGCGACCGACGCCGAGCGCGAGGTCCTCGAGGGCATGCTCGTGCAGCCCGCCGGTGACTACGTCGTCGCGGACAACTACGACACGAACTACTACGGGTCGTTCGTGCTCGCGGCGGGGACGGACCCGTTCGTCCAGCCGACGTCGGCCGGGCGGCCGGGCAGCGCGGAGGCGGCGGCCGCCGTCGCGGACCGTGCGGCGCGGGCCGTGGTGCTCGACGACGGCGCCACCACGAACTTCAACAACACGGCGAACAAGGGCGTCCCGCTCCCGTACCTCACGGGCGGGGCACCGGCGCGCGTGGGTGCGGCCGTGTCGTTCACGACGCCGGTCATCCTCGACTACCGGTTCGACGCCTGGACGTTCCAGCCGCGCACGCAGCTCACCGCGGGCGACGGCGGCAACGCCGCCACGGTGCAGCCGGTCACGTTCGAGAACACGCGGGAGGACGCTCCGGCCGAGGTCGGGGGCGACCTCTCCGTCGCGACGTTCAACGTGCTCAACTACTTCACGACCACGGGCGACCAGGTCGCGGGCTGCCAGTTCTACACGGACCGCGCGGGGAACCCGATCACGGTCCGCACGGGCTGCGACGCGCGCGGCGCGGCGGACGCCGCGAACCTCGAGCGGCAGCAGACGAAGATCGTCGCGGCGATCGACGCCCTCGACGCGGACGTCGTCGCGCTCATGGAGATCGAGAACTCCGAGCCGTTCGGCAAGGACCGCGACCAGGCGCTGTCGGACCTCGTGGACGCGCTCAACGCGGCCGCGGGTGCCGAGGAGTGGGCGTTCGTCCCGTCCCCGGCCACGGTGCCGACGGACGAGGACGTCATCCGCCTCGCGTACATCTACCAGGTGGCCGAGGCCGAGCCGGTCGGCGACTCCGTGATCCTGCTCGACGACCCGGCGTTCTCGAACGCGCGCGAGCCGCTCGCCCAGGTGTTCCAGCCCGCGGGCGGGATCACCGAGGGTGACGACGCGGCGAGCGACGACGTGCTCGTCGTCGCGAACCACCTCAAGTCGAAGGGCGGCAGCGACTCCGCGCCCGCGGACCAGAAGGACACCGGCGACGGCCAGGGCGCGTACAACAAGGCGCGCGTGGGCCAGGCGACGGCGCTCGTCGCCTTCGCCGAGGACGTCGCGGCCGACGCCGGGACGGACAAGGTCCTGCTCGCGGGCGACTTCAACTCCTACGAGCAGGAGGACCCGCTGCAGGTGCTCAAGGACGCCGGCTACACCGACCTCGGTGCGTCGACGGGCGAGCACACCTACCTGTTCGACGGGTACGTCGGGTCGCTCGACCACGTGTTCGCGTCGTCGGCCGCGGCGGACGCCGTCACCGGCACCGACGTGTGGAACATCAACTCGGTCGAGCCGATCGCCAACGAGTACAGCCGGTACAACTACAACGCGTCGATCCTCTACGACACGACGCCGTTCCGGTCGTCCGACCACGACCCCGTCCTCGTGGGCCTCCAGCTCGGCGCCACCGAGCCCGGCACCACGCAGCTCGACCTGCTGGCGATCAACGACTTCCACGGTCGCATCGACGCCAACACGGTGAAGTTCGCGGGCACGATCGAGCAGCTGCGCGCGGCGAACCCCGACGGGACGGCTTTCGTCTCGGCGGGCGACAACATCGGCGCCTCGCTGTTCGCGTCGGCGCTCCAGGAGGACCAGCCGACGATCGACGTGCTGAACGCGCTCGACCTCGCGGCGTCCGCGGTGGGCAACCACGAGTTCGACCAGGGCGTGGACGACCTCACGGGTCGGGTCACCGACGAGGCCGACTGGGCCTACCTGGGCGCGAACGTCTACGACAAGGGCACGACGAACCCGGCGCTGCCGGAGTACCAGGTCGTCGAGATCGACGGCCTCGACGTCGGCTTCGTCGGCGTCGTGACGGAGGAGACCCCGACGCTGGTCACGCCGTCGGGCATCGCCGACGTCGAGTTCGGCGATCCCGTCGAGGCGCTCAACCGCGTCACCGCCCAGCTCCAGGACGGCGACCCGGCGAACGGCGAGGCGGACGTCGTCGTGGGCCTCGTCCACGAGGGCGCGTCCGCGGGCACGCCCGACGGCGCGACGCTCGAGGAGGAGGTCGCCGCGGGCGGCGCCTTCGCGGACATCGTCGACGAGACCGACGCGCGCGTCGCGGCGATCTTCACGGGCCACACCCACAAGCAGTACGCGTGGGACGCGCCCGTCCCGGGCGCCCCGGGCAAGACCCGCCCGATCGTCCAGACCGGCAACTACGGCGAGTTCATCGGGCACGTGTCGCTCACCGTGGACACCGCGACCCACGAGGTCACGGCGTACACGGCGCAGAACGTGGCCCGCACGAAGACGGAGGACGCGACCCTGGTCGCGACGTACCCGCGCGTCGCGGAGGTCAAGACGATCGTCGACGCGGCGCTCCAGCAGGCCGAGATCATCGGCGCGACCCCGATCGGCGAGGTCACCGCGGACATCACGACCGCGTTCGCGGGCGGCGCGTACACGGGTCCCGGCGGGACGTACGTGGGCCCCGGCCCGGACCCGACGTCCGGGCGTGACGACCGCGCCTCGGAGTCGACGCTCGGCAACCTCGTCGCGGACTCGCTCCTCGCGACGCTCTCCGACCCGGCGCGCGGCGGCGCGGACATCGGCGTCGTCAACCCGGGCGGGCTGCGCGCCGAGCTCCTGCACGGCGACGACGGCGTCATCACGTACGCCGAGGCCAACGCGGTCCTGCCGTTCGTCAACAACCTGTGGACCGTGACCCTCACGGGCGAGCAGGTCGTCGAGATGCTCGAGCAGCAGTGGCAGACGGACGCGAACGGCAACCGCCCGTCGCGCCCGTACCTCGCCCTGGGCCTCTCGGACAACGTGTCGTGGACGGCGAGCACCGCCGACCCGAACGCGGCGCCGGGGAGCAACGTCTCGTCCGTGACGATCGACGGCGAGCCGATCGACCCCGACGGCGAGTACCGCGTCGCGACGTTCTCGTTCCTGGCCACCGGGGGCGACAACTTCCGCGTGTTCACGGACGGCACCGACCCGCGCGACTCCGGTCTGGTCGACCGGGACGCGTGGATCGCGTACCTGCAGCAGAGCTCGCCGGTGTCGCCGTCGTTCGACCGGTCGCGCGTGGTCGTCGACGAGCTGCCCGGCACCGTGACGGCGGGCTCCGACGTGAGCGTGGGGCTCTCGGGCCTCGACCTCACGTCGCTCGGGTCGCCGGCGAACACGTCGGTGGACGGGTACCTCGTCGCGGCGGACGCCACGTTCGACCCGGCGGCCCCGGGCACCCCGGCGGGCACCGCCACGGTGACGGGCGGGGCGGCGACCCTGACGGCGACGGTCCCGGCCGACGCCGCGGCGGGCGAGTACGACCTGTGGGTCGTCGCGTCGCCGAGCGGCACGACGGCGCGCATCCCGGTCACGGTCGAGGCCGCGGCCCCGACGGTGGAGCTCGTGAACCTCGAGGCCACCGCGCGCTGCACGGGCAAGTTCGTCCACCTCGCGGTCCGCGCCACCAATGGCGAGGACGCGCCGGTCGAGGTCGTCCTCGAGACGCCCTACGGCTCCAAGCGGTTCCCGAACCTCCAGCCGGGCAAGAACGCCTACCAGTCGTTCAACACCCGGGCCACGTCGGTCGAGGGCGGGACGGTCACCGTGACCGCGACGCTCGACGGCGTGACGCAGGAGTACAAGATCCCCTTCGAGGGTCAGACCTGCGGCTGACGCCTGCCTGACGCCGTGCGGCGCCGCCGAGGAGGCGACGCCACGTCCCGCGACCCGGGTCCCGTCCGACGGGCCCGGGTCGCGGTGCGTCCGGGGCGAGGACTCTGCGGGGAGTCCCAGGAAGCGCGGGTAGGGTCGTGCTCGTGAGCTCCGAGCAGTCCCGCGTGCCCGACGGCACGGCCCCCGACCCGTCCGCCGCGCCCGACGCCGTCGTGCCCGACGCCGCGCGCCCCGAGGCCGGGTCCGAGGCCGCCGAGCCCGGGGCCGCTGAGTCCGAGGCCGCCGGGCCGGGGACGAGGGCGGACGAGACGCCCGGCGCGGCGTCCGACGACACCGCCTCCGCCGGTGGCGAGGAGGTCGAGATCGAGTCCGTGGTCGACCCGGCGACCGTCCGCCGCGCCCCCCGCTACCGCGCGTTCTTCACGGTCGGCATCCTCCTGGGCACGGTCCTCGGCCTGGGCATCGGTGGCGCGTGGCTCCAGTCGCCCGCCGCGGCGCCGGTCTTCAAGCCCGGCGTCTACTTCACGGTCATCCTCGTGACGTGCGCGGCGCTCGGCGCCGCGGTCGCGGGCGTGTGGGCCGTCGTCGCCGACCGCCGCAGCCTGCGCGGGCGCCGCTGACCGCTCAGCCGACGAGCGGCTCGGCCACGCGCCGGTCCGCCGGCTCGGAGGCCGTACCGGTCGGGGCGCCGGCGGCGGGGGAGAGCCGCACCGCCACGCCGGGCGCCAGGCCCAGCGTCCGCGCCTCCGCGCGGGTCACGACGACGGACACCACCTCGTCGCCCGCGGTCACCTCCGCGCGCACCTCGAACCCCACGCGCGTCGTGCGCGTGACGACGCCGGTCACGCCCGCCGCGTCCGCCGTGTCCCCGATCGCGACGCCCCGGTGTGCCGACGGGTCGAGGCCCGCCCCGCCGTCGGGCAGGACCTCGACGTGCACGTCGTGCGGGCGGACGAGGACGCCGCCGAGGCGGGTCACCGGCCCGAGGAAGCCCATGACGAAGTCGTTCGCGGGGCGGTCGTAGAGGTCGTCGGGCGTGCCGACCTGCTCGATGCGGCCCTCGTTGACGACGACGATCTCGTCCGCGACCTCGAGCGCCTCCTCCTGGTCGTGCGTGACGAACACCGTGGTCACGGGGATCTCGTCGTGCAGGCGGCGCAGCCAGTCGCGCAGCTCCTTGCGGACCTTCGCGTCGAGCGCGCCGAACGGCTCGTCGAGCAGGAGGACGCTCGGGCGGATCGCGAGTGCGCGGGCGAGCGCCATGCGCTGGCGCTGCCCGCCGGAGAGCTGCGACGGCAGCCGGTGCGCGAAGCTCTCGAGGTGCACGAGCCGCAGGAGCTCGTCGACGCGCTCGGCGATCTCGGCCTTCGGCGTGCGGCGGATCTCGAGCCCGAACGCGACGTTCCGCGCGACGCTCAGGTGCTTGAAGGCCGCGTAGTGCTGGAAGACGAAGCCCACGTTGCGGCGGCGCGCGGGCAGGTTCGTGGCGTCGCGGCCCTCGAGCTCGACCTGGCCGGAGTCCGGCACCTCGAGCCCGGCGACGACGCGCAGCAGCGTGGACTTGCCGCCGCCGCTCGGGCCGAGCAGGGCCGTGAGGCGGCCGGTCGGCACGGAGACGGAGACGTCGTCGAGCGCGACGAAGTCGCCGAAGGTCTTGCGGACGTTGCGGATCTCGATGCTCATGCGTCGGCCTCCGTGGGGGCGGCGGTGCGGGTGGACCTGACGGTGCGGGGGGAGCGGCGGGGGCGGGGGCCGGCGGCGTCGTCGGAGCGCAGGAACGTCACGGCGACGATGCACGCGACGGACACCGACGCGAGGAGGAACGCGACGGCGTAGGCGGTGCCCTGCTCGAAGTCCTGGTACCGCTGCTCGACGAGCAGCGTGGACGTCTGCGTGCGGCCCTCGAAGTTGCCGGAGACGACCTTGACCGCGCCGAACTCGCCGAGGGCGCGCGCGAGGGTGAGCACGACCCCGTAGACGACGGCCCACCGGATCGCCGGCAGGGTGATGCGCCGGAACGTCTGGAGGCGGCTCGCCCCGAGGCTCGTGGCGGCGAGCTCCTCGTCGGTGCCGAGCTCCGTGAGGACCGGCACGACCTCGCGGATGACGAGCGGGAGGCACACGAACGCGGTGGCGAGGACGATGCCCGGCGGCGCGAAGATCACCTGGAGCCCGGCGTCCTCGAGGGCGCCGCCGAACCAGCCGTTCTTCCCGTACACGAGGACGAGCGAGAGCCCGACGACGATCGGGGAGACGGACAGCGGGAGGTCGAGCAGGGCGTTGAGGAGCGCCTTGCCCGGGAAGTCGTACCGGACGATGAGCATCGAGATGCCGACGCCGAACACGGTGTTGATCAGCACGACCTGCACCGCGACGGCGGCGGTGAGCTGGAGGGCGAAGACGACGGACGGGTCGGCGAGAGCCCGCTGGAACGTCTCGAGCCCGTCCGCGAACGCGCCGCGCACGACGAGCGAGACCGGCCACCCGACGAGCAGCACCAGGTAGACGACCACGACGGCGCGCAGCGTGCGGCGCACCCAGGGGGAGCTATCCACGGCGGGCCACCCTGCGCTGGAGGAGCTGGATCGTCGCGATGACGAGCAGCGAGACGAGGAGGAGCACCGACGCGACGGCCGCCGCCTGCTCCGGCTGGCCGTTCTCCAGGTAGCTGAGGATGCGCACGGAGCCCACCTCGGTGCGCATGGGCAGGTTCCCGGAGAGCAGCACGAGCGCGCCGTACTCGCTGATCGCGCGCGCGAACGACAGCGCGGCGCCAGCAGTGATCGCGGGCGCGAGGGCCGGGAGGACGACGCGGCGGAAGGTCGTGGCCCGCGTCGCGCCGAGCGACGCGGCGGCCTCCTCGACGTCCCGGTCGAGCTCGGCGAGCACGGGCTGCACGCTGCGCACCACGAAGGGCAGCGTGACGAACAGGAACGCGAGGAAGACGGCGGCGCGCGTGTTCGCGACGTCGATCCCCAGCGGCCCCGACGGCCCGTACAGCGCGAGCAGCACGAGGCCGGCGACGATCGTGGGGAGCGCGAACGGGATGTCGATGAGCACCTCGAGGAGCCGCTTGCCGGGGAACCGGTCGCGCACGAGGACCCACGCGATGAGCGTGCCCATGACGACGTTGACGGCGGTCACGGCGAGCGCCTGCGTGACCGTGAGGGTCAGCGCCGCGGCGGTCTGCGGCTGCGTCACGGCGGCGACGAAGGCCGGCCAGCCGCCGACGGACGTCTCGACGAGCACCGCGATCAGCGGGACGAGGGCGAGCGCCGAGAACCACACGAGCGCGACGCCGAGCCCGAGGCCCGAGGTCGCCGTGAGTCGGTAGGGGCCGTTGGGCGCCCGACGGCGCGTGCGGCCGGGAGGCGCGGCCGAGGCCGGGCGGCGCTCGCGCGCCGCCCGGCCTGGTCGTTCGGCGAGGGTCGAGGACACGGGTCACTGCTTCCCGGTCTCGGCCTGGATCTTGGTCACGAGGCCCTCGTCGCCGAAGAACTTGTCGTTGGTCGCCGACCAGCCGCCGAAGTCGTCGGCGATGGTGAGGAGCGTCGGGACGGTGGGGAACGGGTCGCTCGGGTCGTTGGCGCCCTCGACCTCGAAGTCGACGTCCCCGGTCAGGGGGCGGAAGCCCACGTGCGCGAACGCCTCCTGGCCCTCGGGCGTGAGGACGAAGTCGAGGTAGCTCTGCGCCTTGGGGTCGGCGTCGACCGTCACCGCGGCGGGGTTCTCGATGAGGAGCGTCTGGTCGGGGACCACGTAGTCGAACGTCTCGCCGTTCTGCCGCGCGAGGATCGCCTCGTTCTCGTAGGAGAGCAGGACGTCGCCGGTGCCGGACGTGAACGCCGTCGTCGCGTCGCGGCCGCTGCCGGGCAGCGCCACCGCGTTGGTGAAGAACTTCCGCAGGTACTCGGTCGCGTCCTCCTCCGAGCCGCCGTTCGCGATGACGCTGCCCCACCCGGCGAGGATGTTCCAGCGGGCCGAGCCCGACGAGCCGGGGTTCGGGGTGACGATCTCGACCCCGGGCTGGACGATGTCCTCCCAGCTCTGGATGTTCTTCGGGTTGCCCTCGCGCACCACGAGCACGACGACGGACTGGCTGACGATGCCCTGGTTCTCGCCCGCGTTCCAGTCCTCGGCGACGAGGCCCGCGTCGACGAGGCGCGTCACGTCGCCCTCGAGCGAGAAGTGCACGTAGTCGGCCTCCAGCCCGTCGGCCACCGCGCGGCTCTGGTCGCCGGACGCGCCGTACGACGTCTCCCAGGTCACGCCCTGGCCGTCCTCGGTCTCGCCCCACAGCTCCTGCGCCGCGTCGTTGCCCGCCTTCGGCACGGCGAAGCCGACGAGCGAGAGCGTCGTGGGCTCGACGTCGGAGCCCCCGTCGCCGCTCGCGTCGCCCCCGCCCGACCCGTCGACGGCGGTCGGCGCGCAGGCGGTGAGGACCAGGGCGGTGGCTGCCGCGGCAGCCGCGAGGGTGATCGTCGTCCGGAGGCGTCGCATGGTGTCGTCCTTCGTCGGGGTCCCGGGGAGCGGGAGCGGTGGTGGAACGGGCCCGACGCGGCGGCCATACTGGACCCCTGCGGTCGGGTAAGTCGAGATTCAAGCGCGGCGTTCCCACGCAGCGAAACCCCCGACCGACAGGTGGGACGACGTAACGCCACCGTGAACGACGGCGGGGGCCGTCCGCCTGGTCGTCCGCTTCCGTCCTCGCCCGCGCGCTGTGGGACACTGAGGTACGTGGCCCCCCGCGGAGATGGACTTCTCAACCACGACCTCATGCCCGGCGAGAAAGGCCCCCAGGACGCCTGCGGCGTCTTCGGTGTCTGGGCGCCCGGCGAGGAGGTCGCCAAGCTCGCCTACTTCGGGCTCTACGCGCTGCAGCACCGCGGTCAGGAGTCGGCGGGCATCGCGACGAGCAACGGCGAGCAGATCCTCGTCTACAAGGACATGGGCCTCGTCTCCCAGGTCTTCGACGAGACGGCCCTCAACGCCCTGACGGGGCACATCGCCGTCGGGCACTGCCGGTACTCGACCACGGGCGGCGTGACGTGGGAGAACGCGCAGCCGACTCTCGGCGCCACCGCGTCCGGGACCGTGGCCCTCGGGCACAACGGCAACCTCACGAACTCCGCCGAGCTCGTCAACCTCGTCGCCGAGCGCTACGGGAGCCAGCGCCGCGGCGAGCTCGCGCGCGGCAACACGACGGACACCGCGCTCGTCACCGCCCTGCTCGCGGGCGACGCCGACCACACGCTGGAGGCGACGGCGCTCGAGGTGCTCCCGCGCCTGCGCGGTGCGTTCTCGCTCGTCTTCATGGACGAGCGCACGCTGTACGCCGCGCGCGACCCGCAGGGCGTGCGCCCGCTCGTGCTCGGCCGCCTCGAGCGCGGCTGGGTCGTCGCGAGCGAGACGCCGGCTCTGGACATCGTGGGCGCGTCCTTCGTGCGCGAGGTCGAGCCCGGCGAGCTCATCGCGATCGACGCGGAGGGCCTGCGCTCGCAGCGGTTCGCGCCCATCGAGCGTGCGGGCTGCGTCTTCGAGTACGTCTACCTGGCCCGCCCGGACACGAGCATCAACGGTCGCTCGGTGCACGCGGCGCGCGTCGAGATGGGCCGCCAGCTCGCCCGCGAGCACCCGGTCGAGGCGGACCTCGTCATCCCGGTCCCCGAGTCCGGCACGCCCGCCGCGGTGGGCTACGCCGCCGAGTCGGGCATCCCGTTCGGCCAGGGGCTCACGAAGAACGCCTACGTGGGCCGCACGTTCATCCAGCCGTCGGACACGCTGCGCCAGCTCGGCATCCGGCTCAAGCTCAACCCGCTGCGCGACGTGATCCGCGGCAAGCGGCTCGTCGTGGTCGACGACTCGATCGTGCGCGGCAACACGCAGCGCGCGCTCGTGCGGATGCTGCGCGAGGCCGGCGCGGCCGAGGTGCACGTGCGCATCAGCTCGCCGCCCGTGAAGTGGCCGTGCTTCTACGGCATCGACTTCGCGTCGCGCGCCGAGCTCATCGCGAACGGCCTCTCGCCGCACGAGATCGGCCAGTCGCTCGGTGCCGACAGCCTCGGCTACATCTCGACCGAGGGCATGATCTCGGCGACCGAGCAGCCGTCGTCCCAGCTCTGCACGGCGTGCTTCACGGGCAAGTACCCCATCGAGCTGCCGCCGGACGACCAGCTCGGCAAGCACCTCCTCGAGCAGGCCGAGCTCCCGCTCGGGGCGCCCGAGGACGGGCTGCGCAGCCTCTCTGTGACCGCCGGCGGCGCCGGCGCCCTCCAGCACCCCTGACCCGCACCCTACGCACCACCGGCGCGCGCGCCGCGAGACACCTTTGGAGCCGACACCATGACTGCCGACTCGCCCCGCACGGGCCTCACCTACGCCGCCGCGGGGGTCGACACCGAGGCCGGTGACAAGGCCGTCGAGCTCATGAAGGACGCCGTACGCCGCACCCACGGGCCGCAGGTCCTCGGCGGCGTCGGCGGGTTCGCCGGGCTCTACGACTTCTCCGAGGTCGCGACGTACCGCCGTCCGCTGCTCGCGACGTCGACCGACGGCGTCGGCACCAAGGTCGCGATCGCCCAGGCGCTCGACGTGCACGACACGATCGGCTTCGACCTCGTCGGCATGGTCGTCGACGACATCGTGGTGGTGGGCGCCAAGCCGCTGTTCATGACCGACTACATCGCGTGCGGCAAGGTCGTGCCCGAGCGCATCGCGGGCATCGTGCGGGGCATCGCCGCGGCCTGCGAGGTCGCCGGCACCGCGCTCGTCGGCGGCGAGACGGCCGAGCACCCGGGCCTGCTCGGCGAGGACGAGTACGACGTCGCGGGCGCGGCCACGGGCGTCGTCGAGGCGGACGCCCTGCTCGGCCCGGAACGCGTGCGCGAGGGCGACGTGCTCGTCGCCATGGCGTCGTCGGGCCTCCACTCGAACGGCTACTCGCTCGTGCGCGCCGTGCTGAAGCACGCGGGCTGGGGCCTCGAGCGGCACGTCGACGAGCTCGGCCGCACCGTCGGCGAGGAGCTGCTCACCCCGACGCGCGTCTACGCGACCGACTGCCTCGCTCTGGCCGCCGACGACGCGGCCCAGGTCCACGCGTTCACGCACGTCACGGGTGGCGGCCTGGCCGCGAACCTCGCGCGTGTCCTCCCGGCAGGGCTCGTCGGGGTCGTGGACCGGGGGAGCTGGGACGTGCCGCCCGTCTTCCGCCTCGTGCGCGAGCTGGGCGGGGTGCCGCGCGGCGACCTCGAGAACACCCTCAACCTCGGCGTGGGGATGGTCGCGGTCGTGGGCGCGGACGGCGTCGACGCCGCCCTGGCGCGGTCCGCCGCGCTCGGCGTGCCCGCGTGGGTGCTCGGCACGGTCGAGGCCTTCGACCCGGACGCGGCCCGCGACCTCGCCGACGGCGACCTGGTCGCCGGCACCAAGGGCGTCCAGGCGGGCGCGGTGCGCCTCGTCGGGGACTACCGCTCCTGAGCACCGCCCGGTCGGGTCGGCGCGCGGATCGCGGCGTCGGCCCGGCCAGGGCTGCTCTCCCGCGGGTGCGACGGGTCCATCCGTCAAGGACGCCGCGGTGGGACGACCCGTCGTGGACGTCGCGGTGATGGTGGCCCCTTGGACGTCGCGGTGGGGCGATCCGTCGTGGACGCACGACGACGGCGCCACCGCCTGCGGGCAGGCGACGGCGCCGTCGAGGTCAGGTGCGTCCGTGCGAGACGGCGGAGGGGGTGTCGCGGACGACCGTCAGCGGTCGTCGGACCAGTCGTTGTAGCGCTGGTCGTAGCGCTCGAGGTCGTCCGGCTCGGCGCCGAAGCGCGAGTCGGTCACGACATCCGTACGGCTGTGACCCGTGAGCTCCTGCTCGAGCGCACTGTAGTTCGTCTCGGGGCTGTAGTACTTCAGCGCGCGAGCGACCTTGGTCTGCTTTGCCTTCTGACGGCCGCGGCCCATGGCTCCGACCCCCTCAACGTAGAAGCGGGGCGGCAACGTACTCAGACGTGCGGCCCCGGGGTGTAGTTTCGTCTGTTCAGGGTCCAACGGTACATGCTCAGGGCCTATTCCATCCACTCAGAGACCCTGGTCGAGCCGTGGACGTGCCTACCGTCACACAGTCTCCACCGCGTGGCCTCGCCCGGGCCGGGTCCGGTGGTGCGGAGGGCCCCTGCGGACCACCTGCGGCAACGCTCTCGTATGCCGCAGGAGCGCCTATCCGGCCGATCCGACCATAGAGCGCCTAATTCACCCGTCCGTCAAGTCGCCCGAAATCCGCATGCTGCGACAATGGAAGGTACTGGCGTCGTGCTGTCGTCGTGATCCGGGGTATCTGCCGGACCAGCGCGTACCAGGAGGAGGTGTCGTGATGTCCATGCACGGGGAGTCCGAGGTTCTGCTCACGCCCGCCGAGGTCGCCAGCCTTTTCCGCGTCGACCCCAAGACCGTCACCCGCTGGGCGAAGGCGGGCAAGCTGTCGTCGATCCGCACCCTCGGTGGCCACCGGCGCTACCGCGAGTCCGAGGTCCGGGCCCTGCTCGGCGCCGCCAGCGAGCCCGCGGACGGCACCGACAAGTCCTGACCCGGCGTCGTGCCCGGCCCACGGCCCACGGCACGCCGACGTGGCGGCGCGCACCCGAACGGACGCCGGCACGACGCACGTTCTCGGTCGGCGCCGGCCCTGCCACCCAGCCCTGCGCGCGTGCGACGTTCCTGCACGCCGGACGTCCCGCGTCCCCGAACCCTCCCGCGTGCCGGACGCCCCGCGCGTCGTCGAACCTTCCCGCACGCCGGAACGCCGCCGACCCCGCGTCCGGTGGAGCACCGGCGCGGGGTCGACGGCGTTCGTCGAGGGGGTCGTTACGAGCGGCGGCGGAGGATCGCCGCGGCCACCAGCGCGACACCGACGACGGCGGCGCCCAGCAGCAGCTTGACGTTGCGGGACCGGTCCGGGTCCTCCTCGGGCAGCCCGTTGCCGGAGAGGAACGCCCCGGTGTCGCTCGCCGCCTGCTTCGCCTGCTGCGCGGCGGCCTTGGCCTGGACGCGCGGGTCGAGCCGCGTCGTGAGCTCGTCGATCGTCCCCGCGAGCTCCTTGCGGGTGCGCGCGATCTCGTCCTCGAGCTGGGACGGGGAGAGCTGGGGGTCGGGGGTCTCGCCGGTTCCGCTCACGGGCGCAGTCCTTCCTTGATGGTCGCGACGTCTTCCTTGATGCTCTCGACCGCACCGGTCGGCGTCGGCGGCACGCCCCGCTGGAGCTGCTTGACGCCGACGAACGCGAGCGTACCGGCGACCAGCACGAGGACGCCGCCGACGATCAGCGCCGCGAGCCACAGCGGCATGGCGGTCGCGAGGCCCTCCATGGCGGAGTGCAGCAGGAAGCCCAGGCCGTACAGCACTAGCACGCCGCCGACGACGAGCAGGCCGATGCCGATGCCGGCGTGCTTCGCCTTCGTCGTCAGCTCGGCCTTCGCGAGGGCGATCTCCGAGCGGACGAGCCGGGTCGCCTGCTCGGACAAGCGCTCCACGAGCTGTCCGACCGTCGGCTTCTGCTCCTCGGGCGGGATGCGCCCGTCGATCCAGTCGCTCATCTCTCAGCCTTTCCGCAGGTGATCCCCCACCACTCAACCGGCACCGGGGTCGGCGCGCAACTTCCCCGGGGGTGCGCGCGGTGCCCGGGGGCGAGGAGGGTCGCGCGAGGGACACCGCGCGGGCCCGGGACGCAGAAGACCCCCGTCCGGAATCCCGGGCGGGGGTCTCTCGGTGGCTCCGACCGGCGTCGATCCGGTGACCTTTCGATTTTCAGTCGAACGCTCTACCAACTGAGCTACAGAGCCATGGGGGAAGAGCCCGGCCGGCCGATGCCGACCGGGCTCTTCGCCTCACGCGACCCTGACGGGACTTGAACCCGCGACCTCCGCCGTGACAGGGCGGCGCGCTAACCAACTGCGCTACAGGGCCTTGCTGTTCTTCGCGAGACACACCTTAGCACCAGGGAACCCGGTGATTTTCACCAGCGATCCTGGTGGTGTGGTGGCCCGCATTCGAACCGAGAGGATCGTACCGTACCGGTGAGCCGATCCGTAAATCCGCCGGTGACCACCGGTTCCGACGCGATCTCGCGTACCCCCAACGGGATTCGAACCCGTGCTACCGCCGTGAAAGGGCGGGGTCCTAGGCCGCTAGACGATGGGGGCTCAGGAACGTCGGCCAGTGTACAGCGGCGCCGCCGGGGGCTCCTCGTCGGATCCGCCGCCCGCGCGGGGGAGGATGGGCGGGTGGTGGAGATGACGCGGGCCGACTTCGAGGACGCCGTGCGCGACGGGCTGGACCTCGTCCCCGAGGAGCTGGCGGTGCAGATGGACAACGTCGTGGTGCTCGTCGAGGACGACGCGCCCGACGACGACCCCGAGCTGCTCGGGCTCTACGAGGGGGTGCCGCTCACGGAGCGCGACCACATGTGGGCGGCGGGCGCGCTGCCCGACCGCATCACGATCTTCCGGAACCCGACGCTCGCCATCTGCGAGACGCGCGAGGACGTGGTCGAGGAGGTGGCGGTGACCGTCGTCCACGAGATCGCGCACCACTTCGGCATCGACGACGACCGGCTGCACGAGCTCGGCTGGGGCTGAGCCCGGGCGGTCCGGGGCTGCCGATCGCTAGGATCGGCGGGTGACGACGAGCGCCGCGAGCGACCCCCGGCACGACGGCGCGCACGACCACGAGGCGGTCGCGCGCCTGCTCCACGCGCTCGCCGAGCCGCGCCGTCTCGCGATCGTGCACCTGCTCACGGGCTCGGAGCGCCGGGTCGTCGACCTCACGCGCGAGCTCGGGCTGGCGCAGTCGACCGTCTCGGAGCACCTCACCACGCTGCGCGAGGTGGGGGTCGTCGCGGTGCGGCGGGAGGGCCGGTCGTCCTGGTACCGCCTCGTGCGCCCGGAGGTCGCGCACCTCCTCGCCGACGCGGAGCACGTCGCCCTCGCCCCCTGACCCCTGCGCGTGACGCGTGTCACGGTGCATCCCGCCTAGAAAACATCGGTGTTCATCGATATCATCGGTAAACACCGATGAATGGAGGATCGATGGGAGCGGGTCACGACCACGGCGCAGGTGACCTCGGCGCGCCCGACCACCGCAGGCGGCTCGCCGTCGCGTTCGGCATCACCGCGACGATCCTCGCGGCCCAGGCCGTCGGCGCGGTGCTCACAGGGAGCCTGGCGCTCCTCACGGACACGGCGCACATGCTCACCGACGCGATCGGGCTGGCCGTCGCGCTGGTCGCGGCGTCGCTCGCGCTGCGCCCGGCGACCAAGCACCGCACGTGGGGCTTCCGTCGTGTCGAGGTGCTCGCGGCCCTCGCGCAGGCGGCGCTGCTCCTCGCCGTCGGCGCGTACGCCGCCGTCGAGGGCGTCCGGCGCCTGCTCGAGCCGCCCGAGGTGCCCTCCTCCGAGCTGCTCGTGTTCGGGATCGTCGGCCTCGTGGGGAACCTCGTCGCCATCGCGGTCCTGGCGTCCGGGCGGCGCGCGAACCTCAACCTGCGGGCCGCGTTCCTCGAGGTGGTCAACGACGCGCTGGGCTCCGTCGGGGTCATCGTGGCCGCCGTCGTGATCGCCACGACGGGCTACCAGCGGGCCGACGCGATCGCCGGCCTGCTCATCGCCGTCCTCATCGTGCCGCGCGCGTTCCGCCTCCTGCGCGAGGCGACGGCCGTCCTCATGGAGTTCACGCCCGAGGGCCTGGACCTCGACGACGTCCGGCGGCACATCCTCTCGCTCGACCACGTCGAGGACGTCCACGACCTGCACGCCTCCACGGTCGCGACGGGGCTCCCGACCATCTCGGCGCACGTCGTCGTGGACGACGCGTGCTTCCGCGACGGGCACGCGCTGGAGATCGTCGAGCGCGTGCGCACGTGCGTCGCCCACCACTTCCCGGTCTCCGTCGAGCACTCGACCTTCCAGCTCGAGACGGCGGCCCTGCGCGACCGCGAGGCGCACCGCCACGCCTGAGGGCGCCGTCGGGCCTCCCCGCGGCGCGCGACCGGACGCCCTGGGGGCGACCCGTCGCCGCGCGGGGCGCGCGCACTAGGGTGGTGCCATGACGATCCTCGTGACCGGCGGAGCCGGGTACATCGGCGCGCACGTGGTGCGCCTCCTGCAGGAGCGCGGCGAGAAGGTGGTCGTGGTCGACGACCTGAGCACGGGCCGCGCGGACCGGGTGGGTGACGCGGTGCTCGTCGAGGTCGACGTCGCGTCGCCCGAGGCCGTGGACGTGCTCACGCGCGCCATGACCGAGCACGACGTGCGCGCGGTCGTCCACTTCGCGGCGCGCAAGCAGGTGGGGGAGTCGGTCGAGAAGCCGGCCTGGTACTACCAGCAGAACGTCGGGGGCTTCACGAACCTCGTCACCGCGATGCAGGCGGCCGGCGTCGACCGCCTCGTCTTCTCGTCGTCGGCGGCGACGTACGGCATGCCGTCGGTGTCCCTGGTCGAGGAGAAGCTGCACGCCGAGCCGATCAACCCCTACGGCGAGACGAAGCTGGTCGGGGAGTGGCTCGGTCGGGCCGCGAGCCGCGCGTGGGGGCTGCGGTTCGTCGCCCTGCGCTACTTCAACGTCGCCGGTGCGGGCTGGCCGGACCTGGGCGACCCCGCGGTGCTCAACCTCGTGCCCATGGTCCTCGACCGCCTCGAGCGCGGCGAGCGGCCCAAGATCTTCGGGGACGACTACCCGACGCCGGACGGCACGTGCATCCGGGACTACATCCACGTCCTCGACCTCGCGCAGGCCCACCTCGCCGCGCTCGAGTACCTCGACGTGGACGAGCGTCCGTTCGACGTCTTCAACGTCGGCACGGGCGAGGGCTCCTCGGTGCGCGAGGTGATCGACGAGATCGGGCGCGTCAGCGGGCTCGACGTCACGCCGGAGGTCCTGCCGCGCCGCGCGGGCGACCCGCCGCAGCTCGTCGGGAACCCCCGCCGCATCAACGAGCTCTTCGGCTGGCGCGCCACGAACGGCCTGCCGGAGATCATCGCGTCGGCGTGGGAGGCCTGGCAGTCCGGGCCCCGCCGCATCGACACGACGCGCGAGGCCGCCTCCGAGGTGTGAAATCCGGCGTCCCGTGCGATCCTACATCCCTCAGCATGCTGAGGATTGACCGGGGAGGTGCCCCGGCGACGGAAGGCGGGACGACGACGTGGGCGACGAGAGCGACCCGGCACGGCTGTACGACCTGACCGCCGCACGCACGAGCCGGGTCGTGCTGGCGGCGTACTCGACCTCGTTCGGGCTGGGCGCACGCCTGCTCGACACGCCGACCCGCGACGGGATCGACGCGGTGTACGGGCTCGTGCGGATCGCCGACGAGGTCGTGGACACGCGCCGCGGCGACGGCGCGGCAGACCTCCTCGACGAGCTCGAGGCGGAGACGGCGCGGGCGCTCGACCGGGGCTGGTCGACGAACCTCGTCGTCCACTCGTTCGCCCGTGCCGCGCGCCGCTGCGGCTTCGGGCACGACGAGGTCGACCCGTTCTTCGCCTCGATGCGCACCGACCTCACGGTGCGCGTGCACGACCGCGAGAGCTACGAGCGGTACGTGTACGGCTCGGCGGAGGTCGTCGGCCTCATGTGCCTCGCGGTGTTCCTCAACGCGCGGCGCCGCCCGGGAGAGCCGCTGCGCGTCCCGGACCCGGTGCTGGTCCGCGGCGCCCGCGCGCTCGGCGCGGCGTTCCAGAAGATCAACTTCCTGCGCGACCTGCGCACCGACCACGACGAGCTCGGGCGCGCCTACCTGCCGGGCGTCGTCCCCGGCCGGCTGCGCCGCCGGGACGTCGAGGCGTTCTGCCGCGAGGTGGAGGGCGACCTCGCCGCCGCCCGCGCCGCGCTCCCCGGGCTCCCGGTGCGCCCGCGCATCGCCGTGGCCGCGACCGTCGCCGTCTACGAGCGGCTCCTCGCGCGGCTCGCCGCGACGCCGCCGGAGGACATCCTGCGTGCGCGCGTGCGCATCCCGGACACGATGAAGGTCGCGCTCGCGGCGCGCGCCGCCGGCGGCCAGCTCCTCGGCCAGGTGGCGTCCGCCCGCTCCCCGCGCCCGCGGAAGGTGCTCGCGTGAGGGCTCCGGGCGTCGTCGTCGTCGGAGGGGGGATCGCCGGGCTCGCCACCGCCGCCCTGCTCGCGCGCGGTGGCGCCCGCGTCACCCTGCTCGAGCGGCACGACGAGGTGGGCGGTCGCGCGGGCACGCTCGAGGTGGACGGCTTCCGCTTCGACACCGGCCCGTCCTGGTACTTCATGCCCGAGGTGTTCGAGCACTTCTTCGGGCTGCTCGGCGCGCGCGTCGAGGACCACCTCGACCTCGTCCCGCTCGACCCGGCGTACCGGGTGTTCTTCGAGCCGGGCGCGGACGGCGCGGCGTCGACGTTCGAGCTGTCCGGCAACCCCGGGGTCAACCGGTCGCGGCTCGACGCGATCGAGCCGGGTGCCGGGGGCCGGGTCGCCGCGTACGCCGAGGACGCGAGCGAGGCGTACGGGCTCGCGCTCGACCACTTCCTCTACACGACGTTCGAGCGCCCCGACCGGGCGCTCTCGCCCGCGGTGCTGCGCCGGCTGCCGCGCCTGGCCGGGCTCCTGCGCGAGTCGCTCGCCGACCGGGCCGCGCGCGCCGTGGACGACCCGCGGCTCCAGCAGCTCCTCGGGTACCACGCCGTGTTCCTCGGGTCGTCCCCCTACCGCGCGCCCGCGCTCTACTCGCTCATGAGCCACCTCGACCTCGTCGACGGCGTCCAGTACCCCCGCGGGGGCATGTACACGCTCATCGAGGCCGTCGAGCGGCTCGCGCGCGACGCGGGCGCCGAGGTGCGCACCGGCGCCGACGTCGCCGGGATCGAGGTCGTGCCCGGCGGCGGTCGCCGCGGCCGGGTCGCCGGGGTGCGCCTCGCGTCGGGCGAGCTCGTCGAGGCGGACGTCGTCGTGTCGGCCGCCGACCGGCACCACACGGAGACGGCGCTCCTCGATCCGCGCTGGGCCGACCTCCCCGCCGCGGCGTGGGAGGACAAGGGCCCCGGCATCTCGGCGCTGCTCGTGCTCGCGGGCGTCCGCGGCGAGCTGCCCGAGCTCGCGCACCACTCGCTGTTCTTCACGAAGGACTGGCCCGCCAACTTCGACGCGGTGCTCGGCCCGGACCGTCGCAGCGACCCCCGCGGCCTGCGCGTGCCGGAGCCGGCCTCGCTGTACGTGTCGCGCACGAGCGCGACCGACGGGCCGACGTCGGCCGCCCCCGCGGCGCCGCCCGGCCACGAGAACCTGTTCCTCCTCGTGCCGTTCCCCGCCGACCCGACGCTCGGCGGCGACGAGCCGTCGCAGCGCACGCTCGAAGGGCTGGCCGACCGCTACCTCGCCCAGGTGGGACGCTGGGCGGGCGTCGAGGACCTCCCGGGGCGCGTCGTCACGCGACGCGTGCTCGGCCCGGCGCACTTCGCGACCGAGCTCTCGGCGTGGCGCGGCGGCGCGCTCGGCATGGAGCACACCCTGCGGCAGTCCGCGCTGTGGCGCCCGGGCAACGCGTCCCGCCGTGTCGACGGGCTCTACCACGCCGGAGGTGGCACGATCCCGGGCGTGGGACTGCCGATGTGCCTGATCAGCGCCGAGCTCGTCGCCAAGCGGCTGCTCGGCGAGACGTCCGCGCGCCCGCTGCCCGAGCCGCTGCGCGAGGGCTTCCTCGCCGCGAGCCGCCGGCCCGAACGGCTCCGGCCGGCGGACCGGCCGGTGGCGGTCCGCCGGTGACGGGCCTCGCCTACCTCGGTGCGCTCGCGGTCTCGCTCGGCGGCCTGGCCGTGCTCGACCGCCGGTTCCGGCTCGCGTTCTGGTCCGACCCGCGGCGGGCCGCGCTCACGGTCGGGCTCGGCGTCGTCGGGTTCCTCGCGTGGGACGTCGCGGGACTCGCGCTCGGGATCTTCGCGCGCGGGGAGAGCCCCTGGATGACCGGGCTGCTGCTCGCGCCCGACCTCCCCGTCGAGGAGGCGGTGTTCCTGACGCTCCTGTGCTACAACGCGCTGCTCGTCTGGCGGGGCGCCGAGCGCGTGCTCGCGGCCCGGCGCGCCGGGGAGGACGACGCGTGACGAACATCGTGCTCAACGTCATCGTCCTCGCGGTGCTCGTCGCGGTGTCGTGGCGCGTGCTGCGCCGGCTGCGACCCGGGCCGCTCGTGTGGACGGCCGTCGTGATGTGCGTGCTCACCCTCGTGTTCGACACGCTGATGATCGCGGCCGACCTGTACGTCTACCACCCGGACAAGATCCTCGGCGTCTACCTGTGGGGGGCGCCGCTCGAGGACTTCGCGTACGCGCTCGCCGCCGCGCTCGGGATGCCGGTGCTGTGGACGGTGCTCGGCGCCCGCGGTCGCGACCGCACCGCCGGTCGCGACCGCACCGCCGAGCGCGGGTCCGGGCGCGCGCGTGCCACGGAGGACGACCGGTGAAGGACGTCCTCGCCGCGTCGCGGCCCTTCTCCTGGATCAACACCGCGTACCCCTTCGCCGCGGGGTACCTCGTGGCGACCGGCGGGCGCGTCGACCTCGCGCTCGTCGTCGGGACGCTGTACTTCCTCGTGCCGTACAACCTGCTCATGTACGGCGTGAACGACGTCTTCGACTACGCGAGCGACCTGCGGAACCCGCGCAAGGGCGGCATCGAGGGTGCGCTGGCGGACCCGGCGACCGCGCGCGTCACGCACCGGCGCATCCTGCGCGCGTGCGTCGCGACCAACGTGCCGTTCCTCGTCGCGCTCCTGCTCCTCGGCGACCCGCTCGCGGGCGCGGTCCTCGCGCTCGTGGTGTTCGGCGTCGTCGCCTACTCGGCGCCCCGGCTGCGGTTCAAGGAGCGCCCGTTCCTCGACTCGTTCACCTCCGCCATGCACTTCGCCGGGCCGCTGCTGTACGCGCTCGTGCTCGTCGACGCGGACCTCTCCGCGCGGTCCGTCTGGCCCGTGCTCGTCGGCTTCGTGCTCTGGGGCATGGCCTCGCACGCGTTCGGTGCGGTGCAGGACGTGCGCGCGGACCGCGAGGGCGGCATCGCGTCCGTCGCGACGGCGATCGGCGCGCACGCGACCGTGCTCGCCGCGGCGGCGGCGTACGTCGGGGCGGCCGTCGTGCTCGCGGTGCTCCCGTGGCCCGGCGTCCTCGCCGCGCTGCTCCCGCTGCCGTACGCCGTCAACGTGCTGCGGTTCCGCGACGTGCGCGACGACGACTGCGAGCGCGCCAACGCCGGGTGGCGGGCGTTCCTGTGGCTCAACCTCGTCACCGGGTTCCTCGTGACGATGCTGCTCCTCGCGGACGCCCTCACCTGACGCGCCCGGCGTCGCCGGGCACGGACGACGAAGGCCCCGGTCCCGCGAGTTCGTCGCGGTGCCGGGGCCGTCGTCGTGGGGGAGCGGCTCGTCAGGAGATGTCGCCGTACTCCCAGTGCCAGGGCTCGTTCTTCGAGCCGCCGGCGCGGGCCCACTCGGGGTTCTCCCACCCGTAGGCCGGCGCGTTGGCGCGCATCCACTCGTACTGCGCGGTGCCGTAGCTCTGGATGCCGCCGCCGAGGTCGAGCGCGAGCGCCCAGCCGTGGTTCGACATGCCGGGCGGCGCCGCGAAGTAGCCGCGGGACGCCTTCACGGCGACCTGGGACGCGTACGAGCGGTACGAGTCCGTCACGGACAGGTTCGCGCCGAACGCCTCGCGGTACTTCTCGTTGAGGGCCTCGATCTGGTGGGCGGCGTCGCAGCGGAGCTGCTCGCCGGGCGCGAACGACAGCTCGCACAGCGCGCTCGCCGGGATCTGCCCGTTGCCGTAGCCCGCGGTGGACGTGGCCCACTGGTCGAGCTGGGCGGCGACCTCCTCGGCCGACGGCGGTCCGGGCACGACCTGGACGGTCACGCCCGAGCCGGCGGCGTCGAGCAGGGTCGTGAGCTCCGCCGTCAGCGCGGCGATCTCCTCCGTGCCGGCGGGAGCCGCCGGGTCCGCGGGTGCCTCGGCGGTCGCGTCTGCCGTGCCGGCGGTGAGGTCGGGCGCGTCGGTCGCGGTGTCCGCGGCTGCCGCGTCCTCCTCGGGTGACTCGGTCGCCGCGTCGGCGCCCGCCGACGGCGCGGCGGCGTCCGTCCCGGGCGTGGCGTCGTCGGGCGCCGTGGCCAGGCCCGGCGTCGCGGTGCCGAGCGTCGGGACCGCGGCCTCGAGCTCGTCGAGCGGCGTGCGGGCCGAGGACCGGCTCGCACGGTCGTCGGCGCGGCCGTCGAGCGCGGGCACGCTCGCGCCGAGCGTCTCGGCGGCGGTGAGCGTGTCGTCGGTCGCGGGCTCCTCGGTGGCCTCGGCGGTCGTCGGGGCGCCGTCGGCCGGGCTCGCGAGCCCCGACTCCGCGGGGGAGCCGAGGAGCGTGGTGGCGTCTTCGGACGGGGACGCCTCGGACACGGCCTCGCTGAGCCGCGTGCGCGCGTCCTCGATCTGGGCGACCTGCTCGGGCGTGAGCGCCGCGGCGCCCTCCCCGGTGAGGAACTGGGCCCGGACGAGCACGTCGCCCGCGGCGTCGACGGTCGCCGGGTCGGCGGTCGCCGGGGCGGCGACCGTCCCGAGGGACACGGGGGCGACCGCGGCGCCCGACGTCGGCGTGCCGGCGGGCGCCGCCTCGGTCGCGTCGGTCGTGGCGGACGGCGCCGCGCCGTCGGCGAAGGCCGCCGCGGCGGTGCTCGCGGTGAGCGCGACGGCCGCGACGGCGGCGCCGGTCCCGAGCGTGCGGCGGCGCCGGGGCGCGGCAGAGCCGGTCCCGTGCGTGCCACGGCGGGCGGCGGAGACGAGGGCGGCGGGGAACGAGGCCCGGCGCGCGGTGTGGCGGCCCATCTAGCGCGCCTCGCCGCGGACGGCGGGGTACGCGCCGGTGGTGCCGGTCGGGGTGGACGTGAGGTGCTGTGCAGTGGTCAAGCGGACGATCCGATCATCGGGTCGTGGTCGCGGGCGGTCGAGCGCGGCGCGCTCCGGTCCCTGGGCACCTGCGCAGGGGAGCGCGGGGTGACCACGACGGCGTGCGGTCGGGCGGGACGCGAGCGCGCCCTCTCACCACGACGCCGACAGGCACGGTCTCGGGGTGGACCGCGGAGGCCTGTCGGCTGTTCCATCTTCAACTAGACGGACGTCCAGAGGGGTGGGCTCACGAGGGGAACCCCCGGGAATGGCGTGGGGACCGTGTGCTCAGGACGTGAAGAGGGTACGTGTCACGCGTCCTGCGTCGCGCGTGACCGCCGAGCCGACGAGCGTCCCGAGCGCGATCCCGAACACGGCGACGACCGCGTTCGCGATCTCCTGCGCGGCCTCCGGGCCCCCGTTCACGAGGTCGGAGAGACCCAGGAGGCTCAGGGCGCCGGGCACGAGGAGCCAGAACGCGGGCAGCGTCGTGACGGCCGCCGGCGGCCCGTGCCGCGAGCGCTCGACGAGCGCGGCGAGCGGGGCGATGACGAGCGCCCCGAAGAACCCGGCGAGGGGCGCCGCGGCGAGCGACCCCAGGAGCTGGGCCGCGTAGGCGCCCAGCAGCACGAGCAGGACCCAGGGGAGCGAACCGCGCGGCGACGACGCGAAGAGCATCTGCCCCAGCCCGACGGCGAGGATCCCCACCCACGGCGCCCACCACCCGAGGTGGTCGCCCTGCGGCGCCGCGACGAGCGGGCCCCCGACGGCGGCGCCGGCGACGACGCCGAACACGAGGAGCAGGAGCTGCGCGACGCCGTAGACGAGCCGGCTCGCCCCCGCGACGATCTGGTTGCTCGTCAGCTCGATCGCCGCGACGGTGAGCACCGACCCGGGCAGGAACGACACGAGTGGCGGGACGAGCACGCTCAGCGGGTCGTCGCCCAGCCACGGGTGCACCACGTCCACGGCGAGGAGCGTGACGACGAACGCCGCGACGACAGGCAGGGCGGTCGCGAGCGTGGGCCACCGCGTGCCGAGCCAGCGCAGCGCTCCGACGAGCAGCCCGAGGGCGAGGTAGACGGGCAGGAGCGGGCCCGTCGGGTTGAGCACGAGCCCGAAACCGACGGTGAGCAGCCCGTGCCCGACGACGGTGAGCGCGGCCCCGAACCGGGGCGGGCGGGCGACGATCGCGCGCAGCTGCGCCCGCGCGTCGGCGAGCGGGACGTCCGACGTGCGCAGGCGGCGCACGAGCGTCATGAGCGCCCCGATCTGGTCGAGGTTGAGACCGCTCGCCTCCGCGGCCGAGAAGTCCGCGACCGCGCCGCTCTCGGTGCTCACCCGGACGAACACGCCCGTCGGCAGGACGAGGGTGCCGACGGTCGAGGCGCCCGACCGCCGGGCGACCGCCTCGAGGTCGTCCTCGACGTCGGTGACCGAGCGGCCGGAGTCGAGGAGCGCCGTCCCGAGCTCGCGCAGGAGGGGCACGAGGTCGGGCGAGACCTCGGGCGGCTCGGGCTCGACGGCGAGGGGCGGCTCGTCGCCCAGCGCGCGCAGCACCCGGCGCACGACGCCCGGGGCACGCCGGACGTCGTCGAGCCAGGCCGCGTGCCGGCGGCGGGTCAGGGCGGGCCCTCCGTGCTCACGGCGACGAGCGCGAGCAGGGCGTCCGCGTAGGCGTCGGCCGCGTCGGCGGCGCGGTGCTCGGCCGCCTCGCCGAGGACCTCGGTGCGCACGACGTACCCGTCGGCGGTCCGTTCGAGCGCGCGGAACGTGCCGCCGAGCAGCTCGCGGAGCTGGTCCTCCAGCGGGTGCCACAGCGCGTCCTCGAGCGCGACGGAGTCGAGCGCCCACTCCGTCGTGCCGTTAAAGCCGAGCACGACGCCGGTGTCGAACTCGTGCGGCTCGATGGTCATGTCGCTCACGGTGAAGACGTCGCCGTCGGCACCGGTGGTGAGGAGGCGGAAGCGGTCGCCCGAGGCGGGGGACCACCGCACGCCCGCGTCGCGCAGGGCGAGCGCGAGCTCCCACGAGATCATGCCTGCCACGGTAGGCCCGGCCCGGCCGCCGCGCGCGTCGGCTCGCGTCCCGACCCGCGGGACGATCCGTCCCGCGCCCGCGCGCGTTCACGACCCGGAAACACCCGCCGCGTTCACTCGTCCCATGACCCACGACGTCCCCGGGGACGTGCGGCGGACCGGCGGCGACCCCGCCCGCGCCCTGCCCCCGAGCCCGCCCGCCCGACCCCGCTCCGGCCCGGCCCGCACCGGCGCCGGTCCCGTGACCGTCGCGATCGAGCGCCGCGTCCGGCCCGAGAACGTCCCAGCCGTCACGCGCTGGGTGCAGGACGGGGTCAACCTCGCCAACCGCTACCCGGGCTTCCTCGGCTCCGGCTGGGTGCGCGCCTCGGCCGGGTCGCACGACTGGCACATGCTCTACCGGTTCGCGGACGCTGCGACGCTCGACGCCTGGGAGACCTCGCCCGACCGGGTGGGCTGGCTCGCGCGAGGCCGGGACCTCGTCGAGGAGACGCGGGTCGAGCGCCGCACGGGCATCGAGGGCTGGTTCGACGACCCGACGCCGGGCGCGTCGTCGGGCGCATCGTCGGGCGCGGCGGTCGCCGCGGCGCCGCCCCGCTGGAAGCAGTCCGTGAGCATCTGGCTCGGGTTCTTCCCCGTGAACCTCGCGTTCACCCTGCTCGTCGGGAGCCTGGTCCCCGCGTGGGACGCGGTGCCGGTCGTCCCGCGCGTGCTCGCCACGACGCTCGTCCTCACGCCCGTGATGACCTACCTCGTGCTGCCGCGCGTGACGCAGGTGCTCGCCCCGTGGCTGGCCCGCCCCCCGCGGTCCCGGGCGCCCCGCGTCCGTCGCGCGGCCCGGAGGTGACGGTCTCGCACCCTGCCTAGCCTGGGGGGATGGACACCGAGCTCGAGAACACGACCGACGTCCTGCTCACCCTCGGTGCGGTCGCGGCGGGCGTGGTCCTGGCGTTCGTGCTGGGGACGGTGATCTCCGCCGTCGTGCGGCGGGCCGGGCGGCGCAGCGAGCTGGCCCGGGACCTGTCGCGACGGCTCCGGCGGCCGGACCGCGCGGTCCTCACCGTCGTCGCCGTCTGGATCGCCGTGCGCGTCACCACCGACGCCGGGACGCCGTGGCGGCCCGCCGTCGAGCACCTGCTGCTCATCGCGCTCATCGTGGTCGGGGCGTGGTGGGTGGGCGCGATCGCGTTCGTGCTCGAGGACTCCGCGCTCCAGCGCTACCGCATGGACACCGCGGACAACCGGCACGCGCGCCGCGTCCGGACGCAGATCACGGTGCTGCGGCGGCTCACCGTCGCGGTGATCGTCGTGTGCGCGGTCGCGGGCATCCTGCTGACGTTCCCCGCCGCGCGCGCGGCGGGGGCGAGCCTGCTCGCGTCGGCCGGGCTCATCTCGATCGTCGCGGGGCTCGCGGCGCAGACGTCGCTCGCCAACGTCTTCGCGGGCATGCAGATCGCGTTCACCGACGCGATCCGCGTCGACGACGTCGTGGTCCTCGAGGGCGAGTGGGGGCGCATCGAGGAGATCACGATGACGTACGTCGTCGTGCACCTGTGGGACGACCGCCGGCTCATCATGCCGTCGACGTACTTCACGACGACGCCGTTCCAGAACTGGACCCGGCGCGCGGCCGACCTGCTGGGCACGGTCGAGCTCGACCTCGACTTCGAGGTGCCGGTCGGCCCCATGCGCGCCGAGCTGCGGCGGCTGCTCGGGCTCACGGACCTGTGGGACGAGCGCGTCGGCATCCTCCAGGTGACCGACGCCGTCGGGGGCCTCGTCCGCGTGCGCGCGCTCGTCAGCGCGCACGACGCCCCGACGCTGTTCGACCTGCGGTGCTTCGTGCGCGAGGGTCTCGTCGACTGGTTGCAGCGCGCCGCGCCCCAGGGCCTGCCGCGCACGCGGCTGGAGCGCGCGGTGGACGCCCTGGACCTCGACCGGCCGGACGAGCGCGACGGGCTCGGCGCGCCGGACGGGCCGGACGCGAACGGAGGCCCCGGCCGCGACGCCACGGAGGACGGCGGTCCCGTCGCCCCGGCGCGGCCGCCGCGGCTCCCCGCGGAGCGAGGTGCGCGTCGTGCCGACGCGCCCGTCGTCCTCGGCACGATCCGGCGCGCGGGCCGGGGCGCGGGCGCCGCGCCGAGCGAGGACCCGACGCGGCTCGTCGGGGTGGTGCCGGGCCCCGACGACGGCGCGGGTCGTCCGGGCCGCACCGGGCCGACCGCGGCGGACGGGGGCGTCGACGACGCCGAGGCGCCGGGCAGCACCCGGCCGCTGCCCGCCGTCGGGCACGACGACGACCTGCCCGAGGCCGCGGAGTCCGCCTTCTTCAGCGGGACGCCCGAGGGCGAGGAGCGCTCGCGGGCGTTCGCCGGGCCCGGCCAGGACGTCATCGAGGAGCGCGAGCGCACCGCCGAGCACGAGACGGTGCCGGACGACGAGACCCCCGATCACGACACCGGCGACGGTCGAGCACGGGGTTGACGACCGGATCGGCCGCGACGCGGTCGCGGACCCCGTGCTCGACGGCGGGGGTCGTCAAGCCAGGGGCGGGAGGGTCGGGATGTCGACGCTCGCGTCCGCGTAGGGGGCGACGAGGAGCGTCGCGGTGGCCCAGCCGCGCGTGAGCAGGCCGGTGTCGGAGTCGGGCTCGGAGTGCCGCTCGGTGCCCGAGTACTGGAGCACGAGGTGCCGGTCGCCGTCCTCGTGGATGTTCGCCTGGACGAGGCCGAACGACGCGAGCGGCGCCTGCCGCAGCCCGCGCAGGCGGTCGGGGGCGACGTCGGGCACGTTGACGTTGAGCGTGCGCCGGTCGAGCGGGACGTCGGCGGCGCTCCTGTCCATCCAGGCGAGCACGTGGTCGGTGACGAGCCGCGCGGTGTCCCAGTGCCGCGGCTCGGCGGCGTCGACCGAGACGGCGAGCGACCGGATGCCGTGCGTCATCGCGGACAGCGCCGCGCCGACGGTGCCCGAGTGCAGGATCGCGTTGCCCGTGTTCGCGCCCTTGTTGGCGCCCGAGAGCACGAGGTCGGGCCGCGGGCCGAACCCGCCGTAGGCGGCGACGAACGCGATGAGCGCGGGGGCGGCGCGCACGGCGTAGGAGGTGACGCCGTCGGGCAGGCCGGGCGCGCTACGCGGCTCGACGGCCAGCCGGCCGTCGCGCTCGGCGCCCAGCAGCGCGGCGCTCGCCCCGGACGACTCCCGGGCGGGCGCCGCGACGACGACCTCGTACCCGGCGTCGAGCGCCGCCCCGGCGAGCACCGCCAGGCCGGGGGAGTCGATCCCGTCGTCGTTGGTCACGAGTGCGCGCACGCGGTCCTCCTGAGGGTTCGGGTCCGGGTCTCGGTGTTCGGTCACGCTCCGCGGGCGGGCGTCAGGTCACGTCCTCGACCGTGACGCTGCGCGCGAAGCGCTCGATCTGGTCGCGGCGGCCCGTCCCGAGGCCCCGCCGCGTGACGTTGAGCGCCCCGGCCGCGGCGCCGAGCCGGACGGCGTCGGGCAGCTCGAGCCCGCGCCCCAGCCCGACGGCGATCCCCGCCGTCATCGAGTCGCCCGCGCCGCGGTGGTCGACGGTCGTGACGCGGGGCGTCGTGACCCGGTACGTGTGCTCGCGCGTGACGAGCAGCGAGGGGTCGTGCGCGCGGGACACGACGAGCGCGCGCGGGCCGGCGTCGACCATGGCGCGCGCGGACCGCAGGAGCGACTCCTCGGACTCGTCGTCGCTGAAGCCGCCCTCGACGAGCTCCTCGTGGCTCATCTTGAGCACGACCCCCGGCGCGTCGGCGACGGCCTGCGCCTGGTCGGCGGAGAGGTCCGCGACGACCTGGCGGTCCGAGGCGTGCAGGTCGTGAGCGAGGCGCCGGAAGAACGACGCGGGGACCCCGACGGCCGTCTCCGAGCCGGTGAGGATCGTGACGGCCGCGTCGAGCGCGCTGACCAGGACGGTGCTGTAGAGGTCGTCGACCTCGTGCCGGTTCAGGGGGTAGGGGTCCATCGTCACGAGCTCGGTGCGCTGGCCGCTGCGCCGGTCGTGGACGAACGCCCCGTTGCCGCCGGTGCCGACCGTGCGCAGCTCGAGGTTCTCGGTGCGGGCGAGGTGCGCCGCGACGCTGCCCGTCTCGCCGCCGAACGGCCCGCAGACCACGACGTGCGCCCCGAGCGAGTAGGCCATGCGCGCGAGCCACAGGCCCTGCCCGCCCGGGTGGACGTGCACCTCGGGCGACGTCTCGGTCGGCCCGGCGGGCTCGATCTCGATCGCGAGCAGCGGCGTCAGGGCGAGCACGCACACCGCGGGAGACCGGGGCGCGCCGCCGGGCGCGGCAGGACTCGTCGCGGTGCCGGGCGGGTGCGCGCCCGGGGGCGTCGGCGGGGTCGTCGCGCTCATCCGTCGAGGCTAGGGCGACGCGGCGAGGTCCACCTCTCGGGCGCCCGCGTGCGCGGCGGGGCCGAGCCGCGCGTCGAGCCAGCCGACGAGGCGGTCGGGTCGGTCGGTCATGATGCCGTCGACGCCCTGGACCAGGAGGTCGTCCCACTCGTCCGGCGTGTCCGCGGTCCACACGTGCACGCGCAGGCCCGCGTCGCGCAGCGTCTCCACGAGGCCCGGCTCGTGCGCGAGGAACGCGACCTCCGGGTGGCACCCCACGACCCCGAGGTCCGCGCACACCGCGACCAGCTCGCCCAGGCTGTCCGGGTGCAGCGCCAGCAGCAGCGCCCGGTCGAGGTGCGGCGCGGCGTCGCGCAGCGCGGCGACCGTGGGCGGCCAGAACGACTGGACGACCACCCGGTCCCCGATCCCGGCCGCGTCCACGACCCCCGTCACGAGCGCCGCGTCGTCCGCCGACCACACGCCCTTGAGCTCGACGAGCAGCTCCAGCCCGGGCCGCTCCGCGACGAACCGCGCAGCCTCCTCGAACGTGGGGACGCGCTGGCCCGCGAACGCCCGCGCGAACGACGACCCGGCGTCCAGCGCGCGGACCTGCGCCAGCGTCAGTCCGTCCACGCGGCCGGTGCCGTCCGTCGTCTCGTCCACGACGTCGTCGTGCAGCACCACGACGTGCCGGTCGGCCGTGAGGTGCACGTCGAGCTCGATCGCGTCCGCGCCCGCGCGCCACGCCGCCTCGAACGCCGCGAGCGTGTTCTGCGGCGCGACGGACGAGTTGCCCCGGTGCCCGACGACGAGCGGCCGGCCCGCGCGGTCGGCGACCGGTTCGAGGAGACGGGCGCGACCCGGTGCGCCGGGCGGCTCCGCCGGCGTCCGGGGTGCGGTGCGGTCGAGCGGCATGGGGCCAGTCTCGCGCGCGGCGCGCCCGGCCGTCCTGCGCAGGACGCCGCACGCCGGACGTTCCGCCGACGTTCACCCCGTCGTCGTGCGGCGGCGGTCAGCGCGCGCGGCCGGTGAGCGCGAGGAGGCGCGTGAGGTCGTCGGCGCCGTCGTCGACGTCGAGGGGGCCGCGGAAGAGCGTGCCGGGCTCGAGGAACGTCGAGCGCGCCTCGGCGTAGCGCAGCGCCCACGCGACGAGCGCCGGGTCGACCTCCTCGTCCCCGCCCGTCGCCCGGGCCAGGTCCCACGCGTGCACCACGAGGTCGAACGTCATCTGCGCGCAGTACTCCGCCCCCGACTCGTCGCCGTACGAGAGGTGCACGCGACGGTCGAGGGCGTCCGGCGCGAGGAACGCCTCGCGCGCCTGGACGGACGCGTCGACCCAGCGGTCGACGGGGTCGTCGCCCAGCACGTCGCCGTCGAAGACGCCGCCGACGTCCTCGATCCAGCGGCCCGCGAGGAGCTCCGGGGCCCAGAGCTGCTCGGCCGTGACGTGGTTGACGAGGTCGCGGACGGTCCAGTCCGCGTCGGGCGTGGGGAGCGGCCAGCGGTCGTCGCGCAGCGGGCGCACGAGCGCGTCGAACGCGCCGATCGCGTCGCCGTGGGCGGCGAGGACGTCCATGCGGGCCTCCCGGGGCCGGGTGCTGCGGTGCTCCTCCACCGTGGCACGCCCCGCCGTGCACCGCAGGTCGAGCAGCGCGGCCCGCGGCCCCCGGGGACGGTGGGGGCCGCAGGCCGCCGTCTCACACCGACACGACGATCTTCACGTGGTCGTCCTTGTGGTCGATGAGCTCTCGGTACCCCTTCTCCACGACGTCCTCGACGGCGATGCGGCTCGTCACGAACGGGGCGAGGTCGACCTTGCCCTCCTGCACGAGCCGGATCACGGCCGGGTGGTCGTCCGCGTACCCGATCGCGCCCTTGATGGTCAGCTCGCGGAGCAGGACCGTCATGACGTCGAGCGTCGGCGGCTCGGAGAACAGCGCCACGATCTGGAGCGTGCCGCCCGCCTTGAGCGCGCGGGTCAGCGTGTCGAGCACAGGTTGCGCGCCCGAGCACTCGATCGCGACGTCCGCGCCGCGGCCGTCCGTGAGCTCGAGGACGCGCGCGGCGACGTCGACCTCGCGCGGGTCGAGGACGTCGTCGGCCACCCCGGTCTCCAGCGCCTTGGCCTTGCGCGCCCCGCTCACCTCCGTGACGATCGCGCGCGCCCCGATCGCGTGCAGCACGGCGCACGTGAGCAGGCCGATCGGACCCGCGCCGCCGACGAGGACCGTGTCGCCCGCCTGCGCCCCGGAGAGGCGGACGCCGTGGTACGCGACGGCCAGCGGCTCGATGAGCGCCGCCTGGTCCAGCGGGACGTCGCCCACCGGGTGCACCCACCGCCGCTCGACGACGACGTGTTCCGCCAGCCCGCCGCCGCGGCCCGAGATGCCGATGAAGCCCATCTTCACGCACGCGTTGTAGAGCCCGTCGCGGCACGGCGGGCACTCGCCGCACACCATGAACGGCTCGACGACGACCGCGTCCCCGACCGCGAGGCCCTCGACGCCCTCGCCGAGCTCCTCGACCACGCCGGAGAACTCGTGCCCGAACACGACGGGCAGCGTCTCGCCCGACAGGGGGTGCGGCTGCGTCTCCGACGGCGCCGGCGGGAACGGGCCCTCGAGGTAGAGGTGCAGGTCCGAGCCGCAGATCCCCGTCCACGCGGGCCGGATCTTCACGGTCCCCGGCCGGGTCTCGGGCTCCGGGACGTCCTCGATCCGGAGGTCTTCCTTGCCGTGGTACCGCGCCGCCTTCATCGTGCTCACCTCGTCCCTCGTGCCGCGCGCACCGGTCGGTGCGCGGCGGCCGGTCCCGGACCGGTCCTCGGTGCACCCGCGGCGACCCGTGACTCCCGACCGCACCTCCACGGTAGGCCCGAGCTCCCGCCCCGGGCCGCGCCGAAGGTCCCGCCGGACGGGGCCGGTCGTCGTCGGCCGCGATACTGGGGCCCGTGACGCCGAACCCGACCCCGGTCCCGACCGTGACGCGCGCCGCGCGCCGTCCCGCGCAGGGCGGAGCCTGCGCGTGACCGACCGGTGGACGTGGCCCGCGTACGTCGGCCTGCTCGGGGGCGCCCTGCTCTTCGCCGCCTTCCTCGTGCCCGCGCTCGCGTGGCAGTACCGGCGGTACGGCCGCCTGAGCGGCCGACGTCTGCTCGGGGCGGCCGCCGTCGCGGTCTACGGGGTCGCGCTCGTCGCCTACACGCTCCTGCCGCTCCCGAGCGGCGACCTCGCGCGGTGGTGCGCGCAGTACGGCGTCGCGGGCGCCGAGCTCGTGCCGTTCCACTCGCTCGCGGACGTCCGGCGGGACACGGCCGGGCTCGGGCTCGGCGCGACCCTGCGCAGCACCGCCGTGCTCCAGGTGGTCTTCAACGTCGTCCTGTTCGTCCCCTGGGGCGTGCTCGTGCGGCGCTACCTCGGCCGCGGGGTGCTCGTCACGACGCTGTCCGGCCTGCTCGTGTCGCTCCTCGTCGAGACCACGCAGTACACCGGGATCTTCGGGATCATCCCGTGCTCGTACCGGGTCGCCGACGTCGACGACGTGCTGACCAACACGCTCGGCGCGCTCCTCGGGGCGCTCGCGGCGCCCCTCCTGCTGCGCTGGATGCCGCGTGCGGGAGAGCTCGAGGCGCGCCGCGAGGAGGCCCGGCCGGTGACCGTCTGGCGGCGATGGCTCGGGATGCTGCTCGACGCGCTGCTCGTCACGGCGCTGGGCGTCGTGCTGCAGGTCGCCTACCGCACGGTGCTCTACGCGCTCGGGCGCCCGCTGCCCGACGGCGCGGACTGGGCCCAGTGGCTGCTCGGCACGCTCGTGCCGTTCGTGGTCGTCTTCGTGGTGCCGACGTTCCTCGGCAGCGGCGCCTCGTGGGGCCAGCGGACGGTATGGCTCGCCCCGCGCTGGGCCGGGCGGCGCGGCACGACGGCGCAGCGGGTCGCCCGCGCGTCGGCGGGCGGCGCCCTGTGGGGAGCGCTCGGCCTGCTGAGCGACCTGCCGGCCGGGATCCCTGCGGCGGTGGGGGTGGCCGCCTCGGTCGCGGCACCGCTCGCGGCCCTGTTCGCGGTGGTGTCGGTGGTCGCGGTCCCGTTCACCCGCTCGCGCCGCGGGCTCTCGGGCGCGGTGAGCGGGGCGGAGCTCGTGGACGCGCGGGAGGTGCCGGTCAGCCCTCGGTGAGCAGGCCGACGAGCAGGGCCACGGCGCCCCACACGAGGAGGCCGCCGCCGACCGCGATCGCGATGCCGCTCGCACCCGTCGACCCGGCGCGGCGCGCGCCACGGACGGCCGTCGCGGCGATCGCGAGGCCGGACACGACGAGCACAGCCCCTGCCACGATCCAGAACATCGCCCATACCGTCGCATACGGCGCGCCCAGCTGCATCGTGGACGGCCGTCCAGGTCGGGCGTGTCGCGCGGCGCGGACGCGTGCCCGGACCCGCGGAACCGCGCCGTTCCGCGCCTCGTGAGCGGCCGCGTCCCCACCGCCGGCCCGCCGGGTGCTGCGTCTGGCCGCCCGAGACGTGAGACGGGTGGCGCCCAGGACTGCGGCTGTCGGCCCGAGACGTGAGACGGGTTGCGCCCGGGTGCCGCCTGGCCGCACCGTGTGCGGGTGCCCCTCCCCGCCGACGGCCCGCCCGTGCGCCGCATCCTCTTCCCCGGCCGCCACCACGTCGTCACGCGCTACCAGGTCGACTACCTCCGGGCGCTGCGCGCCGGGCTCGTGCACGACCTCGACGGTCGGCGCGTGCGCTGCGCCCCCGACGTGGAGGTCGTCTGGGTCGTGACGTCCGCCAACCACGCGGGCACCCGCCGCAACCCGCTGCCCGGGCACCGGCGCGAGGCGCTCGTCGAGAACGTCACGACCCGGGAGGGCCTCGCGTCCGTCGTCGTGCCCGTGCCCGACGTCGCGCCCGACGACCGCTTCGCCCACCTCGTCGTGACGAGCGTCGCGACCGCGACCGGCGTCGCGCCCGACCCCGCCGACACCGTCGTCGCGTGCTCGACGCCCGCGCTCGTCGACGCCTACCGCGCGCTCGGCTACCGGGTCGCGGGGGTCGAGCTCGACGCCGCCGAGCGGGGCGGCGACCTCCCCGCGCGGCCGTGGGACGTCGTCGAGCAGATCGCCGCGGGGGACGAGCGCTGGCGCGACGTCGCGCACCCCGCCGTGCCGGAGTTCTTCGCGCGCTACCGGTTCGTCGAGGACGTCCGGCGGATCTTCGCCGACCCGGTCGTGTCCGGCGACGGCGACCTCACCTCGACGCGCGACTACCGCACGTACGCCGCCGCGTTCGAGGACGCGTCGGCGCGCAAGTGGGCCCAGGTCGCCCCGCACGTGCGGCCCGGCCGGATCGTCGACATCGGGTGTGCGACGGGCGGCCTCCTGGAGCACGTGGCGCGCGAGCCGCGCCTGCACGAGTCGGACCTGTTCGGCGTCGACGTCGCGCGGCACCTCGTCGCGGAGGCCGAGCACAAGAAGGCGCAGGGCGTGTTCGCGAACCCGCACGTGTGGTTCGTGCAGGCGAACATCCTCGACCGGTCCGTGATGCCCGACGCCTCCGTCGACACGACCCTCACCGTCGCGCTCACGCACGAGGTGTCGTCGTACGGGGACGGCGTGCGCGACGTCGAGACGTTCGCGCGCCGCGTCCACGCGCACACGCGGCCCGGCGGCGTGTGGATCAACTCGGACGTGTGCGGCCCCGCGGAGCCGGACCGGGTCATCGTGCTCACGCTGCGGACCGACGACGGCGCCCCCGCGACCGGCGACGGGCCCGGCGGCGCGCGCACGGACCTCGACGACCTCGCGCGCGCGGACGTCGCGGCGTGGGTCGGGGCACTCTCGACCGACGCGCGGCTCGTCCAGTTCGCGTACGACTTCCCGCGCCTCTCCGGGGCCGACTTCCGGCCCGAGCGCGTGCGCCCCGGGTCGTGGCGGCTCACGCTGCGCGAGGCGATGGAGTTCCTCACGCGCAAGGACTACGTCGACAACTGGCTGTCCGAGAGCCACGAGCGCTTCTGCGACCTCACCGGCCCCCGGTGGGCCGACCTCCTCACCGCCGCCGGGTTCGAGCTCGAGCCGGGGAGCGGGGCGTGGCGCAACGAGTGGGTCGTCGAGCACGCGTTCGCGCCCGTCGCCGCCCTGCACGACGCCACGACCGGCGAGCCCGTCGACTGGCCCGACACCCACGTCCTCACCGTCGCCCGCCGCCCCGAGCTCGCCTGACCCGCCTGCCCTGCCGAGGTAGAGCCGCGGTCGCGCGGGCTCGCGAGGTAGAGCCCTGGTCGCGCGAGGTAGAGCCCCGGTGGGCCGAGGTAGAGCCCTGGTCGCGCGAGGTAGAGCCCTGGTCGCGCGAGGTAGAGCCCTGGTGGGCCGAGGTAGAGCCCTGGTCGTGACCTCGGCTCTACCTCACCGGCCGCGCTCTCCCTCGGGAGGGCGTGGCGGCGTGGTCGTACGCTCGGAACGTGCTCCTCGACGCCCGCACGCTGCGCGGCCTCCAGGACGGGACGGTGACGCTGACGTTCCGCCGCTGGACGACGCCGCGCGTTCGCGTCGGGACGCTCCAGCGCACGCGGGTGGGCGTCGTCGAGGTGACGTCGGTCGAGCGCGTGCCCGTCGGTCCGGACGGCGCGCCCGTCGTGTCCGACGACGAGGCCCGCCTCGCGGGGATGACCTCGCCCGAGCGTGTGCTCGCTCGGGGCGCCGGGCGCGAGGGCGACCTCTACCGCGTGGGCCTGCGGCTCGCCGGCCCGGACCCGCGCGCCGTGCTGCGGGAGGACGCGGACCTCGACGCGGACGCCGTCGAGCAGCTTCGCACCGCGCTCGCGCGGAAGGACCGGGCCGCCGCGGAGCCGTGGACGCGCCGGTACCTCGAGCTGATCGGCGCGCACGAGGGCGTCGTCGCCCGCGAGCTCGCGGCCGGGCTCGGCATGGCCCGCGACGACTTCAAGGTGCGCGTGCGTCGGCTCAAGGAGCTCGGCCTCACCGAGAGCCTCGACGTCGGGTACCGCCTCTCGCCGCGCGGGAGGGCCTACCTCGCCGCGACGGCGGACGAGCGGCCCTCCTCGTGAGATCGAGCGTCCTCCCTCGCGGGACCAGGCCTCTACCTCGCGGGACCGGGCTTCTACTCCGCGGGACCAGGCCTCTACCTCGCGGACCCGGGCTCTACCTCGCGAGAACCCGCCTCTGCCTCGCGGGGCCAGGGCTCTCTCACGAACCGGGGCCCTGCCTCGGCGAGGTAGAGGCCCGGTAGGGCCTGACTGGGGGATGCGCCCATGCTCGCGCAGCGGGCTCTCGGGCTCTCGGAAACGCACGCACCCAGGAGCCGGCCGTGAGGCGTCAGCGCCCGAGGGATTCCGGTGGCGTCGTGGCCTCCACGGTGCGGGGGCCGTCGCCGATCGCCGGGAGGCCGTCGAGGCTCGCGGCGTTGCGCTCGCGCCAGTACGTCTCGAAGTACTCCGGCGAGCGGCGCTCGTGCGACCGGTCCAGGACGTCCCGGTCCGCGACGAAGTCCATGTGCGGCACGGAGAATCCGCACGAGTCGGAGACGCGCTCGACGTCGACGACGACGATCCCGCGCTGGCCGAGCTCGCGCTCCTTCGCGAACGCGGGGCGCAGCGCCTCGAACTCCGGGGTGCCGGCCTCGACGTACCGCCCGCTCCCGTGGAAGCGGACGATGTTGGGCGGCCCCTCGAACGCGCAGAACATCACGACGATCCGCCCGTTCTCGCGCAGGTGCGCGGCCGTCTCCGCGCCCGAGCCCGTGTAGTCGAGGTAGGCCACCCGGTGGGCGTCGAGGACGACGAACGTCCCCGCCATGCCCTTGGGCGAGACGTTGACGTGACCGTCCGCCGCGAGCGGCGCGGTGCCGACGAAGAACACCGGCTGCGCGAGGACGAACGTCGCCAGCCGGTCGGTGATCTCTGCGTGCACGGTGGCCATGAGGGGAGTCTGGCACCGGCGTGGGAGGGCGTCGGTAACGTCCGGTGGATGAGCACGAGGACGGCACCGGGCCACGACCCCAAGGCGACGCTGCTGCGGTACCTGAGCCGGGAGCGCGACGCGCTGCTCGCCAAGGCGGAGGGGCTGAGCGAGTACGACGTGCGCCGTCCGCTCACGCGCACCGGCACGAACATCCTGGGCCTGGTGAAGCACGTGGGCAGCGTGCAGCTCGGCTACCTGCACGAGGCGTTCGGCGGCACGCACGACCTCGACCTGCCCTGGTTCGCCGACGGCGCGGAGGTGAACGCCGACATGTGGGCCACGGCGGACGAGAGCCGGGAGGAGATCCTGAGGCTCTTCCGCCGGTCGTCGGAGCTGTGCGACGCGACCGTGGCGTCGCTCGACCTCGACGCACCCGGGCACGTGCCGTGGTGGCGCCCGGAGAACCGGGACGTCACGCTCCACCAGGTGCTCGTGCACGTGCTCGCGGAGGTGGCGCACCACGCCGGGCACGCCGACATCGTGCGCGAGCTCGTCGACGGCGCGGCGGGCGACGGGCGGGGCAACCTGCCCGCGCTGGACGACGACGAGTGGGTCGCCTACCGCGCGCGCGTCGAGTCCGCGGCCGTCGAGGCGTCCCGACGCGCGGGGGAGCGCCCCTGAGCCGCGCGGCGCTCGCGGACGCCGGGCGCGGTCAGGCGCGCTCGAGCAGGACCGCGACCTCGTAGTGCGACGTCTGCGGGAACATGTCGAGCACGCGCGCCTCCCGCGGTCGGAGCGACGGCATGAGGGCCAGGTCGCGGGCAAGCGTCGTCGCGTTGCAGCTCGAGTAGACGACGTGCCCGACGCCGGACCGCTCCAGCCAGGTGCTGAGCGACTCCCCGATGCCGCGCCGCGGCGGGTTCACGACGACGAGGTCAGGCACGTCCTGCCGTGAGAGGGCGAACGCGGTCGCGTCCTCGGCGAGGAAGGTCGTGCGGTCGAGCCCGGCGTCGCGCGCGGTGAGCCGTGCGCTCGCGACGGCCTCGGCGCTCGTCTCGACGCCGACGACGTCGCGACCGGGCCCCGCGACGTGCAGCGCGAACCCGCCCACGCCGCAGTAGAGGTCCCAGACCGTGGCGGGTGCGGCGTCGTCCACCCAGGCCCGGCCCTGGCGGTAGAGGGCCGCGGCGACGTCGGTGTTGGTCTGGAAGAAGCTCTGCGGGCGCAGGTGGAGGTCGATCCCGTTGACGTGCATGCGCAGCGTCTCGGCCTCGGTGAGCACGATCTCGGTCTCGCCCTCGACGACGGCCTTGTGCTCGGGGTGCAGGTTCACGGACACGACGCGCAGCGACGGGAGAGCGTCGAGGAGGGCCGGCAGGTGCTTGCGGACCCGTGGCACGGACTCGGTGGAACGCAGGACGAACCGCGCCATGAGGTCGCCGTCGGGGGAGAGGGTGACGAGGACGTACTTGAGCTCGCCACGCCGGGTGCGGACGTCGTAGGGGACGAGCCGCGCGCGCGTGACGAACGCCGCGAGCGCGGGGAACGACGCCTGGAGCGCGGGCGGGTAGAGCGGGCAGTCGGTGAGGTCGACGCCGCCGCCCTCCGCGAGGATCCCGAGCACCGGGGCGTCGGTGGTGCCGGTGACGACCATCTTCGCCTTGTTGCGGAAGCCGGACTCGGCGGACTCGACCGTGGGCAGCCAGGTGAGGTCCGGCGCGAGCGGGGTGAGGAGCTCGGCGCAGTGCTCCTGCTTGCCGGTGACCTGCGCGGGGTACGCGAGGTCGAGGAGGGTGCACGACCGGCACCGGCCGGCGTCGTAGTGGTGGCACTGCACTCGTTCGAGTCTACGGGCGACCGGCTGCCTCCCGGGGCCGCGCACGGAGGGAGGGCCGCGGCGTCGATCCATGGCCCCCAGCACGCCGCACCGAACTCCGGGGAGCGCTCCCTGGCGTCGCGGGCCGCTGTCCGTTACGGTCGTGGCAGCGCTTCCACACCTCCTGTGGCAACGCTGTCGCCGGAACGGTCCGGCGACCGGTTTCGACGGAGCAACCGAACAGGAGCAGATCCCGTATGCCTCACGACAGGAAGAACAGCAGCAGACGAGCGTGGGCCGCGCTGTGCGCCGCGGTCCTCGCGGTGAGCGGGGCGCTGGTCGGCGTGGCGGCGCCCGCGAGCGCAGTCCCCGCGACCATCCCGCTGACGATCACCAACGACTCGGGCAGGGGGCCGATCTACCTGTACGTCCTCGGCGAGCGCGACGGCGTCGCCGGCTGGGCGGACGCGGGCGGCACGTTCCACCCGTGGCCCGGCGGGGTCGGGCCCGTGCCCGTCCCGGCACCCGACGCGTCCATCGCGGGCCCCGGCCCCGGCCAGTCCGTGACGATCCGGCTCCCGAAGCTGTCCGGGCGCGTCTACTACTCGTACGGCCAGAAGATGACGTTCCAGATCGTGCTCGACGGGCGGCTCGTCCAGCCCGCCGTCCAGAACGACTCCGACCCCAACCGGAACATCCTCTTCAACTGGACCGAGTACACGCTCAACGACGGCGGCCTGTGGATCAACAGCACGCAGGTGGACCACTGGTCCGCGCCGTACCAGGTGGGCGTCCAGCGCGCCGACGGGCAGGTCCTCAGCACGGGCATGCTCAAGCCGAACGGCTACGAGGCGTTCTACACGGCCCTCGAGAGCGCGGGGTGGGGCGGGCTCGTGCAGCGCGCGCCCGACGGGAGCCGCCTGCGCGCGCTCAACCCGTCGCACGGGATCGACGTCGGGAAGATCTCGTCGGCCTCGATCGACTCCTACGTCACCGAGGTGTGGAACTCGTACCGCACGCGCGACATGGTCGTCACGCCGTTCTCCCACGAGCCCGGCACGCGGTTCCGCGGCCGGGTCGACGGCGACTGGTTCCGCTTCAGGAACGGGTCCGGGCAGGAGGTCGCCGCCTTCAAGAAGCCCGACGCGTCGAGCGTGTACGGGTGCCACAAGGACCTCCAGGCGCCCAACGACCACGTCGTCGGGCCGATCGCCCGCACCCTGTGCGCCGCGCTCGTCCGCACCACGGCACTGACCAACCCGAACCAGCCGGACGCGAGCAGCGCCGGCTTCTACCAGGACGCCCGCACCAACGTCTACGCGAAGCTCGCGCACCAGCAGATGGCGAACGGCAAGGCGTACGCGTTCGCGTTCGACGACGTCGGCGCGCACGAGTCGCTCGTCCACGACGGCAACCCCCAGGCGGCGTACATCAAGCTCGACCCGTTCACCGGCACGGCGACACCCATCGGGAACGGCGGCAGCACCGAGCAGCCGGGCACCCCCGGCGGTCTGCCCACCGGGACGGGTGCGCTCCGCATCGGGAGCACGTTGTGCCTCGACGTCCCGTGGGCCGACCCGACCGACACCAACCAGGTCCAGCTCGCCACCTGCAGCGGCAACGCGGCGCAGCAGTGGACGCGCGGCACCGACGGGACGGTGCGCGCCCTCGGCAAGTGCCTCGACGTCGCGCGCAGCGGGACGGCCGACGGCACCGCCGTGTGGATCTACACGTGCAACGGCACGGGCGCGCAGAAGTGGACGTACGACTCTGCGACCAAGGCGCTGCGCAACCCGCAGTCCGGCAAGTGCCTCGACGCCCAGGGCGGCGCACCCCTGCGCGACGGCCAGAAGGTCCAGCTCTGGACCTGCAACCAGACCGACGCCCAGCGCTGGACGCTCTGACCGCGCCCGTCGCCTGAGCCGCCCCGCGCCCCGGTGCCCGACGACGCCCGCTCCCGGGACGTCGTCGGGCACCGGCGTGCGGGCCGGGGGACGGCCGTGCCGGGTGTCAGGCCGGCCGGGTCGCCTTGCCGTCGAGCCACAGCGTGTCGGAGTCGTCGCGGTGCGAGCCGACCGACCCCACGTGCTTCGACGAGATCTGCGGGCCCTTCGTGATGACGTGGACCATCGCCATGCCGTGCCCGCGGCCCAGGCCGTAGTCGTCCCGGAGCCACTCGAGGATCGGGGTCGCCTTCGTCGTCTCGTCGAACCCGCGCTCGTGCGCGAGGTCGACCAGCTGGCGCGGGGTCAGACCGGTCTTGTCCTCGACCGCGTCGAGATAGGCCTGGAAGGACATGCGAGCTCCTCGTCGTCGGGGCAGGTCGATCGACCCGCCGCGAACGTACCGACGGCCGCCCACACCCGGACTCATCGGTCGCGGTGCACGCTCCCGCGGGGCGGCCGGTGCGCCCGCTCGCCCGAGCGCAGCACGTCCATCACCGCGTTCTCCACCAGCACCGGCACGAAGTCGCGCACGTGCGCGGCCTGGTACCGGCCCAGCTCCGCGAGCACCTGCTCGCGGACGTCGTCCACCGGCACGTCCGGGAATCGCGTGCTGACCCGCTCCACCACGACGTCGATCTCGCGGTCCTCGTCCTCGATCGCCATGGTCCGACGGTCCGGCCGCACCCGTCCCGCGCGCAACCAACGGGGGATGAACGCACGGCGTCGGGCCGCTGACCAGTCCGGTCCCGGTGGCCGGGCCGGCGGGCTCCCGGTGAGCCGGGCGGGACGGGGTGCGGGCCGGGGGTTCGCGTGTCAGGGTGGCCGCTCCGCTCCTTCAAGCCGCTGGAGGTACCCCCGCGTGGACGACCAGAGCCTGATCGACGTCCCCCTCGACGACGCCGACCTCATCACGTCGATGCCGCCCGAGGAGTACCAGCTCGTGGAGGAGTGGGTGCTCTCCACGACGGAGGAGCTCTCCGCGCTGCGCGCCGGCCTCGTGGCGACGCTCGAGAGCCAGGGCGTCCCGTCGACCGGTCGGCTCTCGTCCACGCCGGACAAGCTCGTCCTCATCGCCTCGGAGCTCGCGACCAACGCGCTGCGCCACGGCCTGCCCCCGACGATCGTGCGCCTCGCCCGCAGCGGCGACCGTTTCCTCCTCGAGGTCGCCGACCACGACGTGTCCACCGAGCCCGTCTACGCCGGACGCCGCATCCCCGGCGCAGGCGGCGTCGGCCTGCACATGGCCCGCCAGCTCTCGCTCGACGTCGGCTGGTACCGGACTGACGACGTCAAGACCGTCTGGGCGACGTTCACGGCCTGAGCGTCTGCTGACCCGACCCGACCCTGCGCGCGGGCGCTGACCGGTGCCGACGGGGGTGTGGCCGTCCGCCGAGCCGCGTCGTGAGAGAGTGCGCGCGTGCTCGTCGACGTCTTGCTGCTGCTCGCCCTGGTCACGGGGCTGCTGGCCGCAGTGCTCCTGCGCTCGGCCTACGTGGTGACGCAGGACCCGCGGCTGCGTCGTTCGCTCGCCGGCTGGGGCTGGCCCCTCGCCCTGGCGGCCGTGGCCCTCGGGCTCGTCGTCGCTGCGCTCGACGGCGCCTGACGGGTGCCGGGGCGTCCGCGGGTCAGGAGGTGGGCCCCGTGGGGTTCGAACCCACAACCTACGGATTAAAAGTCCGCAGCTCTGCCGATTGAGCTAGAGGCCCCGGACGCCGGTGGCGTCCACGCACAGGCTACCCGCGCCCCGCCGTCGGCAGTCCCGACCGAGTTCGGCAGTCCCGACCGAGTTAGGCAGTCCCGACCGAGTTCGGCAGTCCCGACGCAGATCGGCACGTGCGACTGCCGAACGCGGCAGAACGTGCCGAACGCGGCAGTACGTGCCGAACGCGGCAGTACGTGCCGACCCCGGTAGCGGGTGCCGATCTCAGACCGCGACCCCCGGCGGGCGCGCACCCTATGCGGCGCTCCACGACGTGTCACCCGCGGTCTTGCTCCGTGAGAAATTTGGTGAGAACCGGGCGTTTCGCTTGCGACGGTCGGCGGTTCTTGTTTCGGTGGAGAAGACCGAGGAGCCCGCGGGAGGGTGCACCGACGGCAGGTCACGCCGGCCAGGCGTGGGCCGCACGGACGTGTCCCGCAGGTTCCGCCCGGCGACGAGAGGAGCTCTCGTGCTTACCCTGACCGACAACGCCCGTTCCGCTGTCCACGACCTGCAGACCCAGGCCGGCGTCCCCGAGGGAGGCGGTCTGCGGATCGCCGAGTCGGCGGACCAGGCGGGCAGCTTCGAGCTCGCGCTCGTCCCCGCCCCGCAGCCCGACGACACGGTCGTGGAGAACGGCGAGGCGAAGGTGTTCGTGGAGTCCGCCACGGCCCCGACCCTCGCGAACCTCACGCTCGACACGGACCCGAACGCGCAGGGACCGGCGTTCGTCCTGACGCCGCAGGGCTGACGGGACGTTCCCGGCGCTCGCGCCGGACCATCTCGACGACGCGTCCTCCTCCTCCAGGCGCGTCCTCGGTCCCACGACGGGCCGCTCGCTCCGGCGGGCGGCCCGTCGTCGTGTCTCGACCGGCCTGCGAGGCCCGCTCGACCGGGGTGCGACCGGTACGCGAGGGTCAGGCGGCGGGCCCGACGATCCACGACCCGCCGAGCACGGCGGCGCCGACCGTCACGACGAGGAACACCCCGACCCAGAAAAGGCCGGGCAGGCGGGTGAGGCGCGCGAGGATGTCGGCGTCGGAGGTGCTCGCCCGGCCGCGCGACCGCTCGGACTGCAGCTCCAGCACCGGCCGCACGGCGCCCAGCAGCAGGAACCACGTCACGGCGTAGGCGACGGCGCTCTGCACGGGCGGCGTCGCCCACCACGACACCCCGACGAGCGCGGCGCCGGTGACCAGCACGGACCAGAGCCCGAACCAGTTGCGGATCTGCAGCAGCATGAGGGCGAGCAGCACGACGAGCAGCCACAGCAGCCCGACGGCGTACCCCTGGCGGAGCAGCGCGGCCGCCCCCAGGCCGATGAGGCCGGGGCCGACATATCCCATGAACGCGGTCAGGACCATGCCGAACCCGCGGGGGCGCCCGGACGAGACGGTGAGCCCCGACGTGTCGGAGTGCAGGCGGATGCCCGCGAGCCTGCGGCCCGTCAGCAGGGCCGCGATCGCGTGCGACGCCTCGTGCGCGATGGTCACGACGTGCCGGGCCACGCGCCACACGGGCGTGACGAGCACGACGACGAGCGCGAGGGCGCCCATCGCGACGACCACGGCGGCCGCCGGGGGAGGGACGGGCGTCGTCGCGGCCTGCCACACCTGCCCGACGACGTCCCCCACGGACGCGGCGACGTCACTGCCCGCGGTGGAGGCGTCGGCGGGCGCTCCCGCGACCCCGCCGCGGGGGAGGGCGGGCAGGACGGTGAGGGCGTTCGCCAGGGCGTGCACGCGCGACATTCCACCACAGGGCCCTGTGCCCGAGGGTGCCGAGACGCACCTCACCCGGCCGCCCGTCGTCGGGCATGAGACACTGGACGTTCGAGGGCAGCGCGATCCCGCGCGCCCGGCGTCGTGGAGATCCCCCCGGATTGCGTGCGGCGGACCCCGACCTTGAGCCCCGAGAGGCCCATCACCTGTGACTTCCTTTGCCGACTTCGGCCTGCCCACCCCTGTCGTGCGCGAGCTCTCGCGCCAGGGCATCGACTCCCCGTTCCCCATCCAGACCGCCACGCTGCCCGACTCGCTGAAGGGCCGTGACGTCCTCGGCCGCGGCCGCACCGGCTCCGGCAAGACGCTCGCGTTCTCGCTGCCCACCGTCGCCCGCCTGTCGTGGGCGAAGTCGTCGCGCCACCCGCGCCGGCCCCGTGCGCTCGTGCTGTGCCCGACGCGCGAGCTCGCCAACCAGATCAACGCCACGATGGAGCCGGTCGCCAAGGCGCTCGGGCTCGTGACGACGACGATCTTCGGCGGCGTCGCGCAGTCGCGCCAGGTCGCCGCGCTCGACAAGGGCGCCGACATCGTCATCGCGTGCCCGGGCCGCCTGGAGGACCTCCTCAACCAGCGCCTGCTCACGCTCGACGGCATCGAGATCACCGTGCTCGACGAGGCCGACCACATGGCCGACCTCGGGTTCCTGCCCGGCGTGAAGCGCATCATGGACAAGACGCCGAAGCAGGGGCAGCGCATGCTGTTCTCCGCGACGCTGGACAACGGCGTCGACCAGCTGGTCAAGCGCTACCTCAGCAACCCGGTGCGCCACTCGGTGGACGACGCCGCGGCCGCGCCCCCGCAGATGACGCACCACATCCTCGCGGTGCGCGACGCGGACGCGAAGAAGCAGATCGTGCACGAGCTCGCCTCGGGCACGGGCCGTCGCGTGCTGTTCATGCGCACCAAGCACCAGGCGAAGAAGCTCGCGAAGCAGCTCACCGCGGCGGGCGTGCCCGCCGTCGACCTGCACGGCAACCTCGGCCAGGGCGCGCGCGAGCGCAACCTCGAGGCGTTCTCGTCGGGCGCGGTCAAGGTGCTCGTCGCCACGGACATCGCGGCGCGCGGCATCCACGTCGACGACGTGGAGCTCGTCGTGCACGTCGACCCGCCGGCGGAGCACAAGGCGTACCTGCACCGCTCGGGCCGTACCGCCCGCGCCGGGTCGGAGGGCGTCGTCGTCACCGTCATGCTCCCGGAGCAGCGCGGCGACGTGCGCGACCTCACGCGCAAGGCGAAGATCACCGCGCAGCCGCAGCCCGTCGCCCCGGGCGACGCGACGATCAAGGGGCTCGTCGGCGAGGTCGCGGAGTACGTGCGCCCGTCCGACATCACGCCGCCGCAGACGCAGGCGAAGCGCGGCACGGGCTCGTCCAACGGCGGGTCGCGCGCGTCGCGCCGTGGCCGTGGCGGCCAGGGCGGCGCACGCCCGGCCGCGCAGCCCGCGGGCCAGGGCACGACGGCGTCGCGCGGCCAGGGCGGTCAGCGCCCCGTGCAGCGCGCGACGGGCGCGGGTCGCCCCGAGGGCGCCCGGGACGGCCGCGGCACCTCGGGCGCCGGGAACGGCGCAGCAGGCCAGGGCGGCGGCCGCCGCCGTGGCGGCCGCGGCCGTGCGCAGCGCCCCGCCGGCGGGTCGAGCACCGTCTACTCGACCTCCAGCCCGCGCTGACGCCCCCCACGCTGAGTGCAGGAAAGAGTCGCGGTCGAACCGGTTCGGCCGCGGCTTTTTCTGCGCTCAGCGGGTGAGGCGGGGCGGGAACACGGGAGCGGTCGGCGTGGTTGGGACCGTCGGAGGTGGATCATGACCAGCCAGACCCACGAGAACCAGCCCTACGAGGTCGTGAAGACCGACGACGAGTGGCGCGCCGAGCTGTCCCCGCAGGAGTACGCCGTGCTGCGGCAGGCCGGGACCGAGCGCGCGTGGACGGGCGAGCTGCTCGACGAGAAGCGCGTCGGCGTCTACGCGTGTCGCGCGTGCGGGAACGAGCTCTTCCGCTCCGACACGAAGTTCGACTCGCACTGCGGGTGGCCGAGCTTCTTCAGCCCGCTCGCGGGCGACCGCGTCGAGCTGCTCACCGACCGCAGCCACGGCATGGTGCGCACCGAGGTGCGCTGCGCGCGCTGCGGCTCGCACCTGGGCCACGTGTTCGACGACGCGCCCCAGACCCCGACGGGCGACCGGTTCTGCATGAACTCGGTCAGCCTGACGTTCGAGGCCGGCGCGGAGTAGCCGACCGGGCGCCGACGCCCGCGTCGACCACGCACGCGAGCGCCACGCCCACCAGATAGCAGACCAGGTCCCGCACCGCGAACGTGCTGCCCAGCAGCCACGCCGCGGGCGGGACCGCGTCGTTCACGGCGGCGGCGACGCCCGTCGCCTGGAGCGCCTCGACCGCCCAGCACCACCCCAGCGCGACGGCGCCCGCCACGAGCGGGCGCACGCGCGGCGCCACGAGGACCACGAGGACGAAGGTCGCGACGGCGTAGAGCACGTCGCCGCCGACGTCGCCCCACGGGTCGGGGACACGCGTCGCGACGACGAGTCCCGCCACCACGACGAGCGCGAGGACGAGCGCGACGACGGGCCGCCGTCGGACCCGGGCCACCCCGCGGCCGCGCGGGGCGTCGTGGGGCGGGCGGGCGCCGTCGGGCACGGTCATGCCGCGCCGGGGGCCAGGGTCACCGGTTGGCGGCCCAGCGCACGACGTCCTCGGAGTACCGGTGCAGGAGCGTCGCGAGCGTCGCGACGTCGCGCTGGTCCCAGCCCTCCAGCGCCTCGGTGATCGACGTGACCCGCCCGCTGTGCGCCGCGTGGAGCCGCGCCTCGCCGTCGGGCGTCAGGGTGATGAGCTGCCCGCGCGAGTCGTCGGGGTCGACCTCGCGCGCGACGAGGCCGAGGTCGTGCAGGCGGCTGAGCTGGCGGGAGATCGTCGCGCGCCCCACGCCGAACTGCGCCGCGAGCTCCGAGCCGCGGACGCCGGGGTGGTCGGCGATGTGGGCGAGCAGCGGGTAGGCGCTCGCCTCCAGGTCGGGATGGATCCGGCGGGCCATGCCCGTGGCGACCGCGCCGGCGCGGCGCAGCAGGATCCGCAGCTCGCGTTCGAGGTCGACGTACGCGTCGTCGTCGACGTGCGCGGTGTCGGGAGCGGGGCGGGCCGGAGCGGTCTCGGGGGGCACAGGGCCATCATGGCGCGAAGGGCACGGCCCGGTCACCTTCCTCCCCGGAACCTCACCCGCACGGGGCGACGGGAGCTCCCCGCGCACGACCGAGGGGGTGGTCCCGGACGGTCCGGGACCACCCCCTCGGGGTGTGTCGGCGGTGCCCCCGTGCGGCGGGGACGCCGACGTCAGCGCGACCGGCGCGCGGTCGCCTCGTCGTCGACCACGCCCGCGGGCTCGTAGGCGCCGAGCAGCGTGGACTCCGTCTCCTCCGCGAGGGTCACGCGACCGGGGGTCGCGTCGACGGGGGCGTCCGCGCCGAGCAGGGCCGCCTCCTTCTCGAGGCGCTCCTGGAGGCCGGTCTTGGTGCCGAGCGGCACCTCCTTGAGGAACGACACGGCGATGAGCGCGACGAGCGCGAGCGGCACCGCGACGAGGAAGATCTCGGCGATCCCGTCGCCGTAGGACTTCTCGACGAGGTCCTTGATCGGCGCGGGCAGGGTCGAGACGTCGGGCACGGCGTTGCCGCCGCCCATCGAGCCGGCCGGCACGCCGAGCTGGGTGAGGCCGTCCTGGATCGACGTCGTGACCTTGTTCGCGAGCACCGCGCCGAGCACGGACACGCCGATCGCGCCGCCGAGGCTGCGGAAGAACGCGACGGTCGAGGTCCCGGCGCCCATCTCCTCCACGGCGAGCGTGTTCTGCACGGCGAGCACGAGGTTCTGCATGAGCATGCCCATGCTCACGCCGAGGAAGAACAGGTAGACGCTGATCAGCGTGAAGCTCGTGTGGTAGTCGATCGTCGACAGCGCGAAGAGCGACGCGACGAGGATCGCACCACCGGTGACCATGAAGGCCTTGTAGCGGCCGTAGCGCGTGATGAGCTGGCCGAAGAGGGTCGACGCGACGAACGTGCCGACGATCATCGGGATCGTGAGGAGGCCGGACTCGGTCGGCGTCTTGCCCCGCGCGACCTGCATGTACTGGCTGAGGAACACGGCGGTCCCGAACATCGCGACGCCGACCGCGACGGACGCGACGACCGCGAGGACGAACGTGCGGTTCTTGAACAGGTGCAGCGGGATGAGCGGCTCGGGCGTGACGCGCTCGACGAGCACGGCACCGACGAGCGCGACGACCGCGCCGCCGACCATCGCGAAGGTCTGCCACGAGAGCCACTCGAAGTTCTGCCCGGCGAACGTCACCCACAGCAGGAGCGAGGACACGCCGGCGCTGATGAGGATCGCGCCCCAGTAGTCGATCCGGACGACGCGGCGCGCGACCTTCGGCAGGTGCAGCGTGCGCTGGAGGACGACGATCGCGGCGATGGCGAACGGCAGGCCGACGAAGAAGTTGAGGCGCCAGCTCACGGCGTCGGTGAGCACGCCGCCGAGGAGGGGCCCGCCGATCTGGCTGACGGCCATGATGCCGCCCATGAGGCCCATGAACTTGCCGCGCTCGCGCGGCGAGATGATGTCGGTGATGAGCACCGTGGCGAGCGCCATGAGGCCACCGGCGCCGATGCCCTGGAACGCGCGCAGCGCGATGAGGGTGCCGACGTTCTGCGAGAGCCCCGCGAGCGCGGAGGACACGACCGCGACGACGAGCGCGATCTGGATGAGGACCTTGCGGTTGGTGAGGTCGGCGAGCTTGCCCCAGATGGGGGTCGAGATCGTCATGGCGAGGAGGGTCGAGGTGACGACCCACGTGTACGACGACTGCGAGCCGTCGAGGTCGCTGACGATCTTCGGGAGGGAGCTCGAGACGATCGAGCTCGCGAGGATCGCGACGAACATGCCGAGGAGGATCCCGGAGAGGGACTCCATGACCTCGCGGCGGGTCATCGGTGCGGAGGCTCCGGCGCTGCCGGGCGGTGCGGTGCGTTCTGCGGGGGTGCTGGTCATCAGGCGCTGGGTTCCTTGCTCACGAGGCCGGGGCGGGGCGCACGTGTCGGGGGGCGGTGTCAGGTGGTCGGGGGCCGGTCCGCGGTGCGGCCGGTGGTCGGGGCGCGGGCCCGACGGCGCAGGGCCGCCGGACGTCGTCGGTCACCCGGCGGCGCGGGGGGAGTCGTGGACCGCGACGACCGCCGCGGCGACGCGCTCGATGTGGCGCGTGGCCTCGACGATCTCCTCGTCGCCCCAGTCCGCGAACGTCGTCGCGGCGAGGACGTCGATGTGCTCGTACGCCCGCACCAGGAGCGCGCGGCCCGCCTCGGTGAGCTCGACGGTCCGGGCCCGCCGGTCGTCGTCGTCCACCGTGCGGCGCACGAGGCCCGCGTCGACCAGGTGGCTCACCTGGCGGCTCGCGACGGAGAGGTCGACCCGGAGCTTCGCCGCGACGTCCCCGAGCTGGACGGGGCCGCAGTGCTGGAGCATCCGGAGCAGGCCGAACGACGCCCGCGGCATGTCGAGGTCGCGGGCGATCCGGACGGCGGACTCCCGCTGGGCGCGCGCCAGGTCGTCGAGCGCGCGGACGAGTCCCGCCGCGGGGGACGGGTCGGGGGTGAGTCCGGGGTGCGCGACGTCGGTCGCGGGAAGGGCGGTCACAGGCACAGGCACTCCTTGGTTGCTGCAGGCAAGCATACTCCGCGAAGTTGCTTTCAGCAACCATTGTGTGGGGCAAGGAATTCCCGGCAGGCAGAGCTGGTGGCGGGAACGACGGAGCCCGGGCCCTTCCCTCGTCCTGGCGGCGAGGGGAGGGCCGGGCTCGGTGACGACCCAGAGGTGGCCGTCAGTGCGCGGAGCGGCCCGAGGGCTGCTCGCCCATGTCCTCCAGCTCGACGCCCTTCGTCTCGGGGACCTTCGCGAGGACGAAGACGAAGGACAGCGCCGCGAAGACGGCGAACGCGGTGTACGGGACGGAGGCGCCGAACGTGTCGAGGGCGGGCTTGAAGGCGATCGTGACGGTGAAGTTGGCGAGCCACTGAGCCATCGCCGCGACGCCGAGCGCGGCGGCACGGATGCGGTTCGGGAACATCTCGCCGAGCAGGACCCAGACCAGCGGCCCCCAGGAGGCGCCGAAGAACACGACGAAGGCGTTCGCCGCGACCAGGGCGATCGGCCCCCAGGGGTCGGGCAGCGAGATGTTGTCGCCGCTCCCGCTCGACTGGGTGAACGCGAACGCCATCACGGCGAGCGAGACGGTCATGCCCGCGGAGCCGACGAGGAGGATCGGCCGTCGGCCCACCCTGTCGACCAGGACGATGGCGACGAACGTCACCGCCACGTTGGTCACGGCGGTGATCGTGGAGAACAGGAACGACTGGCTCTCGTCGAAGCCGACGGTCTGCCACAACGTCGTGGAGTAGTAGAAGATCGCGTTGATGCCGACGAACTGCTGGAACACCGAGAGCAGGATGCCGACCCACACGATCGGCTTGAGGCCGAACGTCGACCCCCGGAGCGTGCCCTCCTGCGCGTTCTTCTCGTCGACGACGATCGAGCGGTGGATCTGCGCGATGCGGTCGTCGACGTCCTCCTCCGGCCCGAGCACCGACTCGAGCACGGCGCGCGCCTCGTCGTCCCGGCCCTTCGCCACCAGGTACCGGGGCGACTCGGGGATGCGCAGGGCGAGGATGCCGTAGACCGCCGCGGGGACGACGCAGACGAGGAACATCCAGCGCCACGCCTCCCACCCGAGCCACAGCTCGTTGGACGCGCCGCCCGCGGTCTCCGCGAGGAGCTGGTCGGAGAGCAGCGCGGCGAAGATGCCGATCGTGATGGCGAGCTGCTGCAGCGAGCCCATGCGGCCGCGCAGCCGGGCCGGCGCGATCTCCGCGATGTACGCGGGCGCGATGACCGACGCGATACCGATGCCGACGCCCGCCATGAACCGCCAGATGGCCAGGTCGAAGGCTGACCACGCGATCGCCGAGAGGATCGAGGAGACGAAGAACAGGACGGCGCCGAACACCATGACGCGCGTGCGGCCCCACCGGTCGGCGAGGCGGCCGCCCGACCACGCGCCGAGCGCGCAGCCGAGCAGGGCGATCGCGACGACGAGCCCCGTCACCGCGGAGTCGAGGTCGAACTGTCCCTCGATCGCCGCGACGGCGCCGTTGATGACCGAGCTGTCGAACCCGAAGAGGAAGCCGCCGACCGCGGCGGCGACGGCGAGACCGATCGCCTTCCGATGGGCGCTCCGCTCGCTCACGGTCCTCTGACCTGCTGCGCCGCTGCTCGACATCTCGCCCTCCGCTCCGTTCCGGAGCCGGTGGCAGCTCCTGTCGTCCCTCTGTCGTCACTGTAGGGCGGGGTCCCGACCGTGGCGCGGTGAACGAGGTGGGGCCCCGAGCGGCGCCCGGAGGCTGCGGGCGTCCCGGCGCCGGGTGGAGACTGGGCGGGTGCCAGACGACGTCCCCACCCCCGGAGCCCGGCCCGACCCCGGTCGGTCCGACCGCACGCAGCGCCCGCGGCGCCCCGCCATGCTCGACCCGCGCGACGCCGACGAGCTGCCCGGAGAGCTCGACCCCGCGCTCCGCGACCGGGTCGCGCACACCACCGCGCACGCCATCGTCCACCGCGCCCGCGACACCGAGGACCCGGAGGTCGTCGAGCGGCTCGTCCACCTCGTCGAGACCGAGGGCCTCGACGTCGTGGCCGGCCTGTGGTCCGACGCCGCGCCCAACTCGCTGCCGGGGGCGCTCTGGCGGCTCTACGTGCTGCGCGAGTGGGTGCGCCGGGACCCGCAGACCGTCACCCTCCGCTACCGGCTCGGCGTCGACGCGGCGCCCGTCCACGAGGCCATCGCGGGCGTGCCCCGGCCGCCAGGCCCGCAGGACGTGCGCGACCTCGCCGACGCGGTGCTGTCGGGCGTCTTCACCGGCGACCTCGCCGTCGCGCTCGAGCGCGCGGGCTCGTTCTGCCGCATCCTCGCCACCGGCGCCGCGTTCGACGCCGACGCGCGCGAGGTCGCCGACCCCGACGGCGCCCTGCGCACGACCCGGGGCGCGGGCTCGCTGCTGCGGACCGCCCAGGAGCTCGAGCACGCCGCCGAGCTCTGGCGCGCCGACCGCCTCGACTGAGCGCGCGCTCCTCCCCGCTGCGGAGCCCCGGTCGTCGCCGAGCAGGCGGACCTGGCGCGTCCGTGCGACCTGACGCGCCCGGACCGCCTGCTCGACCGACCGGAGCCACCTGGTCGGGCCCGTCGGGACCCCGCGGGCGCGAGGGTGCGGGATCGGCGGCGCGCCCGCACGGCGGGCGGGGGCGGTCTCGCGGAGCGCGAACACGGGTACCCCGAGCGGGGTGCGGCACGTACGATGGATCTCGACGCCGGGCCGCGGTAGCCCCGGGCTCCACACTCAGCCGCTACGAGCGGCCACGCGCCGAGAGGCGCTCCCGGTCCGGCGTCACTACTTCCCCCTCGCGCCCACCGCGCGCCGCCTCTCGTGCGGTGCGCGGGCGCGGTGGCCGCACCGGCGACGAGGCCGGGCGCAGGCTGTGGGTGTCCTGAGCATCCGGGACCTTGGGCCCGACGATTCCAGCATCGCTCCGCGCGTCGGCTACATTTGACGAGAGTTCGACGTGCGTTCACCGAGAGATCATCCGACCAGAGATCGTGACCACCCCGGCCGTCCGGTCCCCCCGGCGGTCGAGCGGCCCCCGCGGCCGACGCCAGCTCAGACCCCTACCCCGCGTCCCTTCCGGAGCCCCCCGTGCGCCTGCGCCTGACACCGCGCGACACCTCGTTCTTCGACCTCCTCGCCGCCTCGGCGCAGCACCTGGTCACAGGGTCCACGCTCCTCGCGGAGCTGCTGGGGGCGGACCGCCCCACGCGCAAGCAGCTCGCGAAGCAGCTGAGCGAGACCGAGCACCTCGCGGACGACGCGACGCACTCGATCATGCGACGCCTCAACCAGACGTTCGTCACGCCGTTCGACCGGGACGACATCTACGCCCTCGCGTCGGCGCTCGACGACTGCATGGACTACATGGAGGAGGCGGCCGACCTCATCGTCCTCTACAAGGTCGACGAGCTCCCGGCCCGCGTGTCCGAGCAGGTCCAGGTGCTCCAGCGGGCGTCGGAGCTCACGGCCGAGGCGATGCCGCGGCTGCGCTCGATGGACGACCTCCCCGAGTACTGGGTCGAGGTCAACCGCCTGGAGAACCAGGCGGACAAGGTCCACCGCAAGCTGCTCGCCGAGCTCTTCGACGACGTGTCCGACCCGGTCCTCCTCATGAAGCTCAAGGAGATCGTGGAGGTCCTCGAGCAGGCGGCCGATGCCTTCGAGAAGGTCGCCAACACGGTCGAGACCATCGCCCTCAAGGAGTCCTGAGCCCCGTGGAGGCAGTGCTCGTCGTCGTCGTCGTGGCCTTCGCCCTGGCGTTCGACTACACCAACGGGTTCCACGACGCCGCGAACGCCATCGCGACCTCGGTGTCGACCCGGGCCCTCACACCGCGCGCGGCGCTCCTCATGGCGGCGGTGTTCAACCTCATCGGCGCGCTGCTCGGCACGGCCGTGGCGCAGACCATCGCGGAGGACATCGTCGCCGTCGGCGACGTGCCACCCCACCAGGGTCTCGTCATCGTCCTGTGCGGGCTGGTCGGCGCGATCACGTGGAACCTCATCACGTGGTGGCTGGGCCTGCCGTCGTCGTCGACGCACGCGATCATCGGCGGCCTCGCGGGCGTCGGCCTCGCGTCCGGGATCACGGTGCACTGGGACGCGATCCTCGACAAGGTCGTGCTCCCCATGATCTTCTCGCCGCTGATCGGCTTCGGCCTCGCGTTCGCGCTCATGGTCCTGCTGCTGTGGGTGTTCCGGAACGCGGCGCCCGCCCGGGCGTTCCGCCGGTTCCGGATCGCGCAGACGGCCTCCGCCGCCGCGATGGCGCTGGGCCACGGTCTGCAGGACGCGCAGAAGACGATGGGCGTCATCGTGCTCGCCCTCGTGGCGGGCGGGTTCCAGGACGACAACACGATCCCGCTGTGGGTCAAGCTGTCGGCCGCGACGGCGATCTCGCTCGGCACCTACGCGGGCGGCTGGCGCATCATGCGCACGCTCGGCCGCAAGATCATCGAGCTCGACCCGGCGCGCGGCTTCGTCGCCGAGTCGGTGTCCGCCGTCGTGCTCTACGCCAACGCGTTCATCTTCCACGCGCCCGTCTCGACGACCCACACCATCACCTCGGCGATCATGGGCGTCGGCGCGACCAAGCGCCTGTCCGCGGTGCGCTGGGGCGTCGCCAAGAACATCGGCGCCGCGTGGGTCCTGACGATCCCTGCCGCCGCGCTCGTCGCGGCCGTCGTCTACTGGATCCTCAGCCCCATCCTGCTCTGACCCGCACCGGCGACGCCGGTCCCCTCGCACGACGACGGCGCCCCGTCGGAGGCCTCGCGGCCGCCGGCGGGGCGTCGTCGTGCGTCCGGACGTCGCGGCGCGGGGACGCCGGTGCGGGTCTCAGTGCAGCGGCGGGGCGACCTTCTCCGCCGCGACGACGCGTGGGCCCTTCGGTGTGCGCGCCACGTGGGCCACGATCATCTCGCCGGGCTCGAGGAACGGGTCGTGCGCGGGCAGGGCGTTCGCGACCGGGCGCCGCGAGTGCTGGCCGAGGACGTCGAGCACCGTGGGCAGTACGGGCCGGTGCGTGCACAGCACCGACGACCGCTCCGCCTCGAGCAGCTCCCGGACCGTCCGCGCGACGCGCGCGGGGGACCGCTCGTGCTGCGCCTCGGTGAGGTGGTCGATGCTGACCGGGGCGAGCCCCGAGGCGGTCGCGTAGGGCGCGATCGTCTGGGCGCAGCGGTCCCACCGGCTCGTGACGATCGTCTCGACGCCGTAGGCCGCGAGCACCGGCACGAGCGCGACCCCTTGGGCGTGGCCCGCGGGCGTGAGCGGGCGGTCCTGCTCGTCGCCGTGCCACGCCGACCGCGCCACGGCCTTGCCGTGGCGCGCGATGACGACGACGTGCGTCGCAAGCCGGCCCTCGTCGCGCTCGCGCACGAGCGCCTCGAGCGGCGCCCGGTCGGCCTGCCGCGTGAGGCGCCGCGCGGCGTCGTCCGCGGAGAGCCACGCGGCGCGGTCGATCTCCTGGGGCGACACCGGCGGGACGGGGGCGCGCGCGGCGAGCGCGCCGGCGTCGGACCGGCTCGACGCCCTGCGGGCGGCCCAGTAGTGCACGCGCTTCACACGGCCCTCGGGCGTGAGGTACTGCAGCCCCGGGAGCGGGACGCCCAGCACGACCGGCTTGCCCGTCTCCTCGGCGACCTCGCGCGCCGCGGCCGCCTGGAACGTCTCGCCCGGGTCGAGCTTGCCCTTGGGCCACGACCAGTCGTCGTAGCGCGGCCGGTGGACGAGGCGCACCTGCAGCTCGTCGTCGCGCACGCGCCACACGAGGGCACCGGCCGACTCGATGACGGGCGCGTGCGACACGTGCGTCGGGCCGAGCGTGTCCACGAGCGGCACGCCGCCGCGGAGCGCGGAGGACGGCACTCCCATCCGCTACCGCCTCCCGACGAGCCGGCGGCGCTGTCGCTGGACGAGGCTGGCCTGGAGGTCGACGAGCGGCGAGCCGTCGGGCGCGGTGTCGGGGCGGTGCCACGTGCCGTCGGCGTCGAGGTGCCACGACGCGGTGCGCTCGGACATCGACGCGTCGAGCAGGTCGAGCAGCTCCATCACCTGGTCGGGGTCGGTGATGCGCACGAGCGCCTCGACGCGGCGGTCGAGGTTGCGGTGCATGAGGTCGGCCGACCCGATGAACACCTCCGGGCCGCTCTCCGGCCCCTCACCGATGGCGGGGCCGGCGGAGTTGGCGAACGCGTAGATGCGCGAGTGCTCGAGGAAGCGCCCGAGGATCGAGCGCACGCGGATGTTCTCGCTCAGCCCGGGCACGCCCGGGCGGACGGCGCAGATGCCGCGCACCACGAGGTCGACCTTCACGCCCGCCTGCGACGCGCGGTAGAGCGCGTCCAGCGTCGTCTCGTCGACGACGGAGTTGACCTTGATCTTGACCCACGCCTCGTGGCCCTCGCGCGCGGCGACCGCCTCGCGGTCGATCCGCTCGACGAGGCCGGAGCGTACGGTGCGGGGTGCGACGAGCAGGCGGTGGAACCGCGACTGCGGCGCGTACCCGGAGAGCTGGTTGAACAGGCGCGTGAGGTCCTGCCCGACGTCGGGGTCGCACGTGAGCAGGCCGTGGTCGGTGTAGAGGCGCGCCGTCTTCGGGTGGTAGTTCCCGGTGCCGACGTGGCAGTAGCGGCGCAGGCCGTCCGACTCCTGGCGCACGACGAGCGAGAGCTTGCAGTGCGTCTTGAGCCCGACGATCCCGTACACGACGTGCACGCCCGCCTGCTCGAGCTTGCGTGCCCACGAGATGTTGGCCTGCTCGTCGAACCGGGCCTTGATCTCGACGAGCGCGAGCACCTGCTTGCCCGCCTCGGCCGCGTCGATGAGCGCGTCGACGATCGGCGAGTCGCCCGACGTCCGGTACAGCGTCTGCTTGATCGCGAGCACCGCCGGGTCGGCCGCCGCCTGCTCGAGGAACGTCTGCACCGACGTCGAGAACGAGTCGTACGGGTGGTGCAGCAGGACGTCGCGTTCGCGGATCGCGGCGAACACGTCCGTCGGGGACGAGCTCTCCACCTCGGCGAGGAGGCGGTGCGTCGTCGGGACGAACGGCGGGAAGTGCAGGTCGGCGCGGTCGAGGTCGGCGATGAGGTTGAGGCCCGTGAGGTCGAGCGGCAGCGGGATCTCGTACACCTCCTCCTCGACGACACCGAGCTCGCGCACGAGCAGCGCGCGGATGCGCGGGCTGATGCCCGGCGTGAGCTCGAGGCGCACGGGCGGGCCGAACCGGCGGCGCAGCAGCTCCTTCTCCATCGCCTGGAGCAGGTTCTCCGCGTCGTCCTCCTCGACCTCGACGTCCTCGTTGCGCGTGACGCGGAACAGGTGGTGCTCGCGCACCTCCATGCCGGGGAAGAGGTGGTCGAGGTGCTGCGCGATGACCTCCTCGATCGGCACGAACGACGTCGGCCCGCGGTCGGGCGACGCCGTCTGCGACGTCGGCGCGCTCGGGCGGCCGCGCGCGTCCACGGCGATGAACCGGGGCAGCAGCGGCGGCACCTTGACGCGCGCGAAGTGCTCCTTGCCGGTCGTCGGGTTCGCCACCACGACCGCGAGGTTGAGCGAGAGCCCCGAGATGTACGGGAACGGGTGCGCCGGGTCGACGGCGAGCGGCGTGAGCACGGGGAAGATCTGCTTGCGGAAGAACTTGTGCAGGCGCTCCTGCTCGCGCGTCTCCAGCTCGTCCCAGTGGACGAGCGTGATGCCCTCGGCGGCGAGCGCCGGCTGGACGTCGTCGGCGAAGACCCGCGCGTGGCGGTCCATGAGCTCGTGCGCGCGCTCGCTGATCGCGTCGAGCACCTGGCGCGGCGACAGCCCGGAGGCGGCCGTGACCGCGATGCCCGTCGCCATGCGGCGCTTGAGGCCGGCGACCCGGACCATGAAGAACTCGTCCAGGTTCGACGCGAAGATCGCGAGGAACCGCACGCGCTCCAGGAGCGGCTGGCTCGGGTCCTCCGCGAGCTCGAGCACGCGCTGGTTGAACGCGAGCCAGCTGAGCTCGCGGTCGGCGAACCGGTCGTCGGGCAGCGGACCGAGGTCGAGCTCCGCACCGACCGGTTCGATCTCGGGCTCCTCGGCGATGTGCTCCGCGATGTGCGCGGCGAGGTCCGGGTCGAGGGTGCGCTGCGTGGACGTGTCGGTCATGGGTTCATGGTGGCACCAGTTGATGAACGGTGCGTGACGCGGGTCACCGCGCGGTCGGCGCGGCGGTCAGCGGGCGGGCCGGGCGTACTGCACGTGCACGGCGCGCCGCACGAATCCCGCCCGCTCGTAGGTCCGCACCGCCGGGACGTTGTCGCCGTCCACGTAGAGCACCGCCGTGCGTGCCCCGCGCTCCGCGAGGTGCGCGAGCCCGACGGCGGTCAGCAGCCGCCCGAGCCCCTCGCCCTGGGCGGACGGGACCACGCCGACGACGTAGATCTCGCCCTCGCGCGCGGCGTCCGGCTGGTCCGTCGGGATCTTGGTCCAGACGAACCCGACGAGCTCGGGCGCACCGTCGCCGGGCGCCGGGTCGCGCTCGAGGAGCAGGAGACCGGCGGCGTCGAACCAGTCCTCGCGCATCCGCGCGCGCAGGTCGTCGACCGTGAGCCGCCCCTGCTCCGGGTGGTGCGCGAACGCGAGCGCGTTCGCCCGGACCCAGGCCGCGTCGTCGTCCCCGGGCACGAACGCGCGCAGCCGCAGACCCGCCGGGACGGCGGGGCGCGGGTGCTCCGCCGGGCCGCCCAGCGGGCGCTCGAGCACGAGCAGCTCCCGCACGACGCCGTACCCCGCCCGCGCGGCGAGGGCCTGCGCCGCGGGCAGGTCGCCGTGGGCCCACACGCGCAGCGGCGGGACGTCCCTGCCGGGGGAGGGCGCGCCGTCCGTGCCGGCCCCGACCGGGCCGTGCTCGTCCGTGGCGCGCTCGTCCGCGGTGCGCTCGGACGGGCGCGGCTCGACGGCGCGGTCCGCGGCGCTGCCCAGGAGGTGGAACCCGAGGCCGTGGCGGCGGTGCGCCGGGCGCACGACGAGCTCCGCGCTCGGCGCGTCCCCGCGCTTGTCCACCTGGGCGTAGCCCGCGAGCTCGCCCCCGCGCCACGTGAGGAGGTGCACGACGTCGTCGGTCGCCTCGCGCAGGTTGAGCAGCGGCTGCTCCGAGAGGGGAGCCACGCCGTCCTCCCGCTCCGCCGCCGCGGCGAGGTCGTGGACCTGCGCGATCTCGACGTCGTCGATGAGCGGCCCGGTGTGCCAGAGGATCGCGGTCTCCACCGGTCCATCTTGCCCCCGGTGCCCGCGCACGACCGAACGCGCGCCACCCGCGCCCGCGGGACGCCGTCGTCGTCGCGGGAAGGTTCGGGCCGGGGTGACGGTTGTCACGTCCGTGAGCGAGCGGCCGTGAG
>NZ_JBMVFX010000022.1:0-74973 GCF_049538415.1 Cellulosimicrobium sp. AB352 | reverse complement strand
AGCACCACGCGCCTGGGCGTCCTCGACATCGGCTCGAACACCGTGCACCTCGCCGTCGTCGACGCCGCCTACGCGGCGCGTCCCGTGCAGGCCGCGGGGGCGCGCACGGTCGTGCGCATCATGCGCTACCTCCGGCCCGACGGGTCGCTGTCCCCGGAGGGCGTCGCGGCGATGCTCGCCGCCGTCGACGACGCGATGGCGCTCGCGCGCGAGTCGGCCGTCGACGAGATGCTGCCCATGGCGACGTCGGCGCTGCGGGAGGCGACCAACGGGCCCGAGGTGCTCGCGGCGATCGGCGAGCGCGTCGGGCAGCCGGTCCACGTGCTCTCCGGCGAGGACGAGTCGCGCCTGACGTTCCTCGCCGCGCGCCGCTGGCACGGCTGGGCCGCGGGCCGGCTGCTCGTCCTCGACATCGGCGGCGGGTCGCTCGAGATCGCGTCGGGCGTCGACGAGGAGCCCGACCTCGCCGTGTCCCTCCCGCTCGGCGCGGGCCGCATGACCATGGCCTTCCTGCCCGACGACCCGCCCGCGCCCGAGCACGTCGAGGCGCTGCGCGAGCACGTGCGCGCGACGCTCGCGCCCGCCGTCGCGCGGTTCGCCCGGCTCCCGCGCCCGGACCACGTCGTCGCGACGTCCAAGACGTTCCGCTCGCTCGCGCGGCTCGCGGGCATGCAGACCGAGGCGGTCGGCCCCGACGACCGGTGGCGGATGCGCCGCGCGCAGCTCGCGGACTGGGTGCCGCGGCTCGCGCGCATCACGGCAGAGGGCCGCACCGCGCTGCCGGGCATCACGCCGGAGCGCACGTTCCAGATCGTCGCGGGCGGGGTGGTCGCGGTCGAGACGATGCGCGCGCTCGGCGTGGACGAGGTCGAGATCTGCCCGTGGGCGCTGCGCGAGGGCGCGATCCTGCGTCGCCTCGACCACGCCTGACGTCGGGCTTCCCGCTCAGCCGTCGGCTCCGGACGCGCCGCGCGGGGTCGTCCACCGCGGCGCGTCCGCGCCCCACGGCCGGGCCGGCGCCGGGTAGTCGTCGACGGGCTCGCCCGCGAGGCGGTCGAGCGCGGGCCGGGTCGTCGTCGCCTCGACGTCCCGGCCGTCGAGGCGCACCCGGTGCCCGACGACGCACCGCGCCCCCGGCGTCCGCGGCGGCCCGTGCGCGGGGTCGCGCCCGGGGGCGACGAGCAGCGCGTGCGCGGTGCGGGCGAGCGCGCCGTCGACCTCGCGCCCACGCCCGTCGGCCGCGCGGTCGGCGAGGGCGTCCACGACGGCCGCGGCCAGGAGGTAGCCCGTCGCGTGGTCGAGCGCCTGGGCGGGCAGGGCGCCGGGCGCGGCAGTCGAGGCGTCGCCCACGGTCCCGTCCCGCGTGCCCTCCACGAGCGCGATCCCGCTGGCCGCCTGCACGATCGAGTCGAAGCCGCGGCGCGGGGCCCACGGGCCGTCGTCGCCCCACGCGCTGACGCGCGCGTGCACCGCGCCGCCCGGCAGGCGCAGGCCGAACGCCTCGACCGCGCCCGGGCGGTAGCCCGTCACGAGGACGTCGGCGGCGTCGAGCAGCTCCTGGGCCCGGGCGCGGCCGTCGGGGGTCGCGAGGTCGAGCAGCGCGGACCGCTTGCCCTGCCCCGTGTCGAGGTGCTGGACCTCGATCTCGGGCAGGCCCGGCGGGTCGACGCGCAGGACGTCCGCGCCGAGCAGCGCGAGCGTCCGGGTCGCGACGGGCCCGGCGATGACGCGGGTGAGATCCAGGACCCGGAGGCCGGCGAGCGGCCGGGGCCCGACGGCGAGCGGGCGCGGGGGAGCGGCGTCGTCGCGCACCGCGGTCCGCACGCCAGGGCCCGACGCCGCGGCCCGGCCCGGCGCGGACGCGCGCCACTCGTCCGCGGAGCGCACGCGCACGGCGATCGCGCCGACCGAGGCCGCGAGGTCCTCGACCTCCTGCGCCGACCGCGCGGCGAGCGCCGTCGCGACGTCGTCCCGGGACGGGTGGTCCGCGACCGCGGCGGGCAGGTCGAGGAGCGCGAGCAGCCGCGCGCGGTGGTGCGGGTAGTTCGCGTGCGTGCGGACCCAGCCGTCCGCCGTGCGGAAGAAGCCGGACAGCGGCGCGAACCCGTCCACCGGAGCGCCGTCGAACCGCAGCAGCCGGTCGCTCGCGAACGCCGCCGCGACGCGCTCGGGGTCCGGGGCCGGTCCGGGGTCGAACCGGCCCGCCCGCGCCGCGGCGTCGCGCACGGCCGCGACCGACGCGAGCGCGAGGCCGAGCACGGGCAGCGTCGCGGCGAGGAGGTCGTCGTCCGCGCGTCCCGTCCCGACGGTCATGGCACGACGGTACGCCCCCGCGCCGTCCAGCCCTCGGCGCTGTTGGACGGTCGTCCATCTGGCGGTCCCCGCGGACTGGGCTTACCGTTCCTGAGGCGTGTCAACCCGACACGCCGGGTATGTCTGATTTCTTTTCAGGGGGCAGAGGATGGTTCGGAACGCGAGGCGCTGGTCGGGCGTGGCGAGCGTGGCGATGGCGACGGCGCTCGCCACGGGGCTCGGCGGGCTGCTCGTCGCCCCGAGCGCGAGCGCGGCGGCCGCCGTCGTGGCGCCGCTGGGGGCGCGCACCTACTCGGTCTCCTCCTACTACGGCCCGCGCTGCATGCCGGTCGCCAGCGCGTCGACCTGGCACCTCGGGCAGGACCTCGGCGCGACCTCCGGCACGCGGATCAACGCGATCGCCGACGGCACCGTCCTGCGCGCGGGCAGCGTCAGCGGGTTCGGGCAGTGGGTCGTCCTGCGGCACACCATCGGCGGGAAGACGGTCTCGAGCGTCTACGGGCACGTCATCGACGGCGACAAGTACGTCAAGGCCGGGCAGACGGTCAAGGCCGGCCAGCGCATCGCCGACGTCGGCTCCACCGGCATCTCCACCTCGCCGCACCTGCACCTCGAGGTCTGGAACGGCACCTACGGGTCGGGCGCGTCGCACACCGACCCGCTCGCCTACCTCAAGGGCAAGGGCGTCGACCTCGGGCGCGACGCGACGCGGGTGGCCGCCCGGTCGACCGCGACGTCGTGCACCTACTACACGAACGCCGCCGTGGACGTGCGCGCCGGGGCGGGCACCGGTGCCGTCGTCGCCCGGGTCGCGCGCGGGGCGACCGTCGTCGGCAAGCCCGGGGACGAGAGCGGCACGTGGCGCCGGGTCACGTCGGGGCGGACGACGGGCTGGGTCCCGGCCGCGAGCATCGGGCCGACGAAGCCCGCTCCGGTCAGCACGCCCCCGGCGACGAAGCCGCCGGCACCCCAGCCGGCGCCGAAGCCGTCGGCGCCCCAGCCGGCGACGCGGTACGTCACGGCCGCGTCGCTCAACCTGCGGGCCTCGGCGACGACGTCCTCGGCCGTGGTCGCACGCCTGCCGAAGGGCACGAAGCTCGCGGTCGCGTCGACCTCGGGCGGCTGGCTCAAGGTCACCGCGAACGGACGGACCGGCTGGGTCTCCGCCCAGTACACCTCGACGAGCGCACCGGCGGCTCCCGCGAAGCCGGCGCCCGCGAAGCCCGCACCGCCCAAGGCCGCGACGTCGTACGTCACCGCCTCGAGCCTCAACCTGCGGGCGTCGGCGTCGACCTCGTCCAAGGTCGTCGCACGGCTCGGGCGCGGGACCGCGGTGACGCACGCGGGCACCGCCTCGAAGGGGTGGCTCAAGGTGACCGCCGGGGGCCGGACGGGCTTCGTCTCGACCGCGTACCTCTCGGCGCAGAAGCCCCGCTGAGCCGACCCGGCGCCGCGCCCCTCCGGGCGGCGCGGCGTCAGCCCCCCGGCGTCACCGTGCCGGGGAACCGGGCGGCGGACCGGTCCGTGACCGAGCCGTCGCCCGCGGCGTTGATCTCGCTGATCATCATGACGAGGTCCAGGTCGGAGTCGGCCGCCCGGGCGAGGCTCGTGGCGAGCTGGTACGGGTCCGAGAGCGGCTGCATGTCGTAGTCGGTGACGACGGCCCGCGTCTGCATACCGAGGGCGTCGTTCTCGACGGCGGTCCGCACGCTGTCGGCGAGGCGGTTCATCTGCGACTCGGTGAGCGTCATCGTCACCTGCTGGCCGGGCGACACCTCGCCGGACGGCGAGAATCCGGAGAAGTCGCGCGTGTTGAAGTACTGCGACGACATGTCGTCGGCCGTGACGTCGAACGAGTACGTGCGCGCCGAGAGGTCCTCCGTGCCGGAGGCGTCGAACGACTGCGACAGGCGGAAGTCGCCTCGGTCGCCGTACGTCGCGGTCATGAGCTGCTCGGTGCTGCCGTCGGGGTAGGTCGTCGCGACGAGCGACCCGGTGTTCTGGCCGATCTGCCACTCGGCCCCGCCGACAGGCGTGTCGAAGCCGACGGTCGACGTCGAGTCGTAGTTGACGCGCTCGATGGTCGTCGTGCCGGAGATCCCGGTCGACGGGTCCCCGGGGATCTCGCCGGTGACGAGGTAGGTGTCGTAGGCGGCCTGGCCCTCGGGCGTCGACAGGTCGAACTCGGCGCTGCGCAGGGACGCGCCGTCGAGCGACGTCGTGTTGCCGAGCATGACCTTGACCGCGTCGAAGTCGAGGCCGAGGCCCGCGTGGTTCGCGATCGCCTCCGTCGGGCCCGCGGTGACGCGGACGGTGTCGTCGCCCGTGCGCTCGATGAGGCTGCTCACGCCCTCGGAGTCCTTGACGGACGACTCGAGCGCGATGTGCCGGAACGCGGCGTCGAGCTCGGTCTTGGCGTAGCTCCCGCCGTCCATCGTCACGGAGGATCCGACCGGCATGCTCCGCGGGTCGAACGGGTTGACGGACCCGGGGTCGACGTCGGTGCCGTCGGGCATCTTCAGGGTGTACTCGGACGTGACGCCGGTCGTGTACCCGCCGCTCACGCCCGTGCCGCCCTTCGAGACGCCGCCCTCGACGCCGATCGAGACGTCCGACTTCGAGGTGTAGGTGGTGAAGCCGTCCTCCGACTTCTCCCCGACCGTGTACTCGGCGCCGCCGTTGACGCCGAACGAGACCTTGGAGCCGTCGGTCGTCTTGAACCAGTCGGCGAGCGACCCGCTGCCGGAGTACGTCGTCTCGCCGCTGTCCGGGTCGTGGGAGACGCCGAAGCCGACCTTCGAGTCCGTGCCCTCCGTCGCGGGGCTCCCGAGGCCGCCGTTGTCGGAGCCGCCGCTCTGGCTGCCCTTCACCGAGACCGTCGGGCCGCCGGGGCCGTCGCCGCCCTCGCCCGAGCCGCCGTCGCCCGACCCTCCGGAGCCCGAGCCGCCGGACCCCGACCCGGACCCGCCCGACCCGCCGGCACCCCCGCCGGCGCCACCGCCCGTGCCGTCGGAGCTGGCGCTCTCCTGCTGGTCGGCGTTCGTGCGCACCTTGTCGGCCGCGTCGCGCAGCGTCGCCGCGGCCGCGGCGAGCGCGGGGCCGAGCTCGGAGGTCCAGCGGCCGCGCAGCTCGTCGCCGTCGGGCCCGGCCCAGCGGGCCCCGCTGACGGTGGACTGGAGGCCGCCGCGCGTCGTCTCGAGCGACTCCGACGCCGTCGTCAGGCTCTGCGCGAGCCTGCGCAGCTCGCCGATGTCGGCACCGTAGAACCCCATGGTCGTCCCTCTGTCGCGGCGGATCGTGCTTCCGGAGCGTACGTGGACGGGCGCCCCCGCGTCTCGGGGTGCCCATGGGGCGAGGTCCCCATGCCGCGTCCGGGCGGCCTTCCGACGGGCGCGCGGTCAGGCCGAGAGGACGTCCGCGAGGCGTTCGAGGACGATGCGGCCGGCGGGCGGGACGCGGTCCGCGTCCGCCGGCGTGAGCCACGCGAGCTCGGCGATCTCGGCGTTCGGCGCCGGCTCGGGGGACCCGGGCAGCGGCTCGGCGTACAGGCAGTGCATCCGCACGACGCGCCCGCCCAGCCCGTGCCCCGGGGCCTCGGCGACGAACGCGGGCCGGACCGTCCCCGGGTCCAGGCGCACGCCGAGCTCCTCGTGGATCTCGCGCACCAGCGCCTCGGTGTCCGTCTCGCCGGGCTCCACCTTGCCGCCCGGCATGAAGAAGCGGTCCTTCCCGGTCGTCCGCACCGCGAGCAGGCGTCCGTCACGGACGTTCACCCACCCGACGGTGCGCAGGGGCGGGAGGTCGGACGGCGGGGCCGACGCTCCGGCGGTCGAGGGGTCGGCGGGGCGCAGGTCGGGCGTGCTCACGCGTCCCACTGTGCCACCCGGCACCCACGGCGGGGCGGCCGAGGAACCCCGACGGCGCGTGGCGCACCCAGCGAACCACGCGCCGTCGGGCCTGCCCCTCGCGCGGCCCCAGTTCCGGCGAAGGGCGATCGTGCCGGGCCGAGGCCCGGCACGACGATCGTCACACCGACCAGCGGACCCTGCTCGGTGCGGACTCGTTCCAGACGCGGTCCAGCGCGGTCACGGCGTACGTGTACCGGCGGCCGCGCACGGCGGTCGGGTCGAGGAAGTCCTGGACCACCCGGCCCTCGGCGCGCTGCGTCGCGACGAGATTCGCGGGGTTCTCGGTGTCCACGTGCTGCACCCACCCGTCGGCACGGTAGATCGCGAACGACGTCGCCGCGAACCGGCGGCCGCCGGCGTCGGTCCAGTGCACGCGGACGCCGTCGTCGCGCCAGCCGGCCCACGCGAGCACGGGCGTGCGGACCTTCGTGCCCGGGAGGTGCGGCATGGCCGGGACGAGCGCCGGGTACCGGTAGTGGTCGTCGCGCACGCGCGTCATCGAGCCCTGCGGGTCGGCCGGGACGTGCTTGGCCGAGAAGTAGACGTTGCCGTGCACCGGGTGCTCCTGCTCCTGGCAGAACGTGAGGTGGTTCGACAGCTCGGCCGGGTCGGTGAAGACGCCCGACGTCACCTTGTACAGCGCCTCGCCGATGTACAGGTGCGTACCGGACTGCGCGGCGACGTCGGCCCACCACGGGACGAGCTTCGCGTAGTCCGCGACGGCGAGCCCCAGCTGCCAGTAGATCTGCGGGTTGATGTAGTCGAGCCAGCCCTCGACGACCCACTTGCGCGTGTCGGCGAACTGCATGTCGTACGACTGCGAGCCGCCCGTCTGCGAGCCGCGCGGGTCCGTCGAGGCGTTGCGCCAGATGCCGAACGGGCTGATGCCGAACTTGACCCACGGCTTCGCCTGCTTGATGCGCTGCGAGATGGACTGCACGAACGTGTCGACGTTGTGGCGCCGCCAGTCCTCGACCCGGTCGAAGCCAGCGCCGTGGGTCGCGAAGGTCGCGGCGTCCGGGATCGTCTCGCCCGCGACGGCGTAGGGGTAGAAGTAGTCGTCGAAGTGCACGCCGTCGATGTCGTAGTTCTCGACGCTGTGCAGGATCGCGTTCTTGATGTGCTCCTGCGCCGCGGGCAGGCCCGGGTCGAAGTAGAGCTTGCCCCCGTAGGCCCACACCCACTCCGGGTGCTGCCGCGCGGGGTGCTCGGGGACGAGCCGCGCCGGGTCGGCCTGCATCGACACGCGGTACGGGTTGTACCAGGCGTGGATCTCCAGGTTGCGCCGGTGGCACTCCTCGACGACGAACGCGAGGGGGTCGTAGCCGGGGTCCTGGCCCTGCACGCCCGTGAGGTACTGCGACCACGGCTCGTAGGGGCTGGGCCAGAACGCGTCGGCCGTCGGCCGGACCTGGACGAACACGGCGTTGAGGCGGAAGTCGCGCGCGACGTCGAGCCAGCCGAGGAGCTCGGCCTTCTGCTGCTCCGCCGAGAGCCCGGACGCCGACGGCCAGTCGATGTTCACGACGCTCGAGATCCACATCGCGCGCAGCTCGCGCTTGCGGGGCGCCGGGGCCGTGGTCGGTGCGGCGTGGGTCGAGCCGGGCGTGGTGAGCGCGGCGGCCGGGGTGAGCGAGCCGACCGTCACGGTGAGCGTGCTCGCCGCGACGCCCGCCGTGGCGAGGGTGAGGAACTGTCGTCGTCCGACGCCGGCCGGGGCCGAGGCGGGGGACGTGGGGGAGCCGTCGAGCGTCATTGCTGATCCTCCGGGTCGTCGAGTATATGGCAGATAGTTTCACAGAACGTCGTGACTGTGAAGGTTTGCGCCACGCGCTCCCGGCGGCGGCGCCGAGCGTGGGGTCGTCGGTGCTCCGGGGCCCGGCGCGGTGCGGTCGCCCGGTGGACTCTCCCGGCCCGTGCCCGGCGGGCCGCGACGCGCCGTGCACTGCGGGTCCTGCCCATGCCTTCGCGGCGAGAGTATGGTCGCCACCATGGCATCGAAACCGCTCCAGGAACCCGCGTTCCTCGTGCTGTCCGCGCTCGCCGCCGGGCCGCTGCACGGGTACGGCATCGCGCAGGACGTCGAGTCCAGCTCCGACGGGCGCGTGACCCTGCGCGCCGGCACGCTCTACGGCGCGATCGACCGGCTCGTCGCCGCCGGGCTCGTCGAGGTCGACCACGAGGAGGTCGTCGACTCGCGGCTGCGCCGGTACTACCGGCTCACCAGCGAGGGCGGGTCGCGCCTCGCCGCCGAGGCCGAGCGCGCCGAGGCCCAGGCACGCCGCGCGCTCGAGCGTCTCGGTGCCCGACGCCGCACGGCCGCCCCGGTGGGCGACCGCACTGCGCCCCGCCCCGCGCGCAGGCTCGACGGGGGAGTCGTCGACGGCGGGGCGGTGCCGGCATGAGCGGCCACGACGGCTACCGCGACACGGATGCCGCCGGCCCGGTGCTCGTGGCGCCGGTCCTCGTGCGGGACTACCGGCGGCTGCTGCGCCTGTTCCCGTACACCTACCGGCGGGCGCACGAGGCCGAGATGCTCGGGCACCTGGTCGACGGCGCGCGGCCCGGGCAGTCGCGGCCGACGCGGGCCGAGCGGTGGGACCTGCTGCGCGCCGCCGCGCGCGAGTGGCTGCTCGCGCCGCTGGGCCCGTCCCCACGGCAGCGGCGCGCGGGGACGGGGCTCCTGCTCGTGGTCCTGCCCGCCGTGCTCGTGGTCAGGGCAGCGCGCGTCCTCGCGTTCGCCGCGGCGATCGTCGGGGCCGTGCTCGGCCCGAGCGGGCACGCACCGCTCCTGACGACCGTCCCGACGGCGTCGATGTGGACCCTCTGGCTCGCGGCGGTGGCCCTCACGCTCGCCGGGGCGCAGCGCGTCGGCCTCGCTGCTGCGGTGCTCGCCGCTGTCGCCGGGGTGGGCGGGCTCGCGGTCTCGCTCGGCGCGGGGAGCAGCTATGCGGCGTACCTCGACGCGCCGTGGGTCGCGGCGGTGTCCGTCTACGCGGGCGTGCTCGCCGCACGTCGGGCGTGCCGGGTCGGGCCTGAGCCGTGGACGCTCCGGGCCGCGACCCTCGGGGCGATGGCTCTGGCCGTCGGCGGGTTCGCCGCGGCGACCGCTGCCGACGCGGCGAGCTTCGGGGTGCCGTGGTGGTCGGGGGTCGCGCTGAGCCCGTGGACGCCTCCCGCGCTGGCTGCGCCGGTCGTCCTGCTACTCGGGGTCGCGCTGCTGTGGCGCCGGACGCGGCCGGCCGTCCCGGTGCTCGGCGGTCTCGCCCTCGCAGGCGTGCTGAGCCGCTCGACCTTCTTCTGGTCGGGGACCGTGAACGTCCAGACCGCGGACCTCGGCAACGTGCTCGGGCTGCTCGCGCTCGCGGCCGCCGCGATGCTCGTCCTGACCTGGGTCGTCAACCGCCTCGACGAGCTCACCGAGGTGCGCGCAGCGCACCGCGCCCGGCTCGCCGCCGCGGGTGGGATGCCGGGCCGGGGCGGGTCCCACCCGGGCGAGCCGACCGCCGTCTGACACGGGCGCCGTCGGGCACGACGGTGCGTGCGGACGAGAACGGGGCCGGCGACCGAGATCCCCAGGATTCGGTCGCCGACCCCGTTCTCGGCGTCGGCCGGTCAGTCCAGGTAGGTCTCGACCAGGCGGGAGGCGAGGCCCGTGTACGTCGCGGGGGTGAGGTCCGCGAGGCGCTGCGCGACGTCGTCGGGCAGGCCGAGGCCCGCGACGAACTCGCGGAGCCGCGCCGCGTCGACGCGCTGGCCGCGCGTGAGGTCCTTGAGGCGCTCGTACGGGTTCTCCATGCCGGGGACGCCCGCGACCGACGCCGCGCGCATGGCCGACTGGATGGGCTCGCCGAGCACCTCCCAGTTCTCGTCGAGGTCCGCCGCCATGAGGTCGGCGTTCGCGGCGAGGGCCTTCAGGCCGCGGCGCACGTTGTCGATCGCGAGGAGCGAGTGGCCGAACGCGGGGCCGACGTTGCGCTGCGTCGTCGAGTCCGTGAGGTCGCGCTGGAGGCGCGACGTCACGAGCGTCGCGCCGAGCGTGTCGAGCAGCGCGGACGAGATCTCGAGGTTCGCCTCGGCGTTCTCGAACCGGATCGGGTTGACCTTGTGCGGCATGGTCGACGACCCGGTCGCGCCCGGGACGGGGATCTGCGTGAAGAACCCGAGCGAGATGTACGTCCACACGTCGGTCGCGAGGTTGTGGAGGATCCGGTTGAACCGCGCGACGTCCGCGTACAGCTCGGCCTGCCAGTCGTGCGACTCGATCTGCGTCGTCAGCGGGTTCCACGTGAGACCGAGGCCCTCGACGAAGTGCTTCGAGACCGACGGCCAGTCCACGCCCGGGACGGCGACGGTGTGCGCGCCGTACGTGCCCGTCGCGCCGTTGAGCTTGCCCAGGTACTCGGCCGCGCCGACGCGGCGGAGCTGGCGGCGCAGCCGGTGCGCGAGGACGGCGAGCTCCTTGCCGAGCGTCGTCGGCGTCGCGGGCTGGCCGTGCGTGCGCGAGAGCATCGGCACGTCGGCGTGCTCGCGCGCCATGTCCGCGAGCTGGTCGGCGAGCGCCGTCGCGGCGGGCAGCCACACGTGCTCGACGGCGCCGCGCACCATGAGCGCGTAGGACAGGTTGTTGACGTCCTCGCTCGTGCACGCGAAGTGCACGAGCTCGCCGACGCCGGGCAGCACCGTGTCGGGGCCCAGCGTGTCGGGCGCCGCGGCGAGGCGGCGCTTGACGAAGTACTCGACCGCCTTGACGTCGTGCACCGTCTCGCGCTCGATCGCGGCGAGCTCGGCGATCTCGTCGCCCCCGAACGTCGCGGGGATGCGGCGCAGGTAGGCGACCTCGGCGTCGGAGAGCTGGGGCGCGCCGGGCACGACCGGGCGGACCGCGTTCTCGTCGACCGCCTGGACGCCGTTGCACAGCGTGATGAGCCACTCGACCTCGACGTGGATGCGCTCGCGGTTGAGCGCGGCCTCGCTGAGGTGATCGACGAGCGGGGCGACCGCGGCGCGGTAGCGGCCGTCGAGCGGACCGAGCGCGATCGGCGGGGTCACCTCGGCGAGGCTCACGCGGGCAGGGGCGGCTGCGGCAGGGTTCTCGGGCACGCCCCTGATTCTCCCACGCGTGCCCGACGGCGGTCGGTGCCGCCCGCAGTCCGGGCAACGGAGCCGTCGCGCGGCCCGTGGCCGTCCCCAGCGTCCGGGCGCGAGGGTTCGGTCCACAGCCTGGCGACCTGCCGCGCCGTCGGCCGACGGGGCTCCGTACGGTCGCCGCCATGCCGACCCCGCCACCACCGCCGTGCCTCGCCGCACCCTTCGGGATCACGCGCGCCCGCGACCAGGTCCTCACCGCGACCGACGACGCCGCGCGCGCCGGCGCCGCCCTCGAGACCCCCGACCTCCCGTGGGCCGGGCAGGCGCGGCACGCGTACGACGACGCGACGGCGGAGGGTCGGGCAGCCCTGCTCCGCCTCGACGAGACGCTCGGCACGTGCCTCGTGCGGCTGGACGCGCTCACCGTGCTCGCGGAGGCCGACGTCACGAGCCTGCGGGCGGGGCTCGCCACGGGACTCTCCGCGGGAGGCGGCTCGTGAGCGGGTCGCCGCCCGGCCCGTCCGTCGTGATCCGTGGCGGGACGGAGCCGACGGTCGTCGAGACGGCGGGGGTCGTCGCGCAGGCCGCGGTGCTCGCGGCCCGGGCGGACCACCTGGCGGGAGCGGCAGGGGCGCTGCGGGACGCGCGGCACGCGGTGGAGGTCACGACGGCCACGCCGACGGCGTTCGCCGGGCGGCTCGTCCCGGCCGAGCCGCTCGGGGCGGCCGCGGGCGCGAACCTGACGACGACGCCGTTCTGGTCGGCGGAGGTCCGGGCCGCGCGTGCGGCCCTCCTCGACAGCCTCGACGCGGCGGCCCTGCTCGCCGGGCAGGAGGAACAGCGGCTGCGCGGGCTCGCCGGGCGGCTCCACCAGGCGGTCCGGGTGTACGACGACGCGGACGCCGCGGCCGCCGCCGGGTGGTCCGACACCGCGCTGGTCGTGGCGGGACGGCACTACGGGCTGGCGGGGGCGGGCGCCGCCGGGCTCGGGATGATCGTCGCGCAAGGCCTCGCCGGGCTCGCGCAGTCGCTGCTGCACGGAGGGCCCGCTCTCGGTCGGCTCGTCACGACGGGCGAGGCGCTGCACCCCGCGACCGTCCGCGCGCTGGGTCGCACGATCGGCATGCTCGACCCGGACCGCCCCTGGTACGCCGTGCCGACGGTCGGGAACGCGGCGGCGGTGCTGCGGGCGTCCGTCCAGCCGCTGCGCGACCGGTTCCTGCCCGACCCGGAGGTGCGGCGGGTCGACGCGGCGCCCTACTACCTGCCGACCCCCACGGACACGCGGTCCGCCCTCGGCGCCGTGGCGGCGCTCGGGAGCACGGACTCGGTGCTGAGCGTCCAGCGCATCGTCAAGGACGACGGGACGCCGACGTGGGTCGTCGCGATCCCGGGCACCCAGCCCGGCAACCTCCGGACGGTGTGGAACATGACGTCCAACTACGACCTCATGTCCGACGACGAGTCCCAGCGCGCGCGGGCGGACAGCGTGCGGGCGGTGCTCGACGCGATGGGCCGGTCGGGGATCGCGCCTGGGGACGACGTCGTGCTCGTCGGGCACAGCCAGGGCGGCATGGTCGCGGCCACGATCGCGGCGGCGACGGTCGGGACCTACCAGGTGCGCCACGTCGTGACGGCCGGGTCACCGGTCGGGGGGCACGGCCTCCCGCCCGGCGTGCGCGCCACGCACCTCGAGACCAGCGGGGAGGGGGTCTCCGGCCTCGACGGGAAGCCGAACCCGGCGACGCCCGAGCGCGTGACGGTGACGGGTACCGTCTCCGCGCCCGGCGGCGGGCCGCCGCTCGACGTGCCGCACTCCGTCGGCTACCACCAGGACGTGCTCGACGCCGCGGTCGAGGTGGGCGACCGCGGCCTCGAGGAGCACCTCGCCGACGTGGAGCACTGGCTCGACGGCGAGGCGGAGGACCCGCTCGTCTACGAGGCGCGTCTCGTCCCGGACCCCGAGACGACGTTCTGCGTCGGTGAGCTCGCGGTGCCGAGGCCGCCGTGGCCCCCGTGGCCGGCTCCGGACGGCGTCGTGACGGCGCCGGGCCCGTCCCTCGGCACGCCGGGTCCGTCCGGGACGACCGGTGGCTCCGGCACGCTCGGCGGCACGGGCACGCTCGGGGGCGCCGGGACGGGTGGTGGCGAGGACGATGCGCGGTGACGGCCCGGTGCCGTCCCCCGGCGGGCCGGTCGGGAGGGCGGGCAGCGGCGCGCGCGGTGGAGCGCTCGGGTCAGCGGTCCTGGGCCTTCGGCACGACGGCCGAGACGAGGAAGTTGATCACGGCGATGATGAGGGCCGCGAGCAGCGCCCACCAGAACCCGCCGATGATGCGGATGCCCCAGTCCGTCTGCTCGGTGATCCACGCGGTGAGCATGAGCATGAGCGCGTTGACCACGAGCGAGAACAGCCCCAGCGTGAGGATGTAGAGCGGGATCGAGAGGACCTGCACGATCGGCTTGATCACCGCGTTCACCAGCGAGTAGAGCAGCGCCACGACGAGGACGATCACGACCTTCCCGCCGGCCGTGTCGGAGCCGACGATCTGGAAGTGCTCGTCCATGAACAGGCTCGTGAGCCAGATCGCGAGACCGGTGATGAGGACGCGGACGACGAAGCTCATACCCGGCATCCTGCCATCCGGGCGGTGGTCCGGCACGGGCGCCGCGCGTGGCGCGCCGTCGTCCGCCACGGACCGCGGTGCACGAGTGGCATGATCGAGGACCGTGGCCCACGAACCCCGCGTCCCCCTGCGTCCTGCCGTCGCCGCCCTGCCGGCCTACGTCCCGGGGGCGCGCGTCGCCCCGGGTGCGGCGGCGTTCAAGCTCTCCTCGAACGAGAACCCGTACCCGCCGCTGCCCTCGGTCGTGGCGGCGATCGCCGACGCCGCGGCGGACGCGAACCGCTACCCGGACATGTACGCGACCGAGCTCACCGAGGCGCTCGCGGCGGACCTCGGGGTCGGGGCCGACGAGGTCGTGGTGGGCAACGGGTCGGTCGCGGTCCTCGCGCACGTGCTCCAGGCGGTCGTCGAGCCGGGCGACGAGGTCGTCTACCCGTGGCGCTCGTTCGAGGCGTACCCGATCGCGGTCGCCGTCGCGGGCGGCACGTCGGTGCGGGTCCCGCTCCGGACGGGGGAGCACCGCGGGCGCCTCGACCTGCCCGCGATGGCCGCGGCGGTCACCGAGCGCACGCGCGTCGTCATGGTGTGCACGCCCAACAACCCGACCGGTCCGGCGGTGCACCGCGACGAGCTCGAGACGTTCCTCGCGGCGGTGCCGTCGGACGTGCTCGTGGTGCTCGACGAGGCGTACCTCGAGTTCGTGCGCGACCCGGAGGCCCCCGACGGTCTCGCGGTGTACGCGCAGCACCCGAACGTCGTGCTGCTGCGCACGTTCTCCAAGGCGTACGGGCTCGCGGGCCTGCGCGTCGGGTACGCCGTCGCGCGTCCGCGCCTCGCGGCGGGCATCCGTGCCGTCTCCACGCCGTTCGGGGTCTCGCACGTGGCGCAGCGGGCCGCGATCGCGTCGCTCGGGGCGCGAGGCGAGCTCCTGCAGCGGGTCGAGCACCTCGTGGCGGACCGCACCCGCCTCGTCGAGGGTCTGCGCGACCAGGGCTGGTCCCTGCCGGAGTCGCAGGCGAACTTCGTGTGGTTCGACCTGGGGGAGCGCACGGCCCAGCGCGCCGAGGAGGCGCGTGCTGCCGGCGCGATCGTGCGCCCGTTCGCGGGCGAGGGCCTGCGCGTGAGCGTGGGCGAGCCCGAGGCGACCGACCTCTTCCTGCGCGTCAGCGCGACCTGGCTGTAGCCCTTCCTCGACGGCCCCTCTGCGTTCCGGCAACGGAACTTCCCCAGATCGACCGAACCCCTGGTGCTCGCGTCTCCGGATTGCTACTTTTACGTAGCAATCACTTCCGAAGGGGGAGATATGAGGTTTGGTCGAGTACTGACGACGGCGATGGTCGCCGGGGTCCTGGCCTTCACACCGGCGGCGGCGTTCGCCGGCTCGCAGCTCGTGGGCGGCGGGATCTGGAACTACGGGACCAGTGCGGGCGCGATCTACTCGCACTACCTGCACAACACCCAGTGCCACGGCGCGTCCGTGCACAACGGGAAGCTCTACCGGGTGACCAACATCAAGCCCGGGGTCTGGGCGAAGGTGCACGCCAAGGACTGGCCCATGCGCGTGGACCACGCCTACTGGCACAAGTGCGCGTAGCACGGACGCAGGGCAGGGGCGGCGCCGTGCCGCCCCTGCCCGGTCCGGCGCGGAGCCTCCATGCCGAACAGAAGCCTCAGCCTGGCCTACGCCCTCGCGGTGGTCGTCAGCCTCTTCCTCGCCTTCTTCACGGTGCAGGCGTACAGCGAGTTCGCGGTCCGCGGGTTCGACGCCCAGCTCCGCGTCGACTCCCTCGGCACGACCGCGTCGAGCGCCGAGGCGTACGGCACGATCGCGACCTTCGCGACCTCCCGCGACTGCACCGTCGCCAAGGTGACCTTCGACCTCACCGACGTCTCGACGCGGCACCTCTCCGTCCTCGGTGACGGCTCGGCCGACCCGGGCGGGCGGTGGCTCGACCACGGCGTGGCCGACTTCAGCCGCGGCGTCACCACGCAGGTGCACCCCGGCGCCGAGCTCGGGGCCACGAGCCCGGTGGGCTCCTACGGGCTCTCGTGCGGCACGGCGGAGGCCGAGGCGCTGGCCGCCGCGCTGCGGGAGGCCGGGGTGACGGCGTCGGCCGACTCCTACCCGACGATCCTCTCGTGGCACCGCTACCTCGCGGGCACGCCGATCCCGGCGGGCTACGCCATCGCGGCGGTCGCCGTCGTGCTCCTCGCGGGGTGCGGCGCGCTCCTCAACGCCCGGGCGTACGCGGTCCAGCGCCTCCAGGGCGCGCCGTTCTCCAGCATCCTGCGGCGCGACCTCGCCCCGATCGGCCGACGCCTCGCCCTCCACCTGGGTGGTGCTGCCGTCGTGTGCGCGATCGTGCTCGGCGCCTACAACGGGTTCGCGCAGGCGACGACGTTCCTCGGCCTGGCAGGCGCCGTCCTCGCCGGGCTGCTGCTCGTCACCGTGACCGCCCACGCCGTCTCGACGGCCGCCGCGCAGCGCATCCCGCTCGCGGCCGCGATCAAGGGCGAGTCCGTGGGGGCCTGGGTCGTCCCCGCCGCGTTCGGCGTGCGGTTCTGCGCCCTCGTCATCCTCGTCGCGTCGATCTTCTCCGCCGTGCACGCGGGCCAGCTCATCGCGGGTCAGCAGGCCGCCCGCTCCGCCTGGCAGAGCGCGGGCGGCGCGACCTCCGTGGGCGTCGGCGGCGACGACCAGGCCCGCGCGGGCGAGTTCGCGCAGCGCCTCGGCGAGGTCGTCGTGCGGGCGCTCGACGACCGCGAGGCGGTGCTCGCCGCGCGGCAGCCCGTCTCGGCGTTCGGCACGGTGACGGTCGCGCCCGAGGACCAGCCGGTCCTCCTCGTCAGCCCGTCGTACCTGGAGGAGCAGGACGTCCGCGACGCGACCGGGTCGCGGCTCGTCCCGGCGCCGGGGTCGTGCCTCACGATCCACCTGCCCACCACGCTGCGGGCGGACCAGCAGGACGACGTCGTGGCCGCCGTCGGCTCGTGGGCGGACTACTTCGGTGCGACGTGCGCCGTCGAGCGCGGTGCGCCGCTCGCCGAGGGCAGCACGCTGTTCGACTACGGCAACGCCGCGGACCCGAGCGCGTCACCGCTCGTGGACGAGCCGGTCGTGCTCGTCGTGGACCCGGCCTCGGAGGTCGTGAGCGCCGACGGGTACGGCGCGTACACCTCGACGGGGGACGTCGTCTTCCTCGACCCGGCGTACGTGCTGGAGGAGAGCCGCGCGGCGGGCATCCGCGACTACGTCCTCTCGGTCACGCCGATCGCGGACGCCGCGGCCGAGGAGTACCAGAAGCTCGTCCGGAGCTTCCGGCTCGGCCTCGCGAACATCGCGGCGGCGGCCGGCGTCGTGCTCCTCACCGCGGTCGTGGTGTCGAGCGCGTACACGCGGCGGTACGCGCAGAGCGTGTTCGTCCGCTACATCGCGGGGTGGTCGTTCGCCGCGCGGTACCGCGCGGCGTTCCTCGCCGAGGCCGCCTCGGCGGTGCTGCTCGTCGCGTACGTGGCGGCGAACCCGCCGCGCACGCCGCCGGCCCTCGGCGCCGTCGTCGCGGCCGCCGCACCGCGGCTGCTCGGGGGAGCGGAGCCGCTCGTCGCGGTGGCGGTGTGCCTCGTGTCGTCCGCCCTGCTGGTGACCGCGCTCGCGGTGGCCCAGCGCAGGCTCCTGCGGACGCGATCCAGTGACAGCTGAACGAAGGGGGATGGCGATGATCGAGGTCGTGGGTGCGGCCAAGTTCTACGGGGCGCGGACGGTCTGGACGGGCCTCACGCTGAGCGTGGAGGCGGGCTCGATGGCGGGCCTCGTGGGGTCGAGCGGCTCGGGGAAGACGACGCTGCTCAACTGCGTGGGCCTGCTCGACCGGCTGGACGCGGGGACGCTGTTCGTGGACGGGCGCGACGTCACCGCGCTGAGCCCGCACGGGCGACGCCTGTTCCGACGGGACGAGCTCGGGTACCTGTTCCAGAACTACGCGCTCATCGACAACGCGACGGTCGCGGCGAACCTCGACGTCGCGTTCGTGAGCAGGGGCGTCCGGCGGGCGGACCGCGCGCGCCGGCGCGAGGAGGTGCTCGAGCGCGTGGGGCTCGGCGGGTACGAGCGCGCGGCCGTCTACGAGCTGTCGGGCGGCGAGCAGCAGCGCGTCGCCGTGGCGCGGCTGCTCCTCAAGCGGCCGCGCGTCGTGCTCGCCGACGAGCCCACGGGGGCGCTCGACGAGGGGAACGCCGACGCGATCGTCGGGCTCCTGCGCGAGCTCGCGGACGAGGGGCGTGCCGTGGTCGTCGCGACGCACAACCCGCGCGTCGAGCAGGCCTGCGACACCGTCCTCGAGCTCGGCGCCTCGACCCAGCACGTGGCCCGCGCGTTCGTCGGCGCGGACGACGACGGCGCGGCGTAGCGGCGGGCGACGGCGGCGCGGTTGCCGGGTCCTGGTCACGCGAGAAGACTCGCGGCATGGACAACCAGGAGTGGGAGCAGTTCGTCGAGGACAACGGCTGGCTCTTCGGGGGCGCGGCCCTGGTCCTCTACGTCGCGGTCGCGGTGATCTTCTTCATCGCCTACGTCCGGATCATCCAGAAGGCCGGCTACTCCGGCTGGTGGGTGCTCGTGGGCCTCGTGCCGATCCTCAACGTCGTCATGTTCCTCGTGTTCGCGTTCTCGCGCTGGCCGGTCCTGCGCGAGCGCGACGCGCTGCGCTCGGGCGGCGTCTACCCGCGGTAGGGGCAGCCCTCCCGGGGCCGGGGGTGCGCCGGTGGGGATTGGAGGTTCTCTACAGCCGGTCGTGACGGACGTTGGGCGACACGTCGGAGGCGCTACCTACGGGGTCGTAGCCTACGCTTGCGTAGGCTACGGAGACGTAGGTTCCGACGGCGCCCCGCACCGGGCGCCTCCTGCCCCCGAGCGGGCCGGCCGCCGGCCGGGCCGCACCGAAGGAGAGTCGCGTGACCGAGAACGACGCGAGAACCGGCGTGCGGGACGCTGCGAGCACGCACCCCGACCTCCCCGACGTCGCGGGCGGTCCCGACGACGCACCCCTGCTCCAGCTCGTGACGCCCGCCGGCGCCCGCGTCACGACCCCGGAGACCGACGGCTACCGCGAGCGCGTCGCCCACCTCGACGCCGCGGCGCTGCGCGGTCTCTACCGCGACATGGTGCTCACGCGCCGCTTCGACGACGAGGCGACGTCGCTCCAGCGCCAGGGCGAGCTCGGCCTGTTCGCGCAGGCGAAGGGCCAGGAGGCCGCGCAGATCGGCTCCGGCCGCGCGCTCGCCCCCCAGGACTACGTCTTCCCGTCGTACCGCGAGCACGGCGTCTCGCACGTGCGCGGCATCGACCCGACGGCGCGCCTGCGCCTCTTCCGCGGCGTGGACCACGGCGGGTGGGACCCGACGGCGCACAACGTCCACCTGTACACGCTCGTCATCGGGTCGCACGCGCTGCACGCGACGGGGTACGCCATGGGGGTCCAGCGCGACGGCCTCGTCGGGTCGGGCGACCCGGAGCGCGACGCGGCCGTCGTCACGTACTTCGGCGACGGCGCGACGTCGCAGGGCGACGTCAACGAGGCGCTCGTCTTCGCGGCCGTGAACAACGCGCCGGTCGTGTTCTTCTGCCAGAACAACCAGTGGGCGATCTCGGAGCCGACGACCCGGCAGACCCGCGTGCCGCTCTACCGCCGCGGCGGCGGGTTCGGCATCCCCAGCGTGCGGGTCGACGGCAACGACGTGCTCGCGTGCTACGCCGTGACCGCGGAGGCGCTCGAGCGTGCCCGCTCCGGCGGCGGCCCGACGTTCGTCGAGGCGTTCACCTACCGCATGGGCGCGCACACGACGTCCGACGACCCGACGAAGTACCGGTCGCGTGCCCAGGAGGACTACTGGCGCCGTCGGGACCCGATCGACCGGCTGGAGAACCTGCTCCGCGCCGAGGACGCGTGGGACGACGCGTTCGCCGCCGACCTGGCCGCCGAGGCCGACGCGCTGGGCGAGCGGCTGCGCGAGGAGGTCCGTGCGCTCGCCGCACCGGACCCGTCGAGCATGTTCGACCACGTCTACGCGACCCCGAACGCCGTGGTCGAGCGCGAGAAGGCGTGGTTCGCCGACTACCAGCAGTCCTTCGAGGAGCCGACCGCGGAGGTGGCGCGATGAGCGACAGCAAGACCCTGACCCTGGCCCGCGCCATCAACGAGGGGCTGCGCCGGTCGCTGGAGAACGACCCCAAGGTCCTGCTCATGGGCGAGGACATCGGCGCGCTCGGCGGCGTCTTCCGCGTGACGGACGGCCTGCAGAAGGACTTCGGCGAGGACCGCGTCGTCGACACGCCGCTCGCGGAGTCCGGCATCCTCGGCACCGCGATCGGTCTCGCGCTGCGCGGCTACCGGCCGGTGTGCGAGATCCAGTTCGACGGGTTCATCTTCCCCGCGTACGACCAGATCACGACGCAGCTCGCGAAGATGGGCTACCGCTCGGGCGGGAAGCTCCAGGTGCCCGTCGTGATCCGCGTGCCGTACGGCGGCGGGATCGGTGCGGTCGAGCACCACAGCGAGAGCCCCGAGGCGCTGTTCGCGCACACGGCCGGCCTGCGCGTCGTGTCGCCGTCCACGCCGCAGGACGCGTACACGATGATCCAGGAGGCCGTCGCCTCGCCGGACCCGGTGCTCTTCTTCGAGCCCAAGGGCCGCTACTGGGAGAAGGGGCCGGTCGACGTCGCGGGTCGCGGCGAGGGCGCGACCGTGCTCGACCGGGCGCGCGTCGTCCGCCCCGGCACGGACCTCACGCTCGTCGCCTACGGTCCGACCGTCGCGACCGCGCTCCGCGTCGCCGCGGCGGCCGAGCAGGAGGGCCGCAGCATCGAGGTCGTGGACCTGCGCAGCATCTCGCCGCTCGACACCGCGACGGTCGTCGAGTCCGTCCGCCGGACGGGACGCTGCGTCGTCGTGCACGAGGCACCGACCTACCTCGGCTCGGGCGCCGAGGTCGCGGCCCGCGTGACCGAGGAGTGCTTCTACTCGCTCGAGGCGCCCGTGCTGCGCGTCGGCGGGTTCCACACGCCGTACCCCGTCGCGAAGATCGAGCACGACTACCTGCCGAGCCTCGACCGCGTGCTCGACGCCGTCGACCGCGCGTTCGCGTTCTGACGCGCGTCCGCCGCGACCTCGACAGCGCCGACCGGGACCACCAGGAGGACCACGCAGTGCCCACCTTCGAGAAGTTCAACCTCCCCGACGCGGGCGAGGGCCTCACCGAGGCCGAGATCGTGCACTGGCACGTCGCCGTCGGCGACGCCGTCACGGTCAACCAGACGATCGTCGAGATCGAGACGGCGAAGTCGCTCGTCGAGCTGCCGTCGCCGTACACGGGCGTCGTCACGGAGATCCTCACGCCCGAGGGCACGACGGTCGAGGTCGGCGTGCCGATCATCGTCGTGGACACGGACCCGGGCGGCACCGCCCCGGCGCCGACCGCACCGGCCGGCGTCGTGCCCGACGGCGCGGACGCGCCCGCAGCGACCGCGTCGCCGCAGACGGGCACCGGGGACGCGACGCCCGCCGCGAGCGAGGGTTCCGGCTCGGTGCTCGTCGGGTACGGCACCGTCGAGCCGGGCACGGCCCGACGGCGGCGCCGCGCGGCCGAGCCGGCCGCCGCAGCGCCCGCGGCCGAGCCCACCGCCGCAGCACCCGCGACCGACCGCCCCGGCCCGGCGACCCCGGACCGGACGGCCCCGGCGGCGAGCACCGCGCCGTCGGCCCCGGCCCCGGCCCCGACCCCCGCCGCGCGGGCGAGCGCGCCGGCCGCCGTCGGGCACGCGACCCTGCCGGTGCTGGCCAAGCCGCCGGTGCGCAAGCTCGCGAAGGACCTGGGCGTCGACCTGGCGAGCGTCGCGGGCACCGGCCCGGGCGGGATCGTCACGCGCGAGGACGTGCAGGCCTACCACGAGCAGGCGAAGGCGCAGCCGCTCGCGACGTACGCCGACGACGACCAGCCGTGGCTCGCGACGGGCGCCGTCACGGCCGACGGCCGCCAGACGCGCGTGCCCGTGAAGTCGGTGCGCAAGCGCACGGCCGAGGCGATGGTCACGAGCGCGTTCACCGCCCCCCACGTGACGGTCTTCCACACGGTCGACGTCACGCGCACCATGAAGCTCGTCCGCACCCTGCGGGAGGACCGCGAGTTCGCGGACGTGCGCGTCACGCCCCTGCTCGTCACCGCCAAGGCGCTGCTCCTCGCGGTGCGCCGCCACCCGGAGATCAACGCGAGCTGGGACGACGCCGCGCAGGAGATCGTCTACAAGCACTACGTGAACCTGGGGATCGCGGCGGCGACGCCGCGCGGGCTCGTCGTGCCGAACATCAAGGACGCGCACCGCCTCGACCTGCACGGCCTCGCCGGCGGGATCGCGGACCTCACCGCGACCGCGCGGGCCGGGCGCACGTCGCCCACCGACATGTCCGACGGCACGATCACGATCACCAACGTCGGGGTGTTCGGCATCGACACGGGCACGCCCATCCTCAACCCCGGCGAGGCCGCGATCCTCGCGTTCGGCGCGATCCGCGAGCAGCCCTGGGTCCACAAGGGCAAGATCCGCAAGCGCTGGGTCACGCAGCTCGCGCTGAGCTTCGACCACCGCCTCGTCGACGGCGAGCTCGGCGCGCGCGTGCTGGCCGACGTCGCGCGGATCCTCGAGGACCCGGCGCGCGGTCTCGTCTGGGGCTGAGCCCACCCGTCGGCACGCGGGACGCGCGTCGGCACACGCTGCGCCGCTCGGCACCTCGAGGTGCCGAGCGGGCACGCTCCGTGCCGAACCGTGCCCGGGCCACTGCTTGCGAGCGCATCGAGAACCGCGAGCATGAGGCTCAGCGTCGGCGACCCGGTCGGCGCGGTGTCGCCACAGGAGGGTCGTGTGCTCGGGAGTGCTGGTCGGGGGTCACGGACGGGTCCGGGCGTCGGGCTCGCGGCCCTCGCGCTCGTGACCGCCACGCTCGCGGGGTGCGCGGGACCCGGCGCGGCAGAGGCGCAGGACGTCGTCGAGGACCTCGCGGGCGCGCTCGCCGTGGGGGACGGCGACGCCGCGTGCGCCCTGATCCTGCCCGCCGCGGCCGACGCGCTCGCCGCCGACGAGGGCGAGCCGTGCGCGGACGTCGTCACCGCGCCGGACGGCCCCCTCGCCGGGCTGACCGCGGCCGGAACCCAGGTCGTCGTCGAGGACGTGCACGTCGCGGGGCGTCAGGCGCAGGTCGTCACGGCGACGGACACCGTCTTCCTCGCGCTCTCCGGCGACGCGTGGGTCGTCACCGCAGCAGGCTGCACGCCCCGCGACGACCGCCCCTACGACTGCGAGGTGGAGGCATGAGGGTCCCGCGGCTGATGTTCTGGGCCACGCTCGTGCTCGTCGTCGCGGGCCTCGCGGTCACGTTCGTGCTGGCGGCGGTGCACCGATGAGCGCCGGCAGCGGGAAGGGCGGCGTCCTCGGCGGCCTGCGCGCGAGCTCGCTGAGCCTGTTCTTCGCGCTCGCGTTCCTCGCGTCGCTCGTCGCGCAGGCCGTGAGCGGCGTCGCCGTCTTCAACACCGACCAGCGGGCGGCGGGCCTCGACCCGGTGACGTTCGGCCAGTACGTGCTGTCGTCGGCGTTCTGGGTCGACGTCACGGAGAACTGGCAGTCCGAGTACCTGCAGTTCCTCCTCTTCATCACCGCGACGGTGTGGTTCGTGCAGCGAGGCTCGCCCGAGTCGAAGAAGCTCGACCAGGCGGGCCGCGAGTCCGACGAGGACCAGAAGGTCGGCGAGCACGCCACCGCGGACTCCCCGGCGTGGGCCCGGGCCCGAGGCTGGCGGCTCGCCGTCTACTCGCGCTCCCTGTCGCTCGTCATGGGCGCGATCTTCCTCGGGTCCTGGGCCGCGCAGTCGGCGGCCGGCGCGGTCGCGTTCAGCGAGGAGCAGCTGCGCGACCTCCAGGACCCCGTGCCGTGGACGGAGTACCTGTCCATGCCGGACTTCTGGAGCCGCACGTTCCAGAACTGGCAGTCCGAGATGCTGGCCGTCCTCAGCATGGTCGTCCTCGCGATCTACCTGCGCGAGCGCGGGTCGCCCGAGTCCAAGCCGGCGGGCTCGTCCCACGAGGCGACCGGCGTCGAGGCCTGACGGCGAGCGCGCGGACGGCCGCTCACAGCGCCCGCCGAGCGGGTGTGCGGAAGACCTCACACGGGCTTAACGGGGGTCGCGCGCGGGGGAAACACGGCGTTCCTAGCGTCCTGGTCACTGACCGGGACCTGCTGAAGGAGCCGCCATGTCCGCGCCCACGAGCCCCACCACCCACGAGGGTGAGCAGTCCGCAGCCCGCCCGTCCGGCGTCGTGCCCGCGACGCCGCCCGCCCCGGGACTCGCCCCGGCACCACCGAGGACGCCGCACCGCCGCTCCGGGCGGTGGATCGACCGCTGGGACCCGGAGGACCCGACGTTCTGGCGCGACGGCGGCCGCCGGGTCGCGACCCGCAACCTGGGGATCTCGGTGTTCGCGGAGTTCCTCGGCTTCGCGGTCTGGGCGCTGTGGTCGATCGTCGTGCCGCAGCTCCCCGCCGCCGGGTTCACCTTCACCGTGGACCAGCAGTTCTGGCTCATCGCCGTGCCGAGCCTCGTCGGAGCGACGCTGCGCATCCCGTACACCTTCGCCGTGCCCCTGTTCGGCGGGCGTAACTGGACGGTCGTGTCCGCCCTCCTCCTGCTGCTCCCGACGGCGGCGCTCGCGGTCGTCGTGCAGGACCCCGGGACGTCGTTCGGCGTGATGCTGGCCGTCGCGGCGCTCGCCGGCTTCGGCGGCGGCAACTTCGCGTCCTCGATGGCGAACATCTCGTTCTTCTACCCGGAGCGGGAGAAGGGCAAGGCGCTGGGCCTCAACGCCGCGGGCGGCAACCTGGGGACGGCGGTCGTGCAGCTCGCGGTGCCGCTCGTCATCGTCGCCGGGGCGGGTGTCGCGCTCGAGCGCGCGGGCCTCATGATGATCCCGTTCGTCCTGCTCGCCGCGTTCCTCGCGTGGCGGTTCATGGACAACCTCGCCACGGCGAAGGCGGACCCGCGGTCGTTCGCCGTCGCGACCCGGAACCGGCACACGTGGATCATCTCGTTCCTCTACATCGGGACGTTCGGGTCGTTCATCGGCTACGCCGGTGCGTTCCCGACGCTCCTCGCGGGCCAGTTCCCGGAGGTCACGCTCTCGATCGCGTTCCTCGGCGCGCTGGTCGGCTCGGTGTCCCGGCCGCTGGGCGGCATCGTCGCGGACCGCCTGGGCGGCGCGCGCGTGACGATCGCGTCGTACGGGGTCATGGCGCTCGGCGCGGTCGGCGCGACCCGGGCGCTGGAGACGCACAGCTTCGGCCTCTTCTTCGCGTCGTTCCTCGTCCTGTTCGTCGCGACGGGCGTCGGCAACGGCTCGACCTACCGGATGATCCCGGCCGTCTTCCAGGCGAGCGCGGCCCGCGACCTCGACGGCCCGACGGCGAGCGACCCTGCGGCCCTGGCCGCGGCCCGGGTCCGCGCCCGCCAGGCCGCGGCCGGGTGCATCGGGATCGCGGGCGCCGTCGGCGCGTTCGGCGGGTTCCTCATCCCGCGCGGGTTCGCCGCGTCGACGAGCCTCTCGGGCTCGCTCGTCCCCGCCCTGTGGACGTTCGTGGGGATGTACGCGGTGATGGCGGTCGTCGCGTGGGCGGTCTACCTGCGCAAGGGCTCTGCCCTCGCGGCGGCCGGGATCTGAGCGTGGACACCCACTGCCCCTACTGCGCGCTCCAGTGCGGCATGACGCTCACGCCCGCGCGCGGCCCGCTGCCGGTCACGGTCGCCCCGCGCGACTTCCCCACCAACCGCGGCGGGCTGTGCCAGAAGGGCTGGACGAGCGCGACGGTGCTGCGCGCGCCCGACCGGCTCACGAGCCCGCTCCTGCGCGGACCCGACGGCGAGCTCCGGCCCGCCCCGTGGGACGAGGCCCTCGACGTGGTCGCGGCCGGGATCGAGCGGGTCCAGGCCGCGCACGGCTGCGACGCCGTCGCGGTGTTCGGGGGCGGCGGCCTGACGAACGAGAAGGCGTACGCGCTCGGGAAGTTCGCGCGCACGGTGCTGCGGACCGCGAACATCGACTACAACGGGCGGTTCTGCATGGCGTCCGCCGCGGCGGGGGCGAACCGCGCGTTCGGCGCCGACCGCGGGCTCCCGTTCCCGCTCGCCGACCTCGGCGGCGCGGACGCCGTGCTGCTGCTCGGGTCGAACGTCGCCGAGACGATGCCGCCGTCCGTCCAGCACCTCGCCGGCGTGCGGGCACGGGGCGGGCTCGTCGTCGTGGACCCGCGCCGCAGCGCGACGGCGGCGCTCACGGGGGAGGCGGGGGACGCCGTCGGGCAGGGGGTGCACCTGCAGCCGGTCCCGGGCACCGACCTCGTGGTGCTGCTCGCGCTGCTGCACGTCGTGGTCGCGGAGGGGCTCGCGGACACGGCCTACCTCGACGCGCGCACGACCGGGTTCGACGACGTCCGCCGGTCCGTCGCCGCATGGTGGCCCGAGCGCGCGGAGACGGTGTGCGGGGTGTCGGCGGACCGGTTGCGCCACGTGGCCCGGCTGCTCGCGGCGGCGTCACCCGTCCACGGGGGTGCGGGCGCGTACGTGCTCACGGGCCGTGGCGTCGAGCAGTCCTCGCAGGGCACGGCGACCGTGACCGCGGCGATCGACCTCGCGCTCGCCCTCGGCCTGCCCGGCCGCGTGGGGTCCGGGTACGGCGCGATCACCGGCCAGGGCAACGGGCAGGGCGGCCGCGAGCACGGGCAGAAGGCGGACCAGCTCCCCGGGTACCGCAGGATCGACGACCCGGCGGCCCGCGCGCACGTCGCCGCGGTGTGGGGCGTCGACCCGGCGACGCTCCCCGGTCCTGGGATGCCCGCCGTCGAGCTCCTGCGGTCGCTCGGCGCGCGGCCCGGACCGGGCGGTGCGACCACGACCTACGCCGAGGACGGGCGCCCGCGCGCCTTGCTCGTGCACGGGTCGAACGTCGTGGTCAGCGCCCCGGACGCGGACCGGGTCGCGGCGAACCTGCGCGCGCTCGACCTGCTCGTCGTGTGCGACCTCGTGCCGTCGGAGACGGCGCTGCTCGCGGACGTCGTGCTGCCCGTGACGCAGTGGGCCGAGGAGGAGGGCACCATGACGTCGCTCGAGGGACGCGTGATCCGACGGCGCCGCGCGGTCGACGCGCCGGGCGAGGCACGGTCGGAGCTGTGGATCCTGGCGGAGCTCGCGCGTCGGCTGGGATCGCCGGTCTCCTTCCCGACCGACCCGGCCGTCGTCTTCGACGAGCTCGCGCGCGCGTCCGCGGGCGGCGTCGCGGACTACGCCGGGCTCAGCCACGCGCGCCTCGACGCGGACGAGGCGGACGGCGGCCCGGGCCTGCACTGGCCGGTGCCGTCCCCCGACCACCCGGGCACCCCGCGGATGTTCCTCGACCGGTTCCCGACGCCGGACGGACGTGCCCGCCTGGTCGCGGTCGACCACACGGGCCCGAGCGACGACGTGCGGCCCGACGCGCCGCTCTACCTCGTCACGGGCCGCGTGCTCCAGCACTACCAGTCGGGCGCGCAGACCCGGCGCGTGCCGGAGCTCGACCGCCTCGTCCCGGAGCCGTTCGTCGAGGTCCACCCGGTCCTCGGCACGCGCCTCGGCGTCGACGACGGAGACCGGGCGCGCCTCACGACCGCGCGCGGCGCGATCGAGGCGGTCGTGCGGTGGACGGACCGCGTCCGGCCGGACACGGTCTTCATGCCCTTCCACTGGGGCGGCGTGGGCAGCGTCAACCGCGTGACGACCGACGCGACCGACCCCGTCTCCGGGATGCCGGAGTTCAAGGTCTGCGCCGTGGACGTGCGACGCGCCCCTGCGCTCCAGGAGGTCGTGGGATGACGCGCGTCGTCGTGGTCGGTCACGGCATGGTCGGGTCGCGGTTCGCGGGCGACCTCGCGGCGCGGTGCGGGGGGTCCGCCGACGTCGAGGTCACCGTGCTCGGCGCGGAGGAGCACGAGCCGTACAACCGCGTGCTGCTCAGCGAGGTCGTCGCGGGCCGGGCCGACCTCGCGGCGATCGCGCTGCCCGCCACGGACGACCCTCGCGTGACGGTCCGGCGCGGCACCGAGGCCCTCGCGATCGACCGGGCGTCGCGCCGCGTCCTCACGGGCGAGGGTGCCTACCCGTACGACGTCGTCGTGCTCGCGACGGGCGCCGCGGCGCGCGTCCCCGAGGTGCCCGGCCTCACCGGCCTGCCCGGCGGCCTGCCGCGTGGCGCGCACGTCCTGCGGACGCTCGACGACGCACGCGCGATCGTCGCGAGGTCGCTCGACGCGCGGCACGCCGTCGTCGTGGGAGCGGGCGTCCTCGGCCTCGAGGTCGCGTGCGGGCTTGCGCGTCGCGGCGTCGCCGTGAGCCTCGTGCACGGCGGCGCGAGCGTGATGGACCGCCAGCTCGACCGTGCGGCGGGCGGCGTCGTCGCGCGCGGTCTCGCCGGCCTCGGGGTGCGCGCCTGGACCTCAGCCCGGACCGAGCGCGTGGTCGTGGCCGGCGGCAGCGTGCGGGGCGTGACGCTCCGCGTGCCCGACGGCGGCCCGCACGACCCCGCGGCGGATCGGCCGGGCGCGGCCGGGGGAGTGCCGGACGGCGTGCGTCGCGTCGACCTCGACGCCGACCTCGTCGTGCTCGCGTGCGGCACCGTGCCCGAGGCCGGGCTCGCACGGGCGGCGGGGCTCACGGTCGACCGTGGGGTCGTCGTCGGGCCCGACCTCGCCAGCCCGGACGACCCGCGCGTGTTCGCGATCGGCGACTGCGCCCAGCCGCCCGAGGGCGGCACCGGGCTGATCGCCCAGGGGTGGGACCAGGCGCGCCGGCTCGCGCAGCACCTCGCGGAGCGGCTCGCCGCCGGGGCCGACGGCGCGGGGAGGCCGGGCGCCGCGCAGGGGGCCGCGCCCGACCGGCGGCGTGCGCGCCGAGGACCGGCCGCCGACCGGCCGAGCGTGGCGCTGCGGCTCGCCACGGACGTCGTCGCGCGCCCGCTCGCGCCGACGTCCGACCCCGGGGTCGGCACGCGCGCGACCGCCGGGACCGACGTCGTGCGGGTCAAGGCGGCGGGGCTCGAGATCGTGACGATGGGCGTGTGCGGCGAGCGTCGCGCGCCCGACGCGGCGCACCGGTCCGTGACGCTGAGCGACCCGGCGGCGGGGCGGCACGTCGAGGTCGTCGTCGCGGACGGGGTGCTCGTCGGCGCGACGTGCGTCGGCGCGCCCGAGGTGGGGGCCGACCTCGCCGCCGCGTACACGCGCCGCGTCCCCGTGCCCGCCGACCCGGCCCACCTGCTGCTGCGCCCGGTCGCGCAGGCGCCCGCCCCGGCGTCGTCCCCGACGCTCATGCCCGACCGCACGACCGTGTGCACGTGCAACGGCGTGACCAAGGGCGACGTCGTGGGCTGCTGGCACGACGGCGCCCGGAGCGTCGACGACGTCGCACGGGCGACGCGCGCGACGACGGGCTGCGGCGGGTGCAAGGACGTCGTGTGCGGCCTGGTCGACTGGCTCGCGCAGACCGACCCGGAGCAGCCGCAGGCCGACGGCGCACGGGCGAGCGTCGGCCTCGGCGCGTGAGGTCGGCAAGCCCTGCCGAGATCGGCAGTCACGATCGTCGATCTGGACACGACCTGCCGGTCTCGCACCGCTCCGCCGACCTCACACGGCGGCGTCCGGCCGGGTGAGAACACCGTTACGGACGGGCAACGGGCGGGGCACGGTCGCGAAACCGCCCGTCCGTAGCGTCGTCAGCACCATCCCCGGGGGCCTCTCCTCGCTCTCGTCGGACCCCGCGGACGGTGACCGATCCGCCCCGACGCCCCCAGGAGCCCGCCGTGACCGGACCTGAGACCGATCCCGCCCCCGCCCCGGCCCCCGGTGCGCCCCGGCACCTCGTCGTCGTCGGCGGCGGCATGGTGGCGCAGCGGCTCGTCGAGGCGTTGCGCGCGCGCGACGCCGACGGGACGTGGCGCGTCTCGCTCTTCGCCGAGGAGCCGCGCAAGCCGTACGACCGCGTCGCCCTGACGAGCTACTTCTCGGCGCGCGACGCCGAGGAGCTCACCCTCGGCGACCCTGCCCTGTGGGACGACCCGCTGGTCACGCTGCACCGCGACTGCGCGGTGACGTCGATCGATCGCGAGGCGCAGACCGTCACGGACCGGCTCGGGCGCGTGCACGCCTACGACGAGCTCGTCCTCGCGACCGGTTCGAACGCCGCGCGCCCCCCGATCCCCGGCAACGAGCTGCCCGGCGTGTTCGTCTACCGCACGATCGACGACGTCGCGGCGCTGCGCGGCTGGGTCGAGGAGAAGCGGCGCGACGCCACGACCGAGGGTGGCTGGGAACGCCCGGTGCGCGGCGCCGTCATCGGCGGCGGACTCCTGGGCCTCGAGGCCGCAGGCGCGCTCAAGGCCCTCGGCGCGCAGGCCACGGTCGTCCAGTTCGGCACGCACCTCATGGACGCGCAGATCGACCTGGGCGGCGGCGAGGCCCTCAAGCGCCTCATCAACGGGATGGGCATCGCGGTCCGGTGCGACACCGGGACCAAGGAGCTGAGGGTCTCCCGCAAGACCGGGCACGTGGGCCGGCTCGACTTCGCCGACGGCGGCCGGCTCGACGTCGACGTCGTGGTCCTCGCGACGGGCGTGCGGCCGCGCGACGAGCTCGCGCGCGCGGCGGGGCTCGCGGTCGGGGAGCGCGGTGGCGCCGTCGTGGACCTCGCGTGCCGCACCGAGGACGAGCACGTGTGGGCGGTCGGCGAGGTCGCGTGCCTCGAGGGCCGGTGCCTCGGCCTGGTCGCGCCGGGCTACGCGATGGCGGAGGTCGTCGTGGACCGCCTGCTCGGCGGCGAGGCGACGTTCCCCGGCGCGGACACGGCGACCAAGCTCAAGCTCCAGGGGGTCGACGTCGCGAGCTTCGGCGACGCGCACGGCCGCACCGAGGGCGCGATGGAGCTCGTCTGGGCCGACCCGGTCGCGGGCGTCTACAAGAAGCTCGTCCTGTCCGACGACGCGCGCACGCTCCTGGGCGGCGTGTTCGTGGGCGACGCCGCGCCGTACGCGTCGCTGCGGCCGATGCTGGGCACGGAGCTCCCCGGCGACCCGGGGCTGTTCCTGCTCCCCGAGGGGTCCGGCGGCGGGGCGCCGGACCTCGAGCTCCCCGACGACGCCACGGTCTGCTCGTGCAACAACGTTGGCGCGGGCACGATCCGGGGTGCGGTCACCGAGCACGGGTGCACCGACCTCGCGGGCGTCAAGGCGTGCACGCGCGCGGGGACGAGCTGCGGGTCGTGCCTGCCGCTCGTCAAGAAGCTCACGACGACCGAGCTCGCCCGGGCCGGCGTCGAGGTCTCGAACGCCCTGTGCGAGCACTTCGACCTCTCGCGCGCGCAGCTCTTCGACGCGGTGCGCGTCGCGGACCTGCACACGTTCAGCGAGATCGTCGCGCGGTTCGGCCGGGGTGTCACTGCGCCGGTGGACGAGAGCGCAGCCACGCAGGGTGCCGTGCTGGTGCGCGACGCCGGGCGCGGCTGCGACATCTGCAAGCCCACGATCGCGTCGATCCTCGCGTCGCTCGGCAACGGTCACGTCCTCGACGGCGAGCAGGCGACGCTGCAGGACACGAACGACCACGTCCTGGCGAACATGCAGAAGGACGGCACGTACTCCGTGGTCCCGCGCATCCCCGGGGGCGAGATCACGCCCGACGGGCTGCTCGTCATCGGGCAGGTCGCCAAGGACTTCGGGCTCTACACGAAGATCACGGGCGGCCAGCGCATCGACATGTTCGGGGCGCGCATCGAGCAGCTCCCGCACATCTGGCGCCGGCTCGTGGAGCACGGGTTCGAGTCCGGCCACGCGTACGGCAAGTCGCTGCGCACGGTGAAGTCGTGCGTCGGGTCCACGTGGTGCCGGTTCGGCGTGCAGGACTCGGTGGGCATGGCCGTCGAGCTCGAGCTCCGGTACCGCGGCCTGCGCTCGCCGCACAAGATCAAGCTCGGCGTCTCGGGGTGCGCGCGCGAGTGCGCCGAGGCGCGCGGCAAGGACGTCGGCGTCATCGCGACGGACAAGGGCTGGAACGTGTACGTCGGCGGCAACGGCGGGTTCACGCCCCGGCACGCGCAGCTCCTCGCCGAGGACCTGGACGACGAGGCGCTCGTGCGCACCATCGACCGCTTCCTCATGTACTACGTCCGGACGGCCGACCGCCTGCAGCGCACGGCCGCGTGGGTTGAGGACCACGAAGGCGGTCTCGACGCGATCCGCGAGGTGGTCGTCGAGGACTCGCTCGGCATCGGTGCCGACCTCGACGCCGCGATGGCCCGCCACGTCGGCGACTACGAGGACGAGTGGCGCGCGGTCCTCGAGGACCCGGAGAAGCTGCGCCGCTTCGGCTCGTTCGTCAACGCGCCCGCCGAGCCCGACCCCGACCTCGCGTACGTCACCGAGCGCGGCCAGATCCGTCCCGCCACGGCGGACGAGCGCGCTGCCCTCGAGGAGGTCCGCGCCGCGGGTCTCGCCACCGTCCCCGCCGGCCCCGTGGTGATCGCCGGCACGACCCTGGAGGTCCGTCGATGATCGTCGTGCCAGCAGAGCAGGCCGCGTACCCCGTGGAGACGCCGACGTCGGACGCGGCGGGGTGGGAGCGCGTGTGCCTCCTGCGCGACCTCCTCGTCGAGCGCGGCGCCGCCGCCCTCGTCGGCGGGGTGCAGGTCGCGTTGTTCCGCCTCCCCGACGACACGGTCCGCGTCGTGCAGCAGCGCGACCCGTTCTCCGGTGCGAACGTCCTGTCGCGCGGCATCGTCGGCACGCGCGGGGGCGTGCCGACGGTCGCCGGCCCCATGTACAAGCAGGTCTTCGACCTCACGACCGGCCGGTGCCTCGAGGCCGCCGGGTACGTGCCCGTCCAAGGCCTCGCGCCGGACCTGGCGACGTGGCCCGCCGAGGTGCGCGACGGCGTCGTGCACGTGGGCCTGCGCCCCCACGCCGCCGGGCCCGCGGACGGTGCGTCGTGACGACGCTCCTCGGGATCGACCTCGCCGGGCGCACGGTGCTCGTCGCGGGCGGCGGCCCCGTCGCGGCCCGTCGCGCGCGGGCGATGGCCGACGACGGCGCGCACGTCCGCGTCGTCGCGCCCCAGGTCTGCGAGGACCTGCGCGACCTCGTCGCGGCCTCGCTGCGCGCCCCGCTCCTCGCACCGTCACCCGTCGGGCTGCGGGCCGACGGCGGGACCGCGCCGGGCGGCCGCGTCACCTGGGCGCCGCGCGACGTCCGCGAGTCCGACCTCGAGGACGCGTGGCTCGTGCTCGCGGCGACGGACGACTCGGGGACCAACCGGGACGTCGCCGCGTGGGCCGCCGCGCGCCGCACCTGGTGCGTCAACGCCGGGGCGGCGCACGAGGGCACCGCGCGCACGCCCGCGACGACCCGCAGCGGCGACGTCCTCGTCGGGGTCGTCACGGACGCCCCCGCGGTCGGCGTGCCGGCGGACGTCCGGGAACGACGAGCGGCTGACGCCGCGGCCGAGCGGCGCGGTCCGGACCCGCGGCGGGCGCGCGCGGTACGCGACGCGATCGCCGACCACCTGCGCTCCGGCGGCGCCGACCAGCGCCACCACCGTCCTGCGCCGGGAGGCCTGGGGCGCGTGACGCTCGTCGGCGGAGGGCCCGGCGCGGTCGACCTGCTCACGGTCCGGGGTCGCCGGGCGCTCGCGGAGGCGGACGTCGTCGTCGCGGACCGGCTCGGACCGGTCGACGTGCTCGACGAGCTCGCGCCCGGCGTCGAGGTGATCGACGTCGGCAAGACGCCCGGCCACCACCCCGTGCCGCAGCACGAGATCAACGCCCTCCTCGTGGAGCACGCGCAGCGCGGCCGGCGCGTCGTGCGGCTCAAGGGCGGCGACCCGTTCGTCTACGGGCGCGGCGGCGAAGAGGTGCTCGCGTGCCGCGCGGCGGGCGTGCCGGTCGACGTCGTGCCGGGCGTGTCGAGCGCGCTGAGCGTCCCGGCGCTCGCGGGCATCCCGCTCACGCACCGGGGCACGGTCGCCGCGTTCCACGTGGTCAGCGGCCACGACGGGCTCGACGCCGCCGCGCTCGCCGGGGTGCGCGACCGCACGGCTACGCTGGTGGTCCTCATGGGTGTCTCGCAGCTCGCACGCATCACGGCCCAGGCCCTCGACGCCGGGGCCGACCCTGCGCTGCCCGTCGCGATCGTGGAGAACGGGTCGACGCCCCGCCAGCGCGTGACGCGCGCCCCGCTCGGCGAGGTCGTGGAGCGCGCCGCCCAGGTCGGGGTCCGGGCCCCCGCGATCATCGTGGTGGGGGACGTCGCCGCCGCGGGACGGCTCGAACCGGACCCGGCGACGGTCGCGTGAGCGACTCCGGCCCCGACGGGGAGCGCCCCACCCTCGGCCAGGTCATGGCCGGCTGCACCGTGCTCGTCACGGCCGACCGCCGCAAGAGCGAGCTCGCCGCCGCCCTCCAGCGCCGGGGCGCCGAGGTCCGCCACGCGCCCGCGCTGAGCATGATCCCGCACGCCGACGACGAGCAGCTCCTCGCCGGGACGCGCGACCTCGTCGAGCGGCCGCCGGACGTCGTCGTCGTCACGACCGGGATCGGCTTCCGGTCCTGGGTCGAGGCCGCCGACGCGCACGGCCTCGCCGACCGCCTGCTCGAGGTGCTGGCCGACGCGCGGATCGTCGCGCGCGGGCCCAAGGCGCGCGGCGCGATCCAGGCCGCAGGCCTCACCGCCGACTGGGTCGCCGAGTCCGAGACGTCGGCGGAGATCGCCGACGTGCTGCTCGGCGAGGGCGTCGCCGGGCTGCGCATCGCCGTGCAGCACCACGGCGCCGGTGCCGACGGGCTCGACGTCGTGTTCGCGGAGGCCGGCGCCGAGGTCGCGAGCCTCGTCGTCTACCGGTGGGGACCGCCGCCCGACCCGGAAGCGTTGCGCGCGTCCGTCGAGGCCGCGGCCGTCGGGGAGATCGACGCGGTCGTCTTCACCTCCGCGCCCGGCGCCGAGGCGTGGCTGAGCGCCGCCGAGGAGCACGGCGTCGGGCGGCTCGTCGTGTCGAGGTTCCAGGACGGTTCGATGGTCGCGGCCGCCGTCGGGCCCGTCACCGCGCGACCGCTCGAGCACCGCGGCGTCACGCCGCTGCAGCCCGAGCGCGGACGGCTCGGCGCGCTCGTGCGGACGCTCGTCGCGCACTACGAGCAGGCCGAGACCGTCGCCCTCGCGACCGTCGCCGGGACGCTGCAGATCCGCTCGCGCGTCGCCGTCCTCGACGGCGAGGTGCTGCCCCTGTCGCCCAGCAGCCTTGAGGTGCTGCGCCTCCTCGCCGCGCGCCGCGGCGAGGTCGTCACCCGCGACGACGTGCTCGACGTCCTGCCCGGCGACTCGCGCGACCCCCACGCGGCCGAGGTCGCGGTCGCGCGCCTGCGCGAGGCCACCGGTCGCCGGGACCTGGTCAGGACCGTCGTCAAGCGCGGATACCGATTGGAGCTCGCATGAGCGCGGACAGCCCCACCTCCCTCGACGCCGTCGCCGGCGCCACGGCCGGGCGGCGTGCCGCCGCGCCGGTGCTCGTCGGCTGCTCCCACGGCACGAACGACCTCGCGGGGCGTGCGGTGATCCGCGCCCTCCTGGACGACGTGCGCGCTGCCCGTCCTGACCTCGACGTCCGGGAGGCGTTCGTCGACGTGCAGCAGCCCGAGGTGGCGGACGTCGTGGCGGCGGTCGTCGCGCCGTCCGACGGCGGGGCCCCGGGCGCCGCGGTGGTGGTCCCGCTCCTGCTCTCCGCCGGGTTCCACGTGAGCGTGGACGTCGCCGCGGCCGTCGAGGACCGCGGCCCCGGCACCGGGGCGGCCGCCGCGTCGGGGCCGCTCGGCCCCGACCCGCGCCTCGTGGACCTGCTCGCCGAGCGGCTCGCGGAGGCCGGCCTGCGCGACGGCGACGCCGTCGTGATCGCCGCCGCCGGGTCGAGCCGCCCGGGCGCCGCGCGCGACGTCGCGGAGCTCGCCGCGGGGCTGCGCGAGCGCGTCCCCGGCCCGGTCTCCGTCGGCTACGGCGCCATGGCGACGCCCACGGTGCCCGACGCCGTCGCCGCCGCCCGCGCGGGCCTCGCCCCGGGCGGGCGCGTCGTCGTCGCGGCCTACCTCCTCGCGCCCGGCTTCTTCTACGACCGGGTGCTGGAGGCGGGCGCCGACGTCGTGACCGGCCCGCTCGCGCCCGACCCGCGGCTCACCGCGATCGTGCTCGACCGCTATGGGGACGCCGCGGCCGGGCTGCGCCCTACGCCCTGAGGACCGGGCGGGTGCGGGGCGCGAGGAGGGCGACGCCCGCCGCGAGCAGCACCGTGACGCCGAAGCACACGACGTACGACGCCAGGCCGAGCGTGGGGTGCAGGGCCCACAGGAGCGACCCCGTGACGGCGAGCGCGGTCGCCGCGGCGACGGCGTCGGACACCTGGAGCGCGGACGAGTTCGCGCCCTGCTCGGCGACGGGCGAGAGCTCGAGCGTGAGCACGGACAGCGTCGGGTGCGTCATGCCCATGCCGAGCCCGGCAAGGGTCCACGCGACCATCCCGACCACGGGCGGCACGGCCGTCCAGGCGAGCAGCGCGGCGCCGCCGATCCCGAGCGCGACGAGCGTCCCGCCGAGGCGCACGTAGCCCGCGTGCTGGAGCCCCCAGGTCGCCCGGCCGCGGAGCCACGACCCCGTCGACCAGCCGACGGCGCCGAACGTGAGCACGGCGCCCGCGAGCGACGGCGAGAGGCCGCGCTCGTGCGACAGCAGGAGCGGGAGCAGCACCTCGGCGCCGGTGAACGCGGCCGCGACGAGGCCGCGGATCGCGATGACGCTCGGCAGGCCGCGGGCCGCGCGGGTCGTGCCGCGGGGGAGCAGTCGGGGGACGGCGAGCGCGACGGCGGCGAGCGACGCGACGAGCAGGGCCGCGAGCCCGACCCCGCGCAGCTGGCCCGCGTAGTTGAGCGCCCCGATGCCGACGGCGGCGACGACGGCCCAGGTGAGCGACGCCTGGCGCGCGGTCCGGTCGAGCGGCGGCTCGGCGTCGTCGGGCCGGTCCCCGGACAGCGGGGTGGACGCCGGGGCGGGCTCGGGGGCCGAGCCGCGGGCGGCACGCATCACCGGGCGCATGAGCAACAGCGCGGGCACCGCGAGGACCGGGACGGCGAGGAACACCCAGCGCCACCCGACGTGCTCGACCACGAGCCCCGCGATGGCGGGCCCGACGATCGACGGGATCACCCAGGCCGCCGCGAACGCCGCGAAGACCTTCGGGCGCCGGTCGGTGGGGAAGACGCGCGCGACGAGCACGTACAGCGCGACGATGTACAGCCCCGTCCCGACGCCCTGGAGCACGCGGCCCGCGACGAGCACGAGCATGTCCTGCGCGAGCCCGGCGACGAGCAGCCCGGCGAGGAAGAGCCCGATGCCGGTCCACAGCGGGGTGGTCGGGCCGGCGCGGTCGCTCCAGCGGCCGGACGCCACCATGCCGACGACGCTCGACGCGAGCGACGCGGCGAACGCGAGCGTGTACAGCGTGAGGCCGTCGAGCTCGACGGCGACCGTCGGCATGGCGGTCGCGACGGCGAGCGCCTCGAACGCGCCGAGGAACACGAACGCGACCATGCCGAACAGCACCGTGCGCTGCGTCCCGGGCGAGAGCGTGCCCGCCTCGGTGGGGCTGGTCGCGGGGCCGGTCTCGGGCACGCCGACGTCTCCCGTGCCGGTCTCGCCCGCGCCGGGCGCGGGGGAGCCGTACGCCGGTGCGTCGGCGTCGGTGCGGGGGTCCGCCGTCATACGAGAACGACCTTTCCGGTGGTGGCGCGCGCTTCGAGCTCGCGGTGGGCGCGCGCGGCCTCCGCGAGGGGGATCCGGTGCGTGACGACCCGCCACGTCCCGTCCGCCGCGAGCGCGAGCGCGCGCTCCTGCAGCGCGGACAGGTCTCCCCAGGGTCGGGCCCGGGGTCCCACCGCCCACCGTACGTCCGGCGCGCCGCCGTCGGCCCCCGTTTTCCCGCCCGGGTGGTCGACGTCACCGGCCCGGTTCGGCGCCCCCGACGCCCAGCCGTAGAGCACGAGGCGGCCGGTCGGCGCGACGAGGCTCGCGGCGTCGGTGCCCGCGTCGCCGCCGACGCCGTCGAGGAGCACGGTCGCGCCCTCCGGGGCGTGCTGCCCGACGGCGGTCCGCGCCTCGTCGAGCCAGCCGTCGGCCCGGTAGTCGACGGCGACGAGGCGGTCCTCCTGCGCCGCTCCGGCGAGCGACCGCACGAGGGCGACCTTCTCCGGGCCGCCGGCGAGCGCGACGACGCGCGCTCCCACCGCGAGCGCGCTCTGCACGAGCAGCGTGCCGAGCCCGCCGGCCGCGGCCGTGACGACGACGGTGTCCGTCGCGGTCAGCTCCGCCAGGTCGAGGACGCCGACGGCGGTCCGCCCGGTGCCGATCATGGCCAGCGCGTCGGGCGCGGTGACGTGGTCGGGGATGCGGTGCAGCGCCTCGACGGGCACGACGGCGAGACGCGCGTACCCGCCGCCGTCGGGCGTGGCGCCGAGGTGGGCCGCGACCCGTCGCCCGCGCCACGCGGCGTCGACGCCCGGCCCGACGACGTCCACCACCCCGGCGACCTCGCGCCCGGGGACCGTGGGCAGGGCGGGCAGCGGGAGCGGTCCCGCGACCTCGCCGCGGCGCAGCGTCGTGTCGAGCAGGTGGACGCCGTGCGCGCGCACGGCGACGCGTACCTGGCCGGGGCCGGGGACCGGGTCGGGGAGCTGGTCCAGCACGAGGTTCTCGGGTGGTCCGAACGCGTGCAGGCGGATGGCGTCCACGGGTGCTCCTCGGGATCGGGATCGGGGTCGTGCCAGGGTCGTGCGGCCTCGCGATCGCGCCGCCCTGCTAGTCTCGAACCTCAACAATTGTTCAGGTCAAGTACCCGTGCCGACCGGCGGCCGGCCGTGCCCGCCGCGTCGCCGCTGCATCCGTCCGCGTGGAGGAACCGCCGTGCCCGACGCCGCCCCGTCCCCGAGCGACGAGCTCACCGTCGGCCAGCTCGCGGCGCGCAGCGGCGTCGCCGTGTCCGCCCTGCACTTCTACGAGCGCGAGGGGCTCATCACGAGCCGTCGGACGCCCGGCAACCAGCGGCGCTTCACGCGCGAGACGCTGCGCCGCGTCGCGTTCGTGCGCGCGTCGCAGCGCGTGGGCATCCCGCTCGCCCGCATCCGCGCCGCCCTCGCGACGCTCCCCGGCGACCGCACGCCCACGGCCAAGGACTGGCACCGGCTCTCGGCCGGGTGGCACGCCGACCTCGACGCGCGCATCGAGCAGCTCACGCGCCTGCGGGACCACCTCACGGACTGCATCGGCTGCGGGTGCCTCTCGCTGCGCCGGTGCGTCCTCGTCAACCCCGACGACGCGCTCGCCGACGAGGGCCCCGGCCCCCGCACGCTGCTCGTCGAGGGGATCGAGGACTGAGCCACACGGCGTCGAGCGTCCGATCGGCCGCGGGGCCGCGTGGCAGGAGCGTGGGGCGGGCCCGGCGACGAGGCCGTCAGCCCGGCGCGCGCAGCGAGCCGAACGTCGGACGGTAGCGCAGGGCGAACCCGAGCCGCTCGTAGACGCCGATCGCGCCGACGTTCTGCGCCGCGGCGTGCAGGAACGCGCGGTCGCCCCGCTCCTGGACGTGGAACGCGACGTCGCGCACCAGACGCGAGGCGAGGCCGCGCCCGCGGTGGTCGGGGTCGGTCGTCACGGCGCTGATCTCGGTCCACCCCGCGGGCCGCAGGCGCTCGCCCGCCATGGCGACGAGGCGGCCGTCGTCGTCGCGGAACCCGACGTACCGGCCGAGGAGGTAGGTCCGGGCCTCGAAAGGACCCGGTCGGCTGCGCTCGACGAGCGCGAGCATCTCCGGGACGTCGTCCGCGCCGAGCACGACCGCCTCCGGGTCGGGTCGGGTGACGAGACGCTCGGTCTCGACGAGCTGGACGCCCTCGACGCGGGCCTCGACCGTCCAGCCGTGCGGCGGATCGATCCCAGCCGGCGGCGCCGAGAAGTGCCCGCCCGGGCCGACGAGCGCGGCGATCACGTCCCACACGCCCGGGTCGGTCCACGAGCGCACGCCGGTGATCGGGGAGACGTCGGCCGGGTAGCGTCGCGCCAGGTCGTCGCCCTCGGCGAGGTGCGCGTGCGCGCCGGTGAGCGCGCTCCACGACGGGTTGTCCAGGACCGGGTCGTCGACGCCGGTGGCGCCGGGGTCCGTGCTCGTCGCGGTCATGCTGCTCCTCCTCGCCCGGTCGCCCGGGTGCCGTGCCGTCGTCGCGGCCGTCCGGCCGTGCGTGTCCTCCGGGGCGAACGCGTCCGGACGGTGGCCTCTTCCCGGCGCGCTCAGCCGTGCCACCGGTCCCGGTGCACGACCTCCGCGAGCGGGCGCCGCCGCGGCTCGGACCAGCGGCCCCGGGTCGGGTACCCGAGGGGGAGCAGGCCCATCGTCAGCGCGTCGTCGGGCAGGCCGAGCAGCGCGGCGACGTCGCGCTCCCGGACGGTGTGGAAGGTCGTGAGCGTCGTCCCGATCCCGTAGGCCCGGGCCGCGAGGACGAGGTTCTGCACCGCGCCGTAGATCGAGGCCCCGAGCCGGGGGTCGGCCGAGCGCGCCGCGTCCCGCAGCACCGGCACGACCCACACCGGGGCCTCCTCCAGGTGCAGCGCCAGGTGCTCGACGGCGCGGAAGCCCGCCTCGCTCACGCCGGCGTCGTCGGTCGCGGCACTGAGGACGGCGTCGCGGCGGTCCCCGTACGCCGCGCGCCACCCCTCGCGGTACCAGGCGGCGATCTGCGCCTTCGTCGCGGGGTCCCGCACGACGACCCACGCCCACCGCTGCCGGTTGCCCCCGCTCGGTCCGCGAACCGCGGCGTCGAGGATCGCGTCGAGCACGTCGTCGGGCACCGGGTCGGGCGAGAGGTAGCGGCGCGACGGCGTCGAGTGGAGCGCGCGCAGGACGGGCAGGTCCTCGGGTGTGGTCACGGTCGCCGAGGGTACGGGCGAGCATCCGGCGCGTCCTCGGGTCCCGGCCGTCGTCTCGCAGACTGGGCACCCCTGCGACGCGTCCGGCTCCACCGGCCGGCGTGGAGAGCAGGCGGTCGCCGGAGCGGCCGGCGGGCGACGGCGGCTCGGCTGCAGCTCAGCCGGGGATCACCAGTTCTTGGTGCCGCCCCCGCTGCTGTCGCCCGGGTCGCTGCCGGTGCCCGGCTGGTCCCCGTAGAGGTCGCGGTACTCCTGCTCGAGACGCTCCTGCTCGTCGCGCGCCTCGGAGCCCTGCTGCTCGAGCTGCTCCTGGCGCTGCTGCTCCTCGCGCTCGGCCTGGCTCTGCTGGTCCTCGCCCTCGGAGCTCTCGGAGCCCTCGCCGCCCGAGGCGTCCGACTGCTCGTCGCCCTCGGACCCCTCGCCCTCGCCCTCCTGCGTGTCGCCGCCGCCCTGGTTCTCGGGCTGCGAGTCCTGCGCCTGCTGCTGCTTGTCCTGGAGACGCTGCTGGGCGGCAGCGTCCTGCTCCTGCTGCTCGGGGGTCTGCTCGGACTCGCCGCAGTCGGGCCAGCCGCGGATCTGCTCGGCCGTCGCGTACTCCTGCTCGGCGTACTCGTACCAGTCCTGGACGTCCTGCCGGAGCTCGTCCGGGTCGGGCTCGGTGCCGTCGCCGTACGGGTCGAGCACCTCCTCGTCGTACGAGCGGCCGGCGTCGCGCGCGGCGATCGCCTCCTCGACGAGGGCGAGCTCCGCCGCCTTGCGGTCGGCGTAGGCCATGTCGCCGTCGCCCTGGATCTCGTACGTCAGCGACAGGTTGGTCTGGATCATGCACCGCTCCTCGGGAGACTCGTTCTCCGCGAGGTCGTAGGCGCGGTCGAGGGACCGGATCGCGTCGTACAGCGACCACGAGTCCTCGGTGCGCGCGAGCGCCGTCCCGTGGTTGTAGTGCGCCTTCCAGGGCTCGACGAGGTTGAGCGTCCGCTGGAGGCCGTACGCGCTCGCCGCGCCCTCGGTGTCGCCGGCGTCGTAGCGGTCCTTCGCGAGCGAGGCGACCGGGGCGCGCAGGGCGAGCGTGAACCCCAGCACGAGGAGCACGAGCACGACGGGCAGGGTCCCGAGGAGCCACCACCGGCGCCGCCGCAGCCGCGCCGCGCGCAGGGCGGCCCCGCCGGTGGGCCGGGGCGCGCGGGCGCCGGGCGGGGGTGCCGGGGGAGGGGTCCAGGTCATCGGCGCACCTCCGCCCGGTCGGGTGCCGTCGGGCGGACGAGCGAGCGGCTCGCGGAGCGCGCCCAGAACCACGCCTCGACGCCGAGCAGCGCCACGAGCGCGAGGGCGAACGGCCACACGACCGGCCGGTACGCCGTGACGTCGCGGCGTCCGTCCGCCGCGACCTGCTGCGGGTCGACGCCCGCGACGAGCGACGCCGTCTCCGACGGCTCCTGCCGGTGCACGTACGGCACGCCGAGCTGGTCGGCGAGCGCGGTGAGCGTCGCCTCGTCCAGCACGGACAGCGCCTCGACGGGCTCGCCGCCGTCGCTCGGCTTCGACCAGTCGACGAGGTACTCCGCGTCCTCGGGGTCCACGTCCGGGTCGTACTCCTTCATGCGGCCTCCCTCGGCGGTCCCGTAGCCCAGCACCGCGCCGCCGTCGACGAGCGGTGCGAGGTCGGCGAACGACCGCGGCTCGCCCTCCGCCGTCTGCTCGCCGTCGGTGAGGAGGAAGACGAGCCGCACGTTGGCCGGGTGCTGCTCCGCCGAGCCCTCGAGCGCGGACCGCAGCTCGTCGAGCGGCCGGTCCGTGAGGGAGCCCTGCGAGTACCGCGTGATCTCGCGGTGGAACGTGTCGGCCCAGGAGGTGATCGCGCGCGCGTCCGTCGTCAGCGGCAGCTGGCGCGACGCCTGCGAGTCGAACGAGATGATCGAGTACCGCGCCCCGGGGATCGCCTCGGTGAGGCTCGTGATGTCGTGCCGCACGCCGTCGAGGCGCTCCTGGCCGCCCTCGGGCCCGTAGTCCTCGGCCGCCATCGACCCCGTGCGGTCGACGACGAAGAACATGTCGACGTTCGCGACCGACGTGTCGCGGTCCGTCGACGCGACCGAGGGCGCGATTCCGATGATGCCGAGCAGCACGACCGCCCCGGCGCGGCGCACCCAGGCCGCGCGCGGGGCGCCCGGGCGGGGGGCGCCGTCGGGCCCCGGGCGCCCGGCCACGACCGCCTGCCACCCGGCGAGGCCGAGCAGCGGCAGCACGAGCAGCGCCAGCGCCCACAGGGGCACGAGCGGCTGGAACGTGAGTCCGGCGAGGTTCATCGGCGCGTCACTCCTTCACCCGCCACGCGACGACGAGCAGCAGCGCGACGCCGAGGACCGCGACGAGGAACCAGCCCGCGGGCCGGTCCGTGACGACCACCTCGGGGGACGCGTCGAGCTCGACGGCCTGCTGCGCGACGACGTCGTCGACCATGCCCTGCACCGCGGCCGGGTCGTCCGCGAGGAAGTACAGGCCGCCGCCCGACTCGACGGTCTCGCGGTACTCGGTCTCCTCGGGCGTGCCCTCGTAGCGCTGGGACCCGCCGAAGATGCCGTGCAGCGTGATGTCGCGCGACGCGACGAGGTCCGCCGCTTGCGGGAGCGTGTAGATCGGCTCGCCGGAGACGTAGTTGTCCGTCGCCAGGATGATCGAGCGCGAGCGCTCGGTGTCCTCCGCGTCGAACTGGAGCGCGCAGCTCGCGAGCCCGTCGCCGATGAGGCTCGCGCCCGAGAGGTTCGCCGTCGTGCCCGCCGTGAACTGCGCGTACTCGAGGATCTCCGCGTCGTCGGTGCCGCCCGTGTAGTCGAACGTCGCCGGGTCTTGGTCGAGCGCGGCGATCCCGGCCTGGAGCTCCTCCTGGACGAGCGTGTAGTCGTCCGTGAGCGGGAAGACCGTGCGCGACGACGAGTTGAAGATCGACAGCGCGATCCGCTCGCCCTCGAAGTTGTCCACGAGCTCCTGGAACACCTTGAGCACCGCGCCGTCGTACTCGATCATCGAGCCCGACACGTCGAGGCACAGCACGATGTCGCGCGTGCCGAGGCGGTCGACGACGACGTCCGTCTCGACCGGGCGGGCCGCGACCGCGCCCGCCCCGACGACCGCCACGAGCAGCCCCGCCGCGGTGAGGCCCTGCAGCACGCGGTAGCGGCGCACCCACGCGGCGAACGCCGGGACGCGCGCGAGGTAGTCGGAGTTCGCGACCCAGAGCACGCCCGCGTCCGCGTCGCGCGACCGGCGGCGCCGCGCGAGCCACCACGCCACCGCCGCCGCCGCGAGCACCGCGACGACGAGGACGACCCACAGCCACGGCCACAGGATCGACGGGCCCTGCGGCCCGGGGACGACGGCGGCGCTCGCCGCGACGGGACGCGTCACCATCCGCGCACCACCGCCCGGGCGCGGTCGATCGAGTCCTCGCCGTCCGTCGAGCGGGCCGCCGGGTCGTTGTCGTGGTCCGCGAACGACGGCCGGTAGTAGCGCGCGATGAGCTGCGTGAGGCGGCCCGCCTCGGCGAGCTGCTGGATCTCCGAGAGCGTCATGGACGACGCGTCCTGGCCCAGCCGACCGGTCGCGAAGCCGCGCATCTCCGCCGAGAGGGCGAGGTGCAGGGTGCGCTCGTCGAGCTCGCCCGCGCGGAACCGCTCGGCGACGGCGTCGAGACGCCGCTCGTACTCCGCGCGCAGCGACGCGTACGGGTCGTGCGGCCCCGTGGGGAGCAGCGGGGCGGGCCGTGGGGCGTTCTTCTCCTCCGCGCTCGCGCGCGTCAGCCAGATCACGAGGAACACGACCGCGGCGGCCGCGAGGACCAGGACGATCCCCAGGACCGTCCACCACACCGAGTAGCCGACGGGGTCGACGAGCTCATCGACGGGCACGCTTCTGCCTCCCCAGGAGCTCGACGAACCGCTGCAGCACGTCGTCGGACCCCTCGACGAGCACGCCCTCGACCTGCAGGGCGCGCAGCCTGTCGGCCACCTCGGCACGCCGCGCGGCCAGCGCCTCGGCGGCGGGCGCCGCGAGCGCGGCCCGGCCCCGCAGGAACGGCGGCAGGCGCAGCGTGCCGTCGACGTCGGCCACCTCCCCGACCCCGGCGCCCACCGGCGACAGGTCCGCGACCTGCACGACCATCACCTCGTGGCGCACGCGCAGCGAGCGCAGGAGCTGCTCGTGCTCGGCGGCGGGGCGGGCCTCGTCGGTGACGACGACCACGAGCGAGCGGCGCCGGAACGCCGTCTGCGCGCGGTCGAGCGGACGGGACAGGTCGCTCCCGGGAGCGTCCGGGCGCCACAGCCCCTCCACGGTGCGCAGCAGCACCTCGAGGTCGCGCGTGCTCGCGCGCGGCGGGAGCTGGACCAGGCGCTCGGCGTCACCCGCGACGAGCGCGACGCGGTCGCCCCGGTCGCGCGCGAGGTAGGCGACGAGCGCGCAGCAGAAGCTCGCGATCTCCGCCTTCGTCTCCCCGCTCGGCGCCGTCGCGCCCATGGTGCGCCCCGTGTCCACGACGAGCACGAGGTTGAGGTTCGACTCGCGCACGAACCGGCGGATGATCGGCAGCCCGGCGCGCGCCGAGGACTTCCAGTCGATGTCGCCGACGTCCTCGCCCGGCGCGTACAGGTGCAGGTCGTCGAAGTCCTGCCCGTGCCCCTTGAACACCGAGCGGTGCCGGCCCTCGAGCAGGCCGGACGCCCGGCGCGCGACCGGCAGGTCGAGCCGGGCCCGGACCTGGGCGAGACGGGAGACGTCGGGCACGTGGGGCTCTCTCGGGACGGTGGGCGGACCGGTCAGGGCGTGGGGACGGCGTCGAACACCGCGTCCACGAGCTGCTCCGGCGGCACGTTGTTGGCGAGCGCGTCGAACGTGCGCACGAGGCGGTGGCGCAGCACCGAGTACCGCACCGCCTTGATGTCGTCCGGGATGACGTACGCCCGGCCCGCGAGGATCGCGAGCGCCTGGCCCACGCGCATGAGCGCGATGCCGCCGCGCGGCGACGCGCCCACGCGCACGTGGCGCTCCAGGCCCGGCACCGGGCGGGGGCCCGAGAACCGCGTCGTGTTGATGAGGTCGACGACATAGCGCTTGATCGAGTCGTCCACGTACACGTCGTCGACGAGACCACGCAGGAAGCGCACGTCGTCGAGCGAGATCGGCTGTGCCGTGAGGGGGCGCGTCATCTGCCCGATCGCGATGCGCTGGAGGATCTCGAGCTCCTGCGGCGGCGTCGGGTACGTGAGCACCTCCTTCATGAGGAAGCGGTCCATCTGGGCCTCGGGGAGCACGTACGTGCCCTCCTCCTCGATGGGGTTCTGCGTCGCGAGCACCATGAACGGGTCGGGGAGCGCGTAGTTCTCGCCGCCGATCGACGTCTGCTTCTCCTGCATCGCCTCGAGCATCGCCGACTGCGTCTTGGCCGACGAGCGGTTGATCTCGTCGAGCAGGACGACGTTCGCGTGCACCGGGCCGAGCTGGGTCGTGAACTGGCCGGTCGCGTAGTTGAAGATCTGCGTGCCGACGATGTCGTTCGGCATGAGGTCCGGCGTGCACTGGATGCGGTGGAACGAGCCGTCGACCGCCGCGGCGAGCGTCTGCGCCGCGGTCGTCTTGGCGAGGCCCGGGACCGACTCGAGCAGGATGTGCCCGCCCGCGAGCAGCGTGCTCACGAGCGCGGTGCGCAGGGCCTCCTGCCCGACGACGCGCTGGTCGAAGACCTGGCCGACGCGCTTGAGCAGGTGGCTCGCGCGGTCGAGGTCCTGCGTCGAGATGCTGCCGTGCCCTGCGGCCATCGGTCGTCCTCCGGGTGGTGCGGGTGGTGTGGTCCCGTGCGCGGCCGGAGGGCGGACGGAGCCTCGCGAGCCCCCGGCGAACCCGGCCCAGTATGCCAGCGCGGACCCCGCCGGACCGGGCGTCGTCCACAGGTCCGGGTGGGGAGAGGTCCCCACGTGCGGTGCGCCGGGAATGCCCCGCGGGCCTGCGACGGTTGCCCCGGCATGAGCACCGACGCCCGCGACATCTCCCGTGACACCGCCCGCGACGCCCCCGGCCGCGCGCCGCGCGCCCCGCTCGGGGACCCCGCGCTCCTCGACCTCGTCGCCGCGCGCCGCCAGGGCGTCCTCGCGACCGTGAAGAAGGACGGGCGGCCCCAGCTCTCCAACGTGCTCTACGTCTGGGACCCGGAGGACGGGCTCGCGCGCGTCTCCGTCACCGCCGACCGCGCGAAGACCCGCAACGCGGCGCGCGACCCGCGCGTCTCGCTCCACGTGAGCGCGGAGGACTTCGCGGGCTACGCCGTCGTCGAGGGCGACGCCGAGCTGAGCGCCGTCGCGCTCGACCCCCACGACGCCGCCGCCGACGAGCTGGTCGCGACCTACCGCGCGGCCACCGGGGGCGAGCACCCGGACTGGGAGGAGTTCCGGCGCGCCATGGTCGCGGACCGCCGCCAGGTGCTGCGCGTGCGCGCGACGAAGGTCTACGGGATGGCCCGCCTGTCCCGGCCCTGAGCCGTGACCGGAGGGGCCCGCGCGGTCGATACCCTGGTGGGGTGACCACCACTGCCCTGCGCCGCGCGCCCTCGGACGCCCGACCCGCGAACCCGTGGTGGCTCGTCGTCGCCGGGCCGTTCGCCGTCGTCGTCGCGGTCGTCGCCGTGCTCGCCGCCGGCGCGTTCTCGGCCGCGTTCACCGTCCCCGCCGGGTTCCCGGACCCGGGCGCCCTCGCGCGCCTCGGCACCCCGGTCGTCACGGTGCTCACCGAGCTCGCCGTCGCGCTCACGCTCGGGTCGCTCGTCCTCGCGGCGTGCGTGCTGCCCGCCGGGACGCCCGTGCGCAAGGCGCTCGGCGTCGCGGGGGCGGCGTCGGCCACGTGGGCGGTGCTCACCGTCCTGCAGGTCGTGCTGCGCTACTCCTCCATCTCGAGCACGCCGGTCACCAACCCGACGTTCGGCGACCAGCTCGGCCTCTTCGTCTCGCAGGTCAGCCTCGGCCGGAACTACCTCGCGATCGTCGTCGTCGCGGCCCTGACGTCCGCCGTCGCGCTCGCCGTGCGCAGCGCGACCGGGGCGATGTGGACCGCGGCCCTCGCCCTCGTCGCCCTCGCGATGCAGGCCAACACCGGCCACGCGGCCGGCGCGGTGAGCCACGAGCTCGCCGTCTCCTCGATGTTCCTGCACCTGGCCGGCGCCGCGCTGTGGGTCGGCGGGCTCGGGACGCTCGCCGTCGTGCGCGTGCGCGGCGGCCTGGGCCGCGCGGACTTCGCGTCTTCCGTCGCGCGGTACTCCGCGATCGCGCTGTGGTGCTACGTCGCCGTCGCCGTCTCGGGCATCGCGAACGCGAGCATCCGGGTCGACTCCCTCGCCGGCCTGACGACGGACTACGGCATCCTCCTGCTCACCAAGCTCGCGCTCCTGCTCGTCCTCGGCGCGGTCGGCTTCGCGCACCGCGAGCTCGTCGTGCGTCGCCTCGCCGGCCCGACGGCGGCCGCTCGCCCGGCCCGGGACGACGCCCCGGCGAGCGGTGCCGGGACGGGCGGGACGTCGTCGTCCACGAGCGCACGGGCGGCGGCCGCGGAGGGCACGCGCTGGCTGTTCTGGCGCCTCGTCGCGGTCGAGCTCGCGATCATGGGCGCCGTGTCCGGCGCCGCGGTCGCGCTCGGGTCCACCGCCCCGCCGGTGCCGCAGGAGGAGCCGCTCGACACCTCCGCCGCGTACCAGGTGACGGGGCACGCGCTCCCGCCGGAGCCGACGCTCGCCCGCTGGTTCACCGAGTGGCGCTGGGACCTGCTGCCCGCGTTCGCGTGCGTCGCGGCGATCGTCGTGTACCTGCGCTGGGTGCGCCGTCTCGCGCGGCGCGGCGACTCGTGGTCGGTGGGGCGCACCGTCTCCTGGTGCCTGGGGATCGTCATCCTGTTCTGGGTCACGTCCGGCGGCCCGGCGATGTACGGCCACGTGCTGTTCAGCGCGCACATGGTCCAGCACATGATCCTCGCGATGGTCGTGCCGATCTTCCTCGTGCTCGCCGCCCCCGTGACGCTCCTGGTGCGCGCGGTGCCGCCGCGCAAGGACGGGTCGCGGGGACCGCGCGAGTGGGTGCTCGCCCTCGTGACGTCGCGCGTGGGCCAGTTCTTCGCGAACCCGATCGTCGCGGCGGTGAACTTCGCCGGCTCGATGATCGTCTTCTACTACACGCCCGCGTTCGAGTACGCGCTCACGACGTACGCCGGCCACCTCGTCATGCTGGTGCACTTCACGCTCGCGGGGTACCTGTTCGCGAACGCGCTCGTCGGCATCGACCCCGGCCCGCACCGCCCGCCCTACCCGCAGCGTCTGCTCCTGCTGTTCGCGACCATGGCGTTCCACGCGTTCTTCGGCGTCGCGCTCACCTCGGGCGAGGAGCTGCTCGTGCCCGAGTGGTTCGGCCTCCTCGGCCGCGAGTGGGGCCCGAGCGCCATCGCCGACCAGCAGCGCGGCGGCGCCGTCGCGTGGGGCATCGGCGAGCTGCCGACGCTCATCCTCGCGATCGTCGTCGCCGTCATGTGGACGCGCTCCGACGAGCGCGAGGCCAAGCGCCGCGACCGCCAGGCCGACCGCGACGGCGACGCCGAGCTCCAGGAGTACAACGACATGCTCGCGGAAATGTCGAAGCGGAACGACTGACCGACGCACCCCCACCCGCCCCCGCCCCCTCCCGCCCCCGCCCCCCGTCTCCGCCGAACACGGCGTTGGAGACCGAGAATCCGGGATTTCGGTCGCTGATCGCGTGCTCGCGGGTGGTGATGGTGGTCAGGGCCGACTCTCTGTGGTTTTGCACAGGGTCGGGTTTGGGCGGGGTGTTCACAGGGGCGGAGCCTGCGTGCCGCAGTGGACCGGGCGTCGTGGTGCCATGCCGACCATGGCGTTCTCACCGGAGCTGGACCGGCTCGTCGCTGCGCAGGCCGGGCTCGTGTCGATCGACCAGCTGCTCGCCTTCGGGGTCTCCTCGCGCGTCGCTCGTCGTCGCGTCGACTCGGGTGCCTGGGCGCGCGTCACGCGTGGTGTCTACGACCTCCGGCCGACGGCCGGTCAGCGTTGGGACTGGGACCATCGACGGCGGAGATCGGCGTGGGCGGGCCTGCTCGCCTTCGGCCCGGAGGCCATCGCCGTCGGGACGACGGCGCTCGTGCTGCACGGCGTCCAGGGGATCCCCGTCGGGGTCGCCCCGGAGGTCGCCCTGCCCCGTGCGAGCGGCCGCACCACGCGCGACGGCATCCGCCTGCGGCAGTTCGACGACGGGATGACGACCGTCCAGATCGGTGGGCGAGCCGTCGCGACCGTCGAACGCGCCCTCGCCCAGGCGGTGCCCGAGCTGCCTCGCGCGCACGCGCTGGCCGTCCTCGACTCCGCGCTGCACCGGCGGTCGACCGACCCCGACGGGCTCGCGAGGGCGCACGACCTGGCGCGCGGGCGCCGTGGCGTCGCCGCCACGCACTCGCTCTGGGGAATGGCGGACGGCCGCGCGGAGTCGCCGTTGGAGTCCTTCGGACGGCTCGACTGCGTGGATGTGGGCCTGCCGCCTGACGTCCTCCAGCTGCCGGTGCTCGACGCGGACGGTCGCGTCGTCGCGCGGGGAGACATGGGTTGGCGCCTCGGTGGGGAACGGTGGCTGGTGGCGGAGATGGACGGAGCGGACGTGCACTCCGACCCTCAGGCCGTGTACGCCGATCGCACGCGCCAGAACCGTCTCGCCGCCTCGGGCACGATCGAGCTGCTCCGGTTCACGGGTCGTGACGTGCCGGGCGGCGTCGGCCCCGCGGTACGAGCCTTCCTCGGCCATCGCGGCGCCCTCCCCGCGTGACAGAGGCCCGAACACGGGAGAGGCGACCGTCGAGCACGGGGTTGAAGACCCGAATCGGCGGATTCCGGTCTCTGACCCCGTGTTCGGCGGGAGCCGTTTCAGGGGGAGGGGCGTGATAGGACGTACGGGTGAGCAATCTGGCTGGCACGCCCGGTACACCCGACCCGACCGTGGGACCGTTCCACGACCTCGACCGATATCTCGCGATCCCGCGCGTCGGGGGCCTCGCGCTCTCGCCCGACGGGACGCGCCTCGTCACGACCGTCCAGACGCTCGACCCGCAGCGCACCGAGTACCGGGCGGCGCTGTGGGAGGTCGACCCGGCGGGCGAGGCGCCCGCGCGTCGGCTGACGCGCAGCACGAAGGGCGAGTCGAGCGCGACGTTCACCGGCGCGGGCGACGTGCTGTTCACGTCGGCGCGGCCCGACCCGGACGGCGGCGCCGACGACGACGCGACGTCGGCGCTGTGGCTGCTGCCGGCGTCGGGCGGGGAGGCGCGCGTGGTCGCCACGGCGCCCGCGGGCGTGAGCGGGCCGCTCGCGGCGACGGACGCGCCGGTCGTGTCGGTCGCGGCGTCGGTGCTGCCGAGCGCGCGCGACCTCGCGCACGACGCCGAGCTCCGGTCGGCGCGCAAGGACGCGAAGGTCGCGGCGATCCTGCACCGCGCCTACCCGGTGCGGCAGTGGGACCACGACCGCGGTCCCGACGAGGCGCACCGGTTCGTCGGTGACCTCACGACGCTGGTCGACGCGCCCGCGCAGCCCCTCCCGGCCCCGGTCGCCCCGACCGACGCCCCGGCCGCCCCGACCGACGCGCCGGCGGGCTCGGGCAGCACCGCGCCGCTCACCGCCGCGCCGCTCGCCGCGGGAGCGCAGGGCACCGCCGCGGAGCACGCCGCCGAGCATGCCGCCGCCGAGCACGACGCGCGGCTGCTCGACCTGCGCGACGTGAGCCGCGGCGTCGGGCACGACGGCACGGCGCCGGGGCGCGCGCTGCACGAGCACTCGGCAGACCTGTCCGCCGACGGCACGACGCTCGTCACGACGTGGCAGGTGCCGGGTCCCGGCCCGCAGGTGCGCAGCACGCTCGTCGCGATCGACACGGCGACGGGCGCGCGCCGCACGCTCGTCGACGAGCCGCGCGCGGAGGCGCACTCGCCCCGGATCTCGCCCGACGGCGCGTGGGTCGCGTTCGTGCGCGAGACGATCTCGACGCCGCACCAGGCGCCGGAGGAGAGCCTCGCCGTCGTGCCGCTGCACGCGCCGGACGGGCCCGCCGGGACCGCGGAGGGCCACGACGACTCGGCGACGACGCGCGCCGAGAACCACGCGTCGCCGCGCACGCTCGTGCCGCACTGGGACCGCTGGCCGACGTCGCTGCGCTGGCTGCCCGACGGCTCGGGGCTGCTCGTCACCGCGGACGACGACGGCCGCGGCCCGGTCTTCCTCGTCCCCTTCGACCCCGCGGGCAACGGCGCGGCCGAGCACGGCACGGCGGAGCGTGTGACGAGCGACGACGCGACGTTCACGGACGTGCAGGTCGCGCCCGACGGCCGGACGCTCTACGCGCTGCGGACGAGCTATCTGGAGCCCGCGCACCCGGTGCGCGTCGACCTCGGGACGTTCCTCGACTCCGGCACGCCGGGCGGCCGCACGCCGGTGCCCGCGACGCCGCTGCGCGGCCCGGTCGCGACGCCCGACCTGCCGGGCACGCTCGTCGACGTCGAGACGGCGGCGGGGGACGACGTGCGCGTGCGGGGCTGGCTCGCGCTGCCGCACGGCGCGTCCGCGGAGGACCCGGCACCGCTGCTGCTGTGGATCCACGGCGGCCCGCTCGGGTCGTGGAACGCGTGGAGCTGGCGCTGGAACCCGTGGCTGATGGTCGCGCAGGGCTACGCGGTGCTGCTGCCGGACCCGGCGCTGTCGACCGGGTACGGGCAGGACTTCGTGCAGCGCGGGTGGGGCGCGTGGGGCAAGGCCCCGTACACGGACCTGCTCGCGATCACGGACGCCGTGGAGGCGCGCCCGGGAATCGACGCGACCCGGACGGCCGCGATGGGCGGGTCCTTCGGCGGGTACATGGCGAACTGGGTCGCGGGCCACACGGACCGCTTCCGCGCGATCGTCACGCACGCGAGCCTGTGGGCGCTCGACCAGTTCGGCCCGACGACCGACCACGCGTACTACTGGGCGCGCGAGATGACGGACGAGATGGCGCTGGAGAACAGCCCGCACCGGTTCGTCCAGGACATCGTGACGCCGATGCTCGTCATCCACGGCGACAAGGACTATCGCGTGCCGATCGGCGAGGGCCTGCGGCTCTGGTACGAGCTGCTCGCGTCGTCCGGGCTGCCCGCCGGCCCGGACGGCGACACGGTGCACCGGTTCCTCTTCTACCCGGACGAGAACCACTGGATCCTCCAGCCGCAGCACGCGAAGGTCTGGTACCAGGTGGTCCTGGCCTTCCTCGCGGAGCACGTGCTGGGGGCCGCCCCGGGCGAGGGCGACGCCGCGCTGCCGACGACGCTCGGCTGACCGGGGCCGCCGCCCGCGGACGGCGGCCCGCAGGGCTCCCACCGACGGCCAGCGTCAGCTGACCGCCGTCAGGCGACGGTCGACGGGAGCCCTGCGGCCGCCGCGCGCCAGCGCCGCACGAGGCGCCGGTCGGCGGCGCCGCGCGCGGCCGCCCACAGGCAGTGCTGGGTCGTCTCGCGGTGCTCGAGGAGCGCGTCGCGGTCGTTCTCGAGCGCCCAGAGCAGGGCGGTGCGCACCTCGGTGCGCGAGGGGGCGGAGGGCAGGGTGTCGTGCATGGTCCGTCTCGTCGTCCGTCGTTCTGCGGCGGCCGGTCGGCCGTCCACACGAGGAGACGGCAGAAGTCTCCGTCTGTGACGCGACTTCGGAGACTTTTTTCCGGAACGTGCACGATGTCTCACCCGGAGGTCAGGACACGGCGTCGACGATCACGGCCGCGAGGTCCCGGGGGCGCGAGAGCATCGGCCAGTGGCCGGTCGGGAGGTCGACGTAGGCGACGTCCTCGACCTCGCCCAGCTCGGTGTGCAGGGGCGGCCCCGGGTGCGCCATCTCGGCGAGGACGGCGGACGGGATCGACGAGCAGACGGCGGTCGCGGGCACCTTCAGGCGGCCCGGGTCCGACACCCGCACCGCCCCCCGCGCGACGGGTCCCGGGGTGGGCACCGCCCGCTCGCGGAACCGCGCCAGCGCGGCCTCATCCAGCCCGTCGAGGCTCGATCCTGCCTCGGCGAGCTCCTCCCACGTCGGGAGCGGGACCTCCGCGGCGTCGGCCGGAAGGCCGGGGGACAGCGCCGCGCCGTCGACGAGCGGGCCCGTGTCGACGTAGACGACGCGCTCGATGCGCGCGGGGTCCCGGTCGAGGGCCTCCTGCACGACCGGCCCGCCGCCGCTGTGCCCGACGAGCACGACGCGGCCGTCGAACTCGTCGACGAGGCGCGTGACCGCGGCGACGTGGTCCGCGCGCGTGACGTGCGCGCGGTCGGCCGCGGTCGCGCCGGGCTCCAGGCCCGGCAGGGTCACCGGGTGGGGGACGAGGCCGGCGGCCTCGAGGTGGGGGACGACGTCGTCCCAGGCCCACGCGCCCAGCCAGAAGCCGGGGACGAGGACGACGTGGACGGGCTGCTCGGGTGTTCCGTGGGTGCTCATGCAGCCACCCTCGCAGGGTGTCGGTGACACCTGTCTGTCACCATTCTCGGGTGAACAGGACGGAGCGCCTCTACGCGCTCGCGGAGGAGCTGCGCCGCGCGGGCCGGACCGGGACGACGGGGCCGCGCCTCGCCGCGGCGCTCGAGGTGAGCGAGCGGACGATCAAGCGCGACGTCGCCGCGCTCCAGCAGGCCGGGCTCACGATCTGGGCCCAGGCGGGCCCCGGGGGCGGGTACGTGCTCGACCCGAGCGCGTCGCTGCCGCCCGTGAACTTCACGCCCGGCCAGGCCGTCGCCGTGGCCGTCGCGCTCGCGACGCTCCCGCCCGGCAGCCCGTTCGCGGTGGACGCCCTTGCCGCCCGCGGCAAGGTGTGGGACGCGCTCGGCGCGGGCGACCGCGCACGGGCCGAGGCGCTCGCCGCCCGCGTGTGGGTCCGCCACGCCGCGCCGGACCCGGACCTGCCCGACGCCGTCCCGCCTGCGAGCCCGCCCGACGCCGTCCCGCCCGCGAGCCCGCCCGACGTCGTCCCGCCCGCAGCAGGCCCGCCCGCCGTCCCGGCCGACGCCGTCCCGCCCGCCGCCGTCCACCCGGATGAGCCGCACGGCGACACGACCGCGTCCGGCCGCGGCGACGTCGTCGGGCGTGCGCGGACCCACCTCGGGGTGCTGCGCGCGGTCGAGCAGTCGATCGCGGGCGGGCGCGTGCTGGCGATCCGCTACCGGGACGGGCGCGGGGCGACGTCGACGCGTCGCGTGGAGCCCGTGCTGCTCGCGCACACCGACGGCCGCTGGTACCTCGTCGCGTGGTGCCGCACGCGCGAGGCGATCCGCTGGTTCCGGCTCTCGCGCGTCGAGCGGGCGGACCTCACCGCGGAGGCGTACGACCCGCGCCCCGTCGCGGACGTGGGGGAGCCGCCCCCGGGCTCTGCCGCGGTGTACCGCCCCGACCCCGCGTGACGCGGGGTCAGTCGCCGCGCAGGACGCAGAACTCGTTGCCCTCGACGTCCGCCAGGACGACGAACGTCTCGTGCTCGCCCTGCCCGACGTCGATGCGGCGCGCGCCGAGCCCTTCGAGCCGCGCGACGTCGGCGGCCTGGGTCGACGACGAGAAGTCGAGGTGGAGGCGGTTCTTCACCGTCTTGCCCTCGGGGACGCGCTGGAAGACGAGGCTCGGCGGCCCGAGGATCGTCTCGCCGTCGCGCGGGAAGAGCACGGCCTCGCCGTGCGGCCCGGTCTCGCGGCCCGTCCACCCGAGCGCGGCCTGCCAGAAGTCCGCCACGACGGCGGGGTCGGCGCAGTCGACCACGGCGCCGCTGAAGGTGAGTGTCATGCCGCCAGTGTGACGCGCGCCACCCACACCGGGGGCGGTTCTCAGTCCGCGGCGGGCAGCGGCTCGACGAGCCGTCCGACGAGCGCGGGGAGCCAGTCCGCGGTCTGCGCGCGCTGCACGGCGTCGTCGCCCGCGGGGCTGAGGAACGCGTCGCGCGCCGCGCACGTGTACGCGCTGATGAGCACGCGCGTCGCGGCCGCCGGGTCGATCGCGAACCGCATGCCGACCTCGGTGAGCACGCGGGTGAGGATGCCCGCGAGCTCGGCGCGGAACGACTCCTCCTGGTCCGCGAACCGCGCCGCGACCTGCGGGTCGCGCAGCGCGAGCAGCTCGAGCTCCGCGCTCATGAGGCACCAGCGGCGCTCGTCGCGCGGGTCGGCCATGACGGCCGCGACGATCGCGGCGATCGTGTCGGGCGCGATGACGCCGTCGCGGACCGGGTCGTCGGGCAGGTGCTCGACGGCGGCCTCGAGGTTGCGCATGCGCGTCCGGATCTCGCGCTCCGTGAGGGCGAGGAACAGCGACTCCTTCGACTCGAAGTTCGAGTAGAACGCGCCGCGGGTGAAGCCCGCGGCCTCGCACACCGCCTCGATCGAGGTGCCGTTGATCCCGTGCTCGGCGAAGAGCCCGTAGGCGGCGTCGAGCAGGCGCTCGCGCGTGCGCTCGCGGCGCCGCGAGAGCGGCGCGTCGCTCTCCGCGCGGTCGACTCGGGTCGGGTCGAGGTCCGTCGTCACGCCGGACATGCTCCCACTGTCGGACGGCGCCGCCCGAACCGGGCGGCCTTGCGATGCACGAGTGTATCCGATACGTTCGCGCATCGGATACAGCGGCGTATCCTCGAATCCGTCTGCACTCTCCCCGGGAGGCCGCTCGTGTCCTCAGCGCTGTACTCGCTCGGCCGTTGGGCGGTCGGGGCGCGCCGGCTCGTCCTCGTGGCCTGGATCGGCATCCTCGTGCTGGCCGGAGGGCTCGCCGGGCTCGTCGGCCAGGGCCTCGACGACGAGGTGACCATCCCCGGCACCGAGTCGCAGGCCGCGCTCGACCGTCTCGCCGCCACGTTCCCGCAGGTCAGCGGGGCGTCCGCGCAGGTCGTCGTCGTCGCGCCCGACGGCTCGACCATCGAGGACGACGCCGTCCGCGGCCCCGTGGAGGACGCCGTCACCGCGCTCGGCGACGTCGACGGCGTCGCCGCCGTCACCTCCCCCTACGACGACACCATGCCGGCGTCGGTCAGCGACGACGACGTCGCGACCCTCATGACCGTCCAGCTCGACGAGGGCCAGAGCGAGGTCACCGACGCCACGAAGGACGCGCTCGGCGACGTCGTCGACGACCTCGCCGCGGCCCTGCCCGACGGCGCGCAGGCCGCGCTCGGCGGGCAGCTCTTCAGCACCGAGTTCCCGACCCTCACCGTCACCGAGGCGCTCGGCCTCCTCGTCGCGCTCGTCGTGCTCGTGCTCACGTTCGGCTCGTTCGTCGCGGCCGGGCTGCCGCTCCTCAACGCCGTCGTCGGGGTCGGCGTGAGCATGGGACTCCTGTTCGCCGCGACCGCCGTCGCGCAGATCAACTCCACGACCCCGATGCTCGCCGTCATGCTCGGCCTCGCCGTCGGCATCGACTACGCGTTGTTCATCGTGTCCCGGCAGCGCGACGAGCTCGCGACCGGCCTCAGCGTCGAGGAGGCCACGGCGCGGGCCGTCGCGACCGCCGGCTCGGCCGTCATCTTCGCGGGCCTCACCGTCATGATCGCGCTCGTCGGCCTCGGCGTCGCCGGCATCCCGTTCCTCACTGTCATGGGCGTCGCCGCCGCCGTCGGGGTCGGGCTCGCCGTCCTCGTCTCGATCACGCTGCTGCCCGCCATGCTGGGCTTCGCGGGCGAGCGCCTCCGCCCGAAGGCCCCGCGCCGTCGTGGACGTGGGCGACGCCGTGCGGCCGCGGGAGCGGACGGCGGAAGGGCGACTGGGCCGACCGGGGCGACCGGGTCGCGCGGGCGACGGACCGGACGAGCGGTGGGGGCGGCCTCGGATGCGAGAGGGCGTCAAGCCGCGCTCGTGAACCCCCGCCCGGACGACCAGGGTGACGGCGCGGCAGCCCCGAGCACCGAGGGCGCCCCCACCGCGGACCCGACCAGGGACCTCTCCGACCCGACCCGGGACGACTCCGACCCGACCACGACCGCGCACCGCAACCGGTTCTTCGCGGGGTGGGTGCGCGCCGTCACGCGGATCCCGCTGCTGACCATCGGGCTCGTCGTCGCCGCGATCGTGCTGCTCACGCTGCCGGCGCGCGACCTGCAGCTCGCGCTGCCCGACGCAGGGACGCTGCCCGAGGACAACCAGGCGCGCGTCACGTACGACCTGGTGTCGGAGCACTTCGGCCCGGGCTTCAACGGGCCGCTCATCGTCACGGGCACGATCGTCACGTCGACGGACCCCGTCGGTCTCATGAACGACCTGGGCGACGAGATCGCGGACCTCCCGGGCGTGGCGGATGTGCCGCTCGCGACGCCGAACCTCACGGCGGACACGGGCATCGTGCAGGTCGTCCCGACCGGCGCGCCGGACTCGGAGGAGACGAAGGACCTCGTCACGGAGATCCGCGCGCAGCACGACCACTTCCTCGACGAGTACGGCGTCGACCTCGCGGTCACGGGCTTCACGGCCGTCGGGATCGACGTCTCGGCGAAGCTCGGGGCGGCGCTGCTGCCGTTCGCGTTCGTCGTCGTCGGCCTGTCCCTCGTGCTGCTGACGATGGTGTTCCGGTCGGTCGCGGTGCCGATCAAGGCGACGCTCGGCTACCTGTTCTCGGTCGGTGCCGCGTTCGGCGTCGTGACGCTCGTGTTCGAGCACGGGTTCCTCGCGGACGCGCTGCACGTGACACGGCTCGGGCCGGTCATCTCGTTCATGCCGATCGTCCTCATGGGCGTGCTGTTCGGCCTCGCGATGGACTACGAGGTGTTCCTCGTGGCGCGCATCCGCGAGGACTACGTGCACTCGGGCCAGGCCCGGCGGTCGATCTTCACGGGGTTCCAGGCGTCGGCGAAGGTCGTCACCGCGGCCGCGGTCATCATGTTCGCCGTGTTCGTGGCGTTCGTGCCCGAGGGCGACATGAGCCTCAAGCCCATCGCGCTCGGCCTCGCGGTGGGCGTCCTCGTCGACGCGTTCGTCGTGCGCATGACGCTCGTCCCGGCCGTGCTCGCGCTGCTCGGCGACAAGGCGTGGTGGATGCCGCGCTGGCTCGACCGGGTGCTGCCGTCGTTCGACGTCGAGGGCGAGGGGCTGTCGAAGGAGCTCGCGCTCGCGGACTGGCCGGAGCCGGGCAGCACGGACGCGGTCGTCGCGCACGACCTCGTGGTCGCCGGCGCGCGCGGCCCGCTGGCCGAGCCGGTCACGGTCCGGGTGCCCGACGGCGGGTCGCTCGTCGTGCACGGGGAGTCGCCCGCGGCGGTGTCCGGGGTCGTGCTGGCACTCGCGGGGCGCCTGCGCCCGACGAGCGGGGCGCTCAAGGTCACGGGCCTCGTGCTGCCGGAGCGTGCGCTGACCGTGCGGCGCCGCGTCGCGCTCGTGGACCTCGCGGCGGACGTCGCCGCGCTCCCCGGCGACGCACCGGCGCCCGCGGCGCACCGCGTGCCGGCGGCGGCGAGCGTCGCCGAGGTCCTGCGCGAGCGGCCCCGGCTCCTCGCCGTCGTCGGGACCGACGCCGTCACGTCGCCCGCCGAGCGGGCCGCGCTGGCCGAGGTGCTCGCCGACGCGGCGGGGCGCGGCACGGCGGTGGTGCTCGGCGCCGTCGGCCCGGCACCGACGGACCTGGCCCCGCCCGGCACGCCCGTGCTCGACCTGCACGACCCGCACGACCCCGACCGCACCGTCCCCGCCGCGCCCGTCGTCGGCCCGCGCACCGAGGAGGTGCCCGCATGAGCGTCTTCCCGCCCGAGCCGGTCCCGACCGACCCGACCGCCGACCCGACCGCGCCGGACGCACGGACCGGCGGCGCGCGTCCCCGCCGCGTCGACGCCCGGCGCGCGTGGACCGTGGCCGCCGCGGTCGCGCTGCCCCTCGCCGTCCTCGGCCTGCTCCTGTGGGCGCTGTGGAACCCGCAGGAACGGCTGGACACGGTCAAGGCCGCGGTCGTGAACCTCGACGAGCCGGTCGAGGTGGACGGCCAGACCGTCCCGCTCGGCCGTCAGCTCACCGCCGGGCTCGTCAGCGGCGGCGCCGCCTCGACCGACACCGGCGCGGTCGCCGTGCAGCCCGACCCGGGGACGACGAACTACGACTGGGTCATCACCGACGCGGACGACGCCGCGGCCGGGCTCGCCGACGGCACGTACGCGGCCGTCGTGACGATCCCGGAGAACTTCTCCGCGGCGGCCACGTCGTTCGGCGGCGACCCGTCGGCCGCGACGCAGGCCACGCTGTCCGTCGAGACGACGCCGGGCGGGCGGGTCGTCGACGAGGCGCTCGCGCGCATCGTCACCACGACCGCGACGTCGGTGCTCGGCACGACGCTCACCGAGAACTACGTGGACGGCGTCCTCACCGGCTTCACGACGCTCCACGACCAGCTCGGCGAGGCGGCCGACGGCGCGGACCAGCTCGCCGACGGCGCCGCCCAGGCGAGCGACGGGGCGACGCAGCTCGCGTCGGGCGCGGGCGAGGTCGCCACCGGGGCGAGCGCGCTCGCGTCCGGCGTCGGCGAGCTCGGCACGGGCGCGGACGGCCTGGCCGCCGGGGTCGGGGAGCTCGGCAGCGGCGCGGACCAGCTCGCGTCGGGCGCGCAGGGCGTCGCGAGCGGCGCCCAGGGCCTCGCCGCGGGGTCGCGGCAGGTGGCGGACGGCGTCGACCAGAGCGCCGCGGGCGCGGGGCAGCTCGCCTCCGGGGCACAGAGCGTCGCGGGCGGCGTGGGTGCGCTGTCCACCGGGGCGTCGGACCTCGCGAGCGGGCTCGGCGCGCTCGACGCCTCGATCGCGGACGTGCGGCTGCCCGACGGCACGTCGACGGGCCGGTCGCTCCCGGAGACCGCGACCGCGCTCGCGACGGGCTCGCGCGACGTGGCGGGCGGCCTCGCCCAGGTCGTCGCCGGTCTGGAGCAGCAGAAGGTCGCTGCCGGGTGCGCGCAGGACCCGGCGAGCCCGACGTGCCAGGCGCTCGACCAGCAGCTCGCCGCGCTGCGCCCGCTCGCCGCGGGCGCGGCGGGCGTCGCCGCGGGGAACGAGGCTCTGGCGGGCTCGCCGTCGGGCCAGGGTGGCGCCCCGACCGGCCTGTACGCGCTCGCGGCGGGCGTCGACCGGCTCGCCACGGGCGCCGACGATCTCGCCGCGGGCGCGGCGCAGGCGTCGACCGGGGCCGCCGGCGTGGCCCAGGGCGCGGCCGCGCTCTCCACCGGGCTCGGGCAGCTCGCGCCCGGGGCGGACCAGGTCGCCGACGGCGCGGCGCAGCTCTCCGGCGGCGCGGGCCGGCTGTCCACCGGGGCCGACGGCCTGGCCGCCGGGGTCGGGGCGCTCGGCAGCGGCGCGGACCGGCTCGCCGACGGCGTCGGCGCCCTCGGGACCGGCGCGGACCAGCTCGCGACCGGCACCCAGGAGCTGGCGACGGGCGCGGGCGACCTCGCGGGCGGCGTCGGGCAGCTCGCGGGCGGCACGTCCGACCTCGCCGACGGTCTGAGCGAGGCGACCGGGCAGATCCCCTCGTACACCGACGCGGAGCGCGAGAACCTCGCGAGCGTCGTGGCCGACCCCGTGGCCGCGCCCGGTGTCGACGACCTCGGGACCGGCTCGACCGGCCCGCTGTTCGCGGTGCTCGCGCTGTGGCTGGGCGCGCTCGCGATCTTCGTCGCGTTCCCGCCGGTCCCGGCACGGCTCCTGGGGTCGACGCGCGGCCCCGGCCGGCTCGCGCTCGCGGCGCTCGCGCTCCCGGCCGGGATCGCCGCGGCGACCGGTCTCGTGGTCGGCGGCGTCCTCGCCGCGGTCGAGGGGGCGAGCGTGGGCGGCTGGATCGGTCTGCTCGCGGCCGGGGCGCTCGCGTCGGTCGTGTTCGTCGCGCTCAACCAGGCGCTCGCCGCGCTCCTCGGGAACGTGGGGCGCGCGATCGGCCTGCTCGTCGCGGTGCTGCTCGTCGCGACCGGCATCGTCGCGACCGTCCCGGCTGCGCTCACGAGCCTGCGCGACGTCCTGCCGGTGGGCTCGGCGCTCCGCCTGCTCACGTCGATCGTCGACCCCGGCGCGGCCGGGGGAGCGGGCGATGCCGTGGCCCTGGTCCTGTGGGGCCTCGTGTCCGTCGCGGTGACGACGCTCGTCGTCGCGCGCCGCCGGTCCGTCCGGGTGGAGCAGCTCCTGCGCGCCTGACGCGGGTGCGGCGCGCCGCGGTGCGCGTGTGGGCGGCTGCCGCCAGACTCGCTCGGCAGGACGCGGGCGGCGGGAGCCGTCCGCCGGGCGAGGGGACGGTGCACCGATGGACCAGCAGAAGGCACGGGAGATCAAGTCGCAGCTCGCGGACTACGCGCGCGAGCTCGCCGAGCGGTCGGGCCTGCCGGGCCGGTCGGGCACGGCGATCGAGGCGCGCGACGTGCCCGACGCCGCGGAGGTCGTGCGCGCCCCCACGCTCGCGATCGGGCTCGCCCCGCACGACGACGGCGGGTACGCGATCGCGGTCCGGTACCGCCTCGGGGTGCCCACCGCGCGCAGCATCGCGCGCAAGGTCGCCTCCGAGGCGGGCGACACGGTGGACGTGCGGCGCACGGGACGCATCCGTCCGCTCGCCGCCGCGCCGGGCGCCGGGCGTGCCCGCGGCGACGGCCCGGGCGTCCGCCCGCCCGTCGTCACCGCGTACGCGACCGGCGAGACCGGCCGCGTCCGGCCGCTGCGGCCCGGGGTCTCCGTCGCGCACGTCGACGTCACCGCGGGGACGCTCGGGGCGTTCGTGCGCGTCGCGCCGCCAGCGGTCGACGGCGCCGACGAGGTCTCGGTCTACGCGCTGTCCAACTGGCACGTGCTCGTCGGCTCGCCGGCCGCGCGGGTGGGGGACGTCGTCGTGCAGCCCGGCCCGGCCGACGGCGGTCGCGCGCCCGACGACCGCGTGGGCACCCTCGCCGGGCTGGTCCCGCTCGAGGCCGGGATCACGCAGACCGTGGACGCCGCGGTCGCGCTGCTCGACGACCCGGACGTCGACCCGGAGTACCCGGTCGGCAGGATCACGACGACGGCGGTCGCGCTGGGCGGCGAGGTCGTGGGCAAGTCGGGCCGGACCACGGGGGTGACCGCGGGGCGGGTCACGGCGATCGAGCTCGACGACGTCGTCGTCGGGTACGGCGACGGGCTCGGCGCGCTGCGCTTCGACGACCAGATCGAGGTCGAGTCCACGGGAGACGGGCCCTTCTCGCGCGGCGGCGACTCCGGGTCGCTCGTGTACCGCGAGGACGGCGTGGCGCTGGGGCTGCTGTTCGCGGGGTCGGAGACCGGCGGCGCGAACGGCACCGGGCTCACGTACTGCAACCCGATCGGGACCGTGCTCGATCGGCTGGGTGCGACGCTGCTCGGCTGAGCCGGCGCGACGCTGCCCGGGCCGTCCGGACGGGTCTGCTCGCCCGGCCCCTCGGGGGCGGGACGCTCGGCCCTGCCTTCCGGCCGCCGTCGGGCGCACAATGGGTGCGGGAGGTGGTTGCCGTGGCGACCCTCGAACGAGCCCGGGAGGCCAAGGCCGCGCTGCGCAACGAGCTCGCGGGCCTCGACGGCGTGACCGGCGTCGGCATCGCGCGCGCCGACCTGACCGGCGCCCCGGTGCGCGGTGCGCGGACGTCCGGCGTCGGCGACGACTGGCTGCTGCGCGTGAACGTGACGTCCGACGACGTCGCGGTCCCCGAGACCGTGGACGGCGTCGACGTGGAGGTGCGCGTCGTCGGCGACGTGACGGCGTCGCGCGCCTGAGCCTCCGCGCCACGACCCGTCCGTCGCACGACGCGTGCCCGGCACCGCACCGGGAGGGTGCGGCACCGGGCACGAGGGCGTCGGGACGACGCGCGGCCGGTGATCCGTGCGGTCAGGCGGCGCGCGCGTACCGGGCCGGGTCGGCGTCGAACAGCGGGCCGCACGACGAGCAGCACAGCCAGTAGCGCACGCCCTCGTGGTCGCGCACGAGCCCGGCCGCCTCGGCGTGGGCCTTCGCGACCATGCTCCCGCGCATCACGGGGCACTCGGCGAGGTCGTCGTCCGCCGCCTCACCCGTGGCAGGCGCGACCCCCGCGGCGGTCGCGGGCGCGTGGTGGTGCGCCGTGTGGTGCGCACCGTGGTGCCCGCCGTCGTGCGGGTGGTCGTCGTGGCCGGGGTGCGTGTCGTCGTGGTGCTGGCACATGCGGGGTCCTCCTGGAGGGTCGTCGGTCGGGATCGGAGTCGGGGTCAGACGCCGGCGAGCCGGGCCGTCGGCGCGGTCGGGGCGGCCGTGCCGGGGTGCGTGCCGGTCGCGCGGCTGGAGAACGACCGCAGGCGCAGGCTGTTGCCCACCACGAAGACGCTCGAGAACGCCATGGCGGCACCGGCGAGCATCGGGTTGAGCAGGCCGAGGGCCGCCAGGGGGATCGCGGCGACGTTGTAGGCGAAGGCCCAGAAGAGGTTCACCTTGATCGTCCCGAGCGTCCGGCGTGCGAGCCGGATCGCGTCGGCTGCGGAGCGGAGGTCGCCGCGCACGAGCGTGATGTCGGCGGCCTCGATCGCGACGTCCGTGCCCGTCCCCATGGCGAGGCCCAGGTCTGCCTGCGCCAGGGCGGCGGCGTCGTTCACGCCGTCGCCGACCATCGCGACGACCTTGCCCTCGCCTTGGAGCCGGCTGACGACGTCGACCTTGTCGCTCGGCATGACCTCCGCGATGACCTCGTCGATGCCGACCTCGGCCGCGATCCGTCGGGCGACGGTCGCGTTGTCCCCGGTGAGGAGCACCGGGGTGAGGCCGAGGGCGCGGAGCTGGCGGATCGCCTCGGCGCTCGTGGGCTTGACCGCGTCGGCCACCACGAGGACGCCGCGAGCCTGCCCGTCCCAGCCGACGATGACGGCCGTGCCGCCCTGCTCCTCGGCGCGGGCCTTGGCGTCGGCGAGCTCGCGCGGGAGGTGCTGCGCCCACTCGGCGAGGAGCGACTCGCGGCCGACGAGCACGGCGTGCCCGTCCACGACGCCCTGCACGCCCTTGCCCTCGACGTTGGTGAACTCCGTGGGCACGGGCAGCGGGCCCACCTCCTGGACCGCGCCGCGGGCGACCGCCCGGGCGACGGGGTGCTCGGAGGCGTCCTCGAGCGCGCCCGCGAGGCGCAGGAGCTCCGCGCGGTCCGTGCCCGTCCCGGTGACGACGTCGGTGAGCGTCATGACGCCCGTCGTCACGGTGCCCGTCTTGTCGAGCACGACGGTGTCCACGGAACGCGTGGACTCCAGGACCTCCGGCCCCTTGATGAGGACGCCCATCTGCGCGCCGCGTCCCGTCCCGACGAGCAGCGCCGTCGGGGTGGCGAGGCCCAGGGCGCACGGGCACGCGATGATGAGGACCGCGACGGCGGCCGTGAACGCCGCCGAGGCCGGGGCACCCGCCCCGAGCCACGCGCCCAGCGCGCCGACGGCGATCGCGATGGCGATGGGGACGAAGATCGCGGAGACCCGGTCGGCGAGGCGCTGGACCTGCGCCTTGCCGGACTGCGCGTCCTCGACGAGGCGCGCCATCTGCGCGAGCTGGGTGTCGCCGCCGACGCGCGTCGCGCGCACGACGAGCCGCCCGCCGGCGTTGACGGTCGCCCCGGTGACGGCGTCGCCCTCCCCGACCTCGACGGGCACGGACTCGCCCGTGAGCATCGACGCGTCGACGGCGGACGTGCCGGCCACGACCGTGCCGTCCGTCGCGATCTTCTCGCCCGGGCGCACGACGAACTCGTCGCCCACGGCGAGGTCGGTGATCGGGACGCGGGTCTCCACGCCGTCGCGCAGCACCGCGACGTCCTTCGCGCCGAGCTCGAGCAGGGCGCGCAGCGCGGCGCCCGCCTGCCGCTTGGACCGCTTCTCGAAGTAGCGGCCCGCGAGGATGAACGTCGTGACGCCCGCGGCGACCTCGAGGTAGATGTTCGCCGCGCCGTCGGTCCGGGCGACCGAGAGCGTGAACGGGTGCGTCATGCCCGGCTCCCCGGCCGTGCCGAGGAAGAGCGCGTACAGCGACCAGAGGAACGCGGCGCTGGTCCCGACGGAGATCAGGGTGTCCATGGTGGCCGCGCCGTGGCGCAGGTTGGTCCACGCGGCGCGGTGGAACGGCCACGCCGCCCACACCACGACGGGCGCGGTGAGCACGAGGCTCGCCCACTGCCAGTACGTGAACTGGAGCGCGGGGACCATCGCCATCGCGATGACCGGGACCGACAGCACGACGGCGCCGACCAGCCGGTGCCGCAGCGCGGTGAGCTCGGGGTCGTCCGCGTCCGTGCCCGCGTCCTCCTCGGAGGCGGGGGCCTCGGCGCGCGGGACCTGCGCCGTGTAGCCCGTCTTCTCGACCTCCGCGATGAGCGTGGCCGCGTCGACGCCGTCCGGGACGGTGACCCTCGCCTTCTCGGTCGCGTAGTTCACCGTCGCGGTGACGCCGTCGAGCCGGTTGAGCTTCTTCTCGATCCGCATGGCGCACGAGGCGCAGGTCATCCCCCCGATCTCGAGCTCGACGAACGTCCCCGGCGACGGGGCGGCCGATGCCGTCATGAGGTTCTCCTTCCGGCCGGGCAGCGGGCTGCCCGGTGCAGGGTGGTCAGTGGTCGTCGTGCGCGGCGGGGTCGTCGTCGGCCGGGGCGTCGGCCGGGGCGTCGTCCGGGGTCGCCGTGGCGCCGGTGGCCTCGACGGTGAAGGCCGCGGTGCGCACCTGGCCCTCGACCTGGAAGTCGAGGTACAGGAGGTACCGGCCCGCGGTCGGTGCCTCGACGGCGAACGCCACGGTCGGGCCGGAGACCTCGCCCGGCGCGGCCTCCGCGCCCTCGGGGTGGGCGTGCAGGTAGGCGAGGTCGCCGTCGCGGAGCGCGACGAGGTGGCCGAACGCGCCGAGGTACGGCTCGAGCGTCGTGACCGGCTCGCCGTCCCGCGTGACCTCGAGCGTCAGCCTCGAGGCCGTACCGGCCTCGAGGCTCCCCTCGAGCGCGACGTCGTACCCGTCCACCGAGGCGGTGGTCGTGGGGGCGTCGGCCCGGACGGGGACGACCTCGCCCGCGACCTCGACGGTGCGGCTCAGGGTGAGCGGGTCGCCGCCGGTGGGGACGGCGTCGGCGTACACGCGGTAGGTGCCCGCGGCGTCCCACGTCCAGGGCACGGACCAGCGGCCGGCCTCGTCCATCTCGGGGTGGGCGTGGCGGTAGTGCGCCCCGTCGGAGCGCACGACGACGAGGTGCAGGCGCTGCTCGTGCGCGACGGCGAAGTCGGTCACCGGCTCGCCCGCGGGGTCGGTCAAGGTGAAGGCGAGCTCGCCGGGCGTGCCCGGCGTCTGCGGCGCCTCGATCTCGCCGAGCGTGTAGCCGCCCTGCTCCAGGGACAGTCCGCCGACCATGTCCGCTCCTCTCGTGGTCTCCTGCGGGGGGTCGTCGCTCGCGGCGGCGTGCTGCTCCGGCGCGTGCGCGGCGGGCTTCCCCGAGAGGGCGCCCTCGGGGACGACGGCGCCCGCCACCGCGGCCGAGGCCACGAACACGACCCCGAGCCCGGCGACGTAGAGCCCGATCCGGGCGGGCGCCCTCATCGCACCCGCTCCGCGGTGTAGCCGGCCTCGTCGACGGCGGCGAGGACCGCGGCGTCGTCGAGGGGCTGGTCGGCCGTGACGATCAGCCGACCGGTGGTCGCGCTCACGTCGATCGCGGTAACGCCGGGCACCTGCCCGACCTCCTCGCGCACCGACATCTCGCAGTGGCCGCACGTCATCCCGGTCACCTGGTACTCGATCTCGACGATGCTCACGACGTTCCTCCTCCGTGCTGATACCCCCATGGGGTATGGCTAGGATGGCGAATATACCCACAGGGGGTATTGAGGTCAAGGAGGAGAGATGGGCGACGTGGACGGGCCGGACGTGGTGGTGGTCGGCGGCGGAGCAGCCGGGCACGCCGCCGTGACGACGCTGCGCGGCGAAGGTTTCGACGGTCGCGTCGTCCTCGTGCACGGCGAGGAGGGGGAGCCGTACCTGCGCACCCTCGTCGACAAGGCGATCCTCCAGGGTCTGCTCACTGCGGAGCAGGCCGCCCTGCCGGTGCCGCCCGACGTCGAGCTCGTGCGGGCACGCGCGATCGGCCTGGACCCCCAGCGGCGGGCCGTCGTCCTCGCGGACGGGCGCGAGCTCACCGCCGCCGCCGTCGTCCTCGCGACGGGCGCGGTGCCTCGGCCCGGCCCGGCCGTGGACCGCGTCCCGGCGCTCGCGGGCGCCGACGGCGGGGAGCCCCGCGTGGTGCACCTGCACACCGCACGGGACGCCGAGCGGCTGCGTGCCCTGCTCGGCCCCGATCCCGCGCGGCGCACGGTCACCGTGCTCGGCGCCGGGTTCGTCGGTTCCGAGACCGCCGCCTGGCTCGCCGAGGTCGGCGCGACCGTCCACCTCGTCGCCCGCTCCCGGCTCCCGCTCGCGGGGGCGCTCGGGACCGCGGTCGCGCGCGCCGTCGCCCAGCGCCACGAGGAGCACCTCGACGCCCACCTCGGCCGCCGGGTCGAGGCGGTGACCGAGCGTCCGGGCGGCGTCACCGTGCGCCTCGCGGGCGGGGCGACCCTGGAGTCCGACCTCGCGGTCGTCGCGCACGGCACCGCGCCCGCCGCGCCCGGCACCGGCGGTGGCGTCGACGTCGACGACCGCCTCGCCGTCCCCGCCGCGCCCGGCCTGTTTGCCGCCGGGGCGGTCGCCGTCCACCGGGACCGGCGCGGACGACGGTTCCGGACCGACCACTGGGACGCCGCGGTCGCGCAGGGAGCCCACGCGGCGCGCGCCGTCCTGCGTCGTCTCGTCGGCGGCCCGGATCTCGGCCCGTACGTGCCGGACGCCGGCTTCTCCCTCGTGCTGCACGGCGCCCAGGTCGCCGGGTTCGGCGTCGCGGTGCCCGGCGCGACCCCGGAGCACCGCACGCTCGACGGCGGCGGGCTGCTCACCGAGCTGCGTGTCGCGGGCGACCTGGTCGCCGTGGTCGGCCTCGGCGCGACGCGGGAGCTCCACGCGCTGCGCCGAGACCTGCGCCGGCCCTGAGGCGTCGTCGGTCCACAGCGCGCCGGCGCGCGAGAATGGCCGCGTGACCACCGAGCGACTTCCCCGTGTCCGCGCGTCCGAGCTCGTCGGGCACGGCTGGCTCAACACCGGCGGCCGCGACCTGACCCTCGCCGACCTGCGCGGCAAGATCGTCCTGGTCGACTTCTGGACCTTCTGCTGCGTCAACTGCCTGCACGTCCTCGACGAGCTGCGCGAGCTCGAGGAGCGGCACCGAGACGTGCTGGTCGTCGTCGGCGTGCACTCGCCGAAGTTCGAGCACGAGGCGGACCCGGCGGCGCTCGCGGCCGCGGTCGAGCGGTACGAGGTCCACCATCCCGTGCTCGACGACCCGGAGCTCGTCACCTGGTCCGCGTACGCGGCGCGCGCCTGGCCGACGCTCGTGGTCGTCGACCCCGATGGCTACGTCGTCGCGCAGATGGCGGGGGAGGGGCACGCGTCCGCGATCGCCGCGCTCGTCGAGGAGCTCGTCGCGGAGCACGACGCGAAGGGCACGCTGCACCGGGGCGACGGCCCGTACGTGGCGCCCGAGCCGTCGTCGGGCACGCTGCGCTTCCCCGCGAAGGCGATCGAGCTGCCCGGTGGCAACATCCTCGTCGCGGACGCCGGGCACCACGCGCTCGCCGAGCTCCTGCCCGACGGCGAGACCCTCGTCCGGCGCATCGGGTCCGGCGAGCGCGGGCTCGCCGACGGCGGCCCCGAGGACGCGCGGTTCGCCGAGCCGAACGGGCTGTGCCTCGTCCCGGAGCGCGAGCGTGCGACGTACGGGTTCGACGTCCTCGTGGCGGACACCGCGAACCATGCGCTCCGCGGGGTACGGCTCGCCGACGGGCACGTGACGACGGTCGCGGGCACGGGCGACCAGTTCATGGTGGGCGGGGTCGAGAACGTGGTCGTCCCTGACGACGAGGGCACGCCCCGGTTCGGACCGTTCGATCCGGGCTCCACCTACGACCCGCGCGACGTGCGGCTCTCCTCGCCGTGGGACGTCGCCTGGTCGGACGAGCTGGCCGGCTTCGTCGTGGCGATGGCGGGCCATCACACGTTGTGGGCCTTCGACTGGTGGAAGCTCGGGTTGCTGGCCGGGACGATGAACGAGGGTCTGGAGGACGGGCCGGGAGCGTCGGCCTGGTTCGCCCAGCCGTCCGGGCTGGCGGTCGCACCCGACGGCGCCGTCTGGGTCGCCGACGCCGAGACCTCGGCGCTGCGCCGCGTGTCCGGGCTGGGCGGTGGCGTCGCCGTGGTGCCCGAGGGCGTCGAGGTGCGGACCGCCGTCGGGCAAGGGCTGTTCGACTTCGGCCACCGCGACGGCCCGGCCGAGCAGGCGCTGATGCAGCACCCGCTCGGGGTCGCGACGCTGCCCGACGGGAGCGTCGTCGTCGCCGACACCTACGACGGCGCGCTGCGCCGGTTCGCGCCCGCGGCCGGTGACGCCGGGAGCGTCGGGGACGACACCTTCGGAACCCGCCTCGCCGGCGAGGTCACGACCCTGGCGACGGGCCTCGCGGAGCCGAGCGGCGTCGTCGTGCAGGTGGGCGAGGGGCCGGACGGCGAGCCGCAGGTCCACCTGCTCGTCGTGGAGTCCGCGGCGCACCGCCTGACGCGCGTCGCGCTCCCGGCGTCGCTCGCGGGCGAGGTGCTCGACGGCGGCGCGCACCGCACGCAGCGCCCCGTCACCGACATCGGGGCCGGGCCGCTGTGGCTCGACGTGCCGTTCGTCCCGGCGCCGGGGCAGAAGCTCGACGACCGGTTCGGTCCGTCGACGGAGCTGCGCGTGAGCGCGACGCCGCCCGAGCTCCTGCTGTCCGGGGAGGGCGTCGGCGTCGAGCTCGGGCGCGACCTGGTCATCAACCCCGCGGTCGGGGAGGGCGTGCTGCACGTGACGGCCCGGGCGGCGTCGTGCGACGTCGTCCCGCTCGGCCCCGACGGCGAGCCCGACCCGGACGTGTTCCCCGCGTGCCACCTCGCGCAGCAGGACTGGGGCGTGCCGGTCCGCGTGGTCGACCGCGGCGAGCCGGGCGACGTCCCGTCCCTCACGCTCCCGCTGCGCGGCTGACCGCGCGGACCGAGGCCCGCGCGGCGCGGCGGCGTCAGCCCCAGGTGAGCAGCTCCTCGCCGTGGGCGGCCCACGCACCGACCTCGGTGAGCGAGGTCACGTCGTCGGGCGCCGCCTCGAGCGCGACCACGGGGCACACGGCCGACCGGCCGCCGGCGCGCACGGCCTTCGGGTCCCACGTGACGAGCACCGTGCCGCGCTGGACGTGGTCGCCCTGCGCGACGTGCGTCGTGAAGCCCTCGCCGCCGAGCTGGACGGTGTTGATGCCGAGGTGCACGAGGACCGCGCGGCCGTCGTCGTGCTGGACGACGAACGCGTGCGGGTGCAGCTTGACGACCGTGCCCGTGATGGGCGCGACGGCCTCGCCGCCCTGCGCGTCGTCGGGCTCGACCGCGAGCCCGGGGCCGACGAGCCCGGCGGAGAAGACGGGGTCGTCGACGTCGCCGACGTCCACGACCGTGCCCGTGACGGGGACGAGCACCGTGAGCGGCGCCGCCATCAGCGGAGGTCCTCGATGTCGGAGGCGATGTTGTCGGCCTCGGGGCCGACGATGACCTGGATCGCGGCGCCCGACCGCACGACGGCGATCGCCCCGGCCGCGGTCAGCGTGGCGTCGTCGACGAGCGCCGGGTCCTCGACCTCGACGCGCAGGCGCGTGATGCACGCCTCCAGGTCGAGGACGTTCGCGTCGCCGCCGAGGCCTCGGAGGATCTGCTCTGCCTTGCTCACGGGTGCTCCTCGTGGTCGGGGTCCGGCCGGGGCCGGGTCGGGGGGCCGGCCGGCAGCCGTGCCGGTCGGGGTGCGCGGGGTGCGCGGAGAAGGGCGGTGGCCCGGGTCGCGCCCGGGCCGGGTTCCTCACATGAGGTCGGCGAGGTCGGAGGCGATGGTGTCGACCTGCGGGCCGACCACCACCTGCACGACCCGCCCGTTCACCATGACGCCGAACGCGCCGGCGCGGCGCAGGAGCGCGGCGTCGACGAGCGCGGGGTCCTTGACGAGCGACCGGAGCCGCGTGGTGCACGGGTCGATCTCCTCGATGTTCCCCACCCCGCCGAGGCCGGCGAGGATCGTCGCGGCGCGTTCCGCGTCGGACTGTGTCATCGGTCGTTCCCTTCGGTCGCCCGTGCCGGCACCGGCACGGGGGCGAGCTGGTCGGTCGGCGCGTCGTCGGTGACGGCGCCCCCGTCCGCGGCGTCGTCGTCGGCGGTGGTGCTGCGCGGCACGAGCGTCGGGCGCGCCTCGCGCAGCGGGACGAAGACGCTGTACCGGTCGCCGCGGTAGCTGGAGCGGGAGTACATGAGGGGCGAGTCGCCCGCGAACGTGCGCCGCACGGTGCGCATGACGGCTCGCGAGGCGCGGAGCCCGAGCAGCTTCTGCTCCTGGACGGTGGCGTCGGACGCGGTGATCGTGTCCTCGCCCCACGTCGGCGCGAGGCCGCGCTCGCGCAGGGCGCCGTAGAGGCTCTCGGGCACGCCGTCGTCGAGCAGCTCGGGGGCGAGGTCCACGGGGATCCAGGCCTCCTCGACGCTCATGGGCGACCCGTCCGCGGTGCGCAGGCGCACGACGTGGTGCATCGGGTCGCCGGTCGCGCGGCCGAGCGACTCGGCGACGGACGCGGGCGCGGGGACGGTCCCGACCTCCAGCACCTCGGTGCCCGGCTCCATGCCGCGCCGTCGTGCCTCCTCGCCGAACGTCGTGAGGCGCATCTCGAAGTCGGCGCGCGGCGGCGCGACGAAGGTGCCCCGCCCCTGCGCGCGCTCCAGCACGCCCTCCGTGACGAGCGCGTCGACGGCCTGGCGCACGGTCATGCGCGAGACGCCGAACTTCTCGGTGAGGCTGCGCTCGGACGGCACCGCGTCGCCGACGGAGAGCTCGCTCGCCACGAGGTCGGCGAGGTAGGCGCGCACCGTGAGGTACTTGTGCTCGCTCGCCTGCGATCGTGACCTGCTCATCGTCGTGCCGCGTCCTCGTCCTCGTGCCGTCCCTGGTTCCGGTCGTCGCCGACCGCCCTGCTCCGGTGCCGCGTTCTCCACGGCTGCATTGTCGTCGCCCGGCCGTCGTGCGACCTGCGACGACGCGCCCCGCGGGGCCCGCCGTGTGTCCCGGGTCACCCTCGGGGGTTGACACATCATGAGGTCTAGACCACTCTTCCTGCAAGTGGTCCAGACAACCTGGACCGACAGCCCGGGCACGACGACCCCAGGTCTTCTCGTCGCGCCTCGGGACCGGCAACGACGCCGCACGACGTCGCGCCACAGCCGCCGCTCGACGCACCTCGCCTGCGCCCCAGGCCTGCCCAGGAGGAGAAGGACATGACGACCGTCGCCGAACCGACGAGGACCAAGAGGGGGGTGCCCGGCTTCGCGCAGCTCCAGCGCGTCGGGCGCTCGCTCATGCTGCCCATCGCGTCGCTGCCCGCCGCCGCGCTGCTGCTGCGCCTCGGCCAGCCGGACATGCTCGGAGCCGACGGCGTCGCCGGCACCTTCGCGTGGATGCAGCCCGTCGCCGACGTCCTCGGCGCCGCCGGGAACGCGCTGTTCAGCAACCTCCCGATCATCTTCGCCCTCGGCGTCGCGGTCGGGTACGCGAAGAAGTCGGACGGGACGACGGGGCTCGCCGCCCTCATCGGCTACCTCGTCTTCAAGGGCGTCAGCGACTCGCTCTCGCCCTACGTGCTCGGTGAGGCGGCGGAGGGCGAGACGCAGGCGCTCATCAACTACGGCGTGCTCGGCGGCATCGTCATCGGCCTGACGGCCGCGCTGCTGTACCAGAAGTACTACCGGATCAAGCTGCCGCAGTACCTCGCGTTCTTCGGCGGCCGGCGGTTCGTGCCGATCGTCACGGCGGGTGTCTCGGTGCTCATCGCCGTGGTGGGCGCGCTGATCTACCCCGCGTTCGACTGGCTCATCAACGAGCGGATCGGCGGGTTCGTCACGGGCTCGACCATCCTCGGCGCGTTCGTCTTCGGCACGCTCAACCGCCTCCTCGTGCCGATCGGCCTGCACCACCTGCTCAACTCGCTGCCGTGGTTCCAGTTCGGCGAGTACACCGCCGCCGACGGCACGGTCGCGCAGGGCGACATCTTCCGGTTCCTCGCGGGCGACCCCACCGCGGGCACCTTCCTCACCGGGTTCTTCCCCATCATGATGTTCGCGCTCCCGGCCGCCGCGCTCGCGATCGTCCACACCGCCAAGCCGGCGCAGCGCAAGGTCGTCGCGGGCATCATGGGCTCGGCCGCGCTCGTCTCGTTCGTCACGGGCGTCACCGAGCCGCTCGAGTTCGCGTTCGTGTTCGTCGCCTACCCGCTGTACGTCATCCACGCAGTGCTTACCGGCACGTCGATGGCGCTCGTCAACGCGCTCGGCATCCGCGACGGGTTCGGCTTCTCCGCCGGCGCGATCGACTACCTGCTGAACTTCCGCATCGCCGAGATGCCGCTGCTCCTCATCCCCATCGGGCTCGGGTACGCGGTGCTCTACTACGTCCTCTTCCGCTTCGTCATCACCCGCTGGAACCTGCGGACACCGGGTCGTGAGGACGACGACGCGGAGGGCGCCGTCCAGGCGACCGGCGCCGTCGACACCACGGAGGACGCGCGGCCCGACGCCTCGGCGGCGGAGGTCTCGTCGGTGCGACGCGACGCCGACGCGGCGGAGGCGGGCGCCCGGGGCCGGGCGGGCGCGTCCGGCAGCGGGGGCACGGCGTGACGCTCGCCGACGACGCGACGCGCGCCCCGGCGCGGGCCGCCGACCCGGGGCTGACCGGCGAGATCGGAAGAGCC